>DASRHP010000008.1 GCA_035650475.1 Candidatus Binataceae bacterium
GCTCCGGGCGTGATCGGCGCCCAGGCCATCAACCTGCTGGGCCCCACGCTTATCACCTTCGGCACCGAAGAGCAGAAGCGCCGCTACCTGCCGCCGATGCTGCGCGCCGAGGAAATCTGGTGCCAGGGATATTCGGAGCCCGGCGCCGGCTCGGATCTGGCCTCGTTGCGCACCCGCGCGGAGCTCAAGGGCGACCATTTCGTGGTCAACGGGCAGAAGGTGTGGACCTCGCGCAGCCGCTACGCCGACCGCATGTTCGCGCTGGTGCGCACCGACCCCGCCGCGCCCAAGCATCGCGGGCTCAGCTACCTGTTGGTCGACATGCACAGCCCCGGTATCACCGTGCGCCCGCTGCGCCAGCTCACCGGTGAGGAGGAGTTCAATCAGCTCTTCTTCGACGAGGTGCGGGTGCCGCGCGCCAATCTGCTTGGGCCGCAGGGCGGCGGATGGAACGTCGCGCTGACCACGTTGATGAATGAGCGCGCGACGCTCGCGCTCTCGCTCGTGATGCGCTTCAGAAACACGTTCGACGACCTCAAGGCGATGGCTGCGCGCGCGATAGCCGAGCACGCGACGCCGCTCAGCCCGCGCGTGATCCGCCAGACGCTGGCGCAGTTCCACGTCGACCTCGAAGCGTTCAAGTATCTCGCCTACCGCAACTTCTCGCACCTGCTGCGCGGCGGCACGCCCGGCCCCGAAGGCTCGATTGCCAAGTTGATGTGGAGCGAGCTCAACCAGCGGATGAACGAATTCGCGCTGGCGATCCAAGGTCCGCGCGCGGCGCTCGACGAGGGTTCGGCGCATGTAGTCGACGGCGGGCGATGGCAGTACGGGACTCTGCGCGCGCGCGGCAACACGATCGAGGAGGGCACCTCTGAGATCCAGCGCAACATCATCGCGGAACGCCTGCTCGGGATGCCGCGCGGGTGATTAGGCGCGGAATTATTCAGTAGGGCGGGATGCCGCGCCCACGACAGTCATCACGAATAACGAATAAATGTCGTTCAGGCTGTGGCGCTGGAAATCCGCTGCCAGGCGAGGAACCACGCAGAGAGCAGGGCGGTGCCGAGCCCGACGGCCACCGGATAGGTCGGCCCCGGCGAATCCATCACCAGCGGAAGCAGCGCAACCGCCAGCGCCGGCGGCACGTGCAGGTCGAAGATCCGGAGCACCGCGATTCCCCACGCCATACTGCACGCCGCGGCGAGCGGGGTGACGCCCAGCAGCCTCCACGATACGAATCCGCCCAGCGCAGTGAGGAAGCAGGCGACCGGCAGCACAAGCGGCCGCCGCGCCCACGGGCAGATCGCGGTGTGGCCGAGCATCTCGAATCCGATCACCACCAGCGGCGGGAACAGCACGAAGCGCAATCCGGTCAGCTCAACCACGAAGACGGCCAGCGCGACGAACGCCATCAGGGCGGCCACCCATCCGTAGCCGTGCGGCGCCTGCTCGATTAGATCGTCGACGAGGTCTTCGTCGGTTGCGGGTGCGTCCCCGCCACGCGTCCGGCAGAAGCCCTTCCATGCGATCGAGATCAGCGCGAGCATCGCGGTGCCCAGCAGAATTCCCGGTGGATACCACCGGCTCCTGACGCCGAGCACCAGCGGCAGCAGCCCCGCCGAGATCGACGGCGCGATCGGCGAGCGCAGGCCGAGCACGACCGCGATCGATCCCCCCACCGTCAGCAGCACCGACGCGTAACCGTAAGGCAGGGCGCACGTGAATACGATGCCGACAATCGCCGTCAGCACCGGTGTGATCGCGAGCAGTACGGGCGCGCCGGCCCATGCGCCGCGCGGACGCGTCATCACGTCGTGCGACAGCGCGCCCAGCTCGGGGAACAGAACATAGACGGCCCCCGTTGCACAGGCGATAGCGGCAATGACCGCGATGTAAAGGAGGGCGACCAGCTCGCCGCCCGCGCGCATCAGACCATGAAGCGGCGACGAAACGGTCGGCGGCTGCGGCGCCACCGGCGGGACCGTGCTTGTCGCTGCCGCCGACGCTTCGGGCGTCGGGGTCGGGCCGGACGTTGGGGCGGCGGATGGTTCTGCCATCGAGGGTGTGACGCGCAGTCGATTTGCGATACCAATAGCATACGGAAGGCGATCGGATGACCATGAGGCGGACCTTTGATGGAAAACGACCAGAGACTGATGCGGCGACCGCGATGACTGAGCGGCCGGATTTCGACGAAACCCTGGCCCGCCGAGGCGTTGGTCCGCTCACGCGCTCGACCGCGACCACCTTGCAGGTCAACCTCGGCAAGCTCTGCAACCAGGCCTGCCATCATTGCCACGTCGACGCCGGTCCGGCGCGCACTGAGCGGATGAAGCGCGCAACCGCGGAGCGCGTGCTCGAGCTGCTCGTGCAGAACGAGACCCTTTGCACGCTGGATATCACTGGCGGCGCCCCGGAACTCAACGAGAACTTCACGATGCTGGTCGAGGGCGGGCGGCGCGCCGGGCGCGAAGTGATGGTACGCTGCAATCTGACCGTGATGTTCGAGCCGGAGATGGAGCGGCTCGGCGAGTTCTATCGCGACAATCGCGTCAGGCTGGTCTGTTCGCTGCCTTGCTACACCGCGGCCAACGTCGAGCGCCAGCGCGGACGCGGCGTGTTCGAGAAAAGTATCGCCGCGCTGCGCCGCCTCAACGCGCTGGGTTACGGAGGCGGCGAGCTTGAGCTGGACCTGGTTTACAATCCGCTCGGTCCGGCGCTGCCGCCGCCGCAAGGCGCGTTGGAGGCCGACTACCGCGCCGAGCTGGGACGCAATTTCGGCGTTCGTTTCGATCGGCTGTTGACGATCACGAACATGCCGATCGCGCGCTTCGCCCGTCAGTTAAATCAGTGGGGCCGCTACGCCGAGTACATGGGGCTGCTGGTCAATCACTTCAATCCGGCGACGGTCGAAGGGCTGATGTGCCGCACGCTGGTGAGCGTCGGATGGGACGGGCGGCTTTACGATTGCGACTTCAACCAGATGCTCGGAATGCCGCTGGGCGCGGCGGACGAGCGACGGGCGCAGACGATTTGGGACGTCGAGGAGCTCGACCGCTTGCATGGTGCGCCGATCGCGACCGGCCCGCATTGCTTCGGATGTACTGCCGGAGCGGGATCGAGCTGCGGCGGCGCGCTGGCGGATGCGTAGCAAGGAGAGCGTCGCACAACTGCCACCGCCTCTGCCTGTATTCAACTGTGACAAAAACTTTTATTCCTCTGCTCTCCATGAAAGGGCCAGGGGTTGGATCGCCCGGATGCTCGAGGGGCAAAGTTTCAGGTTGGAGAGGTTACTTCAATGGCCGAATTCACGATCGAGGGAGATTGCGACGCACGCTTTGCGCGCGTGCGCGAGGCGTTTGCTGAGAACTTCAGCCGCCGCGACGAGGTCGGTGCGTCGTTCGCGCTCGTGGTTGACGGACGGCCGGTCGCCGACCTGTGGGGCGGATGGGCCGACAAGGCACGCACACGCCCATGGACGCGCGACACGATCGTCAACACCTTTTCGACCACCAAGGGGCTGACCGCAATCTGCGCCCATCGGTTGGCCGCGGCCGGCCGCTTCGACCTTGACATGCCGGTCGCGAAGTATTGGCCCGAGTTCGCCGCCGCGGGCAAAGAGCGTATCCCGGTGCGGATGCTGCTCAACCATCGCGCCGGCCTCGCCGCGATTCGCCGGCCGCTTGCGGTGGGCGATCTCTACGACTGGCCGACCATCACCGCGGCGCTCGCCGCTGAAGAGCCGTGGTGGGAGCCCGGTACGCGCCACGGCTATCACGCGTTGACCTTCGGCTATCTGGTCGGCGAAGTGATCCGGCGCATCACCGGCAGGAGCGTAGGCTCATACTTCCGCGAGGAAATCGCGGGGCCGCTCGGAATTGACGCGCATATCGGGCTGGCCGCCCGCGACGACGAGCGCACGGCGCAGATGATCGGGGCGCCCCCGCCGGCGCCCGGCGAGTTCAACCTGCTTGCCGAAGCGGCCAGGAGTCCCGAGTCGGTCACTGCCAAAGCGTTCATGAATCCGCTGGTGCTCACGATGGCGGTGGTCAATTCGCGCGGATGGCGCGGCGCCGAGATTCCCGCCGCCAATGGCCATACCAACGCGCGGGCACTGGCGCGGCTTTACGGCGCGTTGGCGCGCGGCGGCGAGCTCGATGGCGTGCGCGTGATGCCGGCGGCGCAAATCGCCGCCTGCCATACGCAGGAGTCCCATGGGCGCGACGAAGTGCTGCTCATCTCGACGCGCTTTTCGGCGGGCTTCATGATGTCGCAGGCGGGCGAGGAGATGGGACCCAATCCGCGCGCCTTCGGTCATCCGGGTGCCGGCGGCTCGCTGGGCTTCGCAGACCCTGACGCCCGGGTCGGCTTCGGCTACGCGATGAACAAGATGGGGGGTGGTATCCTGCTCGACCCGCGCGCTAAAGCGTTGATCGCCGCGGTCTACGAGTCGCTCTGAGAGGGCGCGCGTTGGAAAAGGCAGCCCAATCCGCTATTGATAACCGAATTGGGGGGCTTTTCGAGGACGGATGCTGCGTACCTGGTTCCCGATTCTCGTCACGATCGCCGTCGCCGCGCTAATCGTCGGCGGGATGGTCACCGTCAACCGCCTGATCGGGCCGCGGCGACCGAGCAAGATCAAGGGCGAGGCCTTCGAGTGCGGCAATCCGCCGAGCGGCAGCGCGTGGGGCCGCTTCTCGGTGCACTTTTACCTGACCGCGCTGCTGTTCGTCGTCTTTGACGTCGAGGTCATATTCCTCTATCCGTGGGCGGTCGAACTGCGCCATCTGGGGATGTTCGGCTTCGTCGAGGCGCTCATCTTCATCGCGATTCTCGCCGTGGGCCTCGCCTACGCATGGCGCCGCGGCGCGCTGGATTGGAATTGAACGGGGCCTTGCGACGCGCCGCGCAGCGAGCCTGAGAAATGTTGCTGGACAAGCTAAAGCAGCGCTTCGGCGCCACTATCCTCGCGGCAGAGAGCGCCCACGGCCAGGAGACGATCGTCGTTACGCGCGAGCGGGCGCTAGAGCTGATGCGCGCGCTACGCGACGAGCCGGACTTCGGCTTCAACTTTCTCGCCGATTTGACCGCGGTCGACTGGGTGGAGCGCACACCCCGCTTCGAGGTCGTATATCATCTGCGCGCGCTGGGACGCGGCGGCGCCCTGCGCGTCAAGGTCGGCGCGGGCGAGCCCGACCTGTGGGTGTATAGCGTCACCGGATTGTGGAAGTCGGCCGACTGGCTCGAGCGCGAGTGTTACGACATGTTCGGCATCCGCTTCGAGGGCCATCCCGACCTCCGCCGCATCCTGCTCTACGATTCCTTCGAGGGTCATCCGCTGCGCAAAGACTATCCCGTCAACCGGCGCCAGCCGATGGTGCCCGAAACCGACCCGATCCTGAATCCGCTGCGGCCCTCGCGCTGAGGGCGGCGGCGGTTCACCTCGTCCCCGGACAGAGAAACCCATGGCATTGCCCGCGCGCTGGAGCAAAAACCCCGAGGTCGGCGACTCGACCGAAGAAGTGATGGAAATCCAGATGGGGCCGTCGCATCCGGCCTCCCACGGCACCATCAAGTTCAACCTCAAGCTCGACGGCGAGCGCATCGTGGACTGCGACGTCGAGGTCGGCTATCTCCATCGCGGCTTCGAAAAGATGTGCGAGCAGGGCACCTGGACGCAGTGCTTCCCCTACACCGACCGGCTCAACTACGCCTCGCCCTGCATCAACAACGTCGGCTTTGCGCTGGCGGTCGAGCGCCTGCTCGGCGTGAGCGCGCCCGAGCGATGCCAGTACGCGCGCGTGATCATGAGCGAGGTCCACCGTATTGCCGACCATCTGACGTGCCTGGGGATGGCGGCGGGCGAGGTCGGCGCGCAGAGCGTGATGTTCTACATGATCGAGGCGCGCGAGTTCCTCTACGACCTGGTCGAGGCGGTGACCGGCGCGCGGCTGACGGTTACCTGGTGTCGCGTGGGCGGAATCTCGCGCGACCTGCCGGCCGACTTCGACGCGCGCGTCGCGCTCGCGCTCAAGCATCTCGACGGTGTGCTCTCCGATTGCGACAAGCTCTTAAGCCGCAACCGCGTGTTCATCGACCGCATGGCGGATATCGGCGTGATGTCCGCCGACGAGGCGATCTCCTTCGGGCTCACAGGGCCCCTGCTGCGCGCTTCGGGCGTCGCCTACGACGTGCGCAAGACGGAGCCATATCTGGTGTACGATCGCTTCGAATTCGACGTGCCGACCGGCTCCAAAGGCGACAATTACGACCGCTTCAACGTCCGCTTCCAGGAGATGTTCCAGTCGCGGCGGATCATCGAGCAGGCGATGCGCGCGCTGCCGGCGGGGCCGGTTGCGCTGGACGATCCGCGTATCGTGCTGCCGCCCAAGGAGCGCGTTTACGACTCGATCGAAGGCCTGATGAACCACTTCAAGCTTATCATGGAGGGTATCAAGGTGCCCGCCGGCGAGGTTTACCAGGCGGTCGAGGGTTCCAATGGCGAGTTGGGCTTTTACGTCGTCAGCGACGGCAGCGGGCGGCCGTATCGGGTGCGCGTGCGTCCGCCGTGCTTTCTAGGGATGGGCGCGCTTGCGCGGATGCTGATAGGCCACATGGTGCCCGATATCGTCGCCACCTTTGGCATGATCAATATGATCGGCGGCGAGTGCGACCGCTGAACCGCCTCTCGTCGGTGGGCGAGGGCGGCTGCTAGGCTTAGCCTCGGACGCCGATGAACATCGTCCATCCTGCCCAGCATCCCGCTGAACGGTCCGCCGCCGCGCCGGCGCATGCGGATTCGCGCTTCGCGACCGCGTCAGGCGTTGCGCCGCGCCGGGTGCTGGTAGTTCTGCTCGGCGCGATCGGCGACGTCGTGCGCGCGCTGCCGCTGCTTGGGCGGGTACGCCGGGCCTGGCCCGAGGCACATATCGCGTGGGCGGTCGAACCCAAGTCGCGCGCCCTGCTGGAGGGCCATCCGTGGCTCGACGAGCTGATTATCTACGACCGCCGCCGCCCGTGGTCGTTCGTGCCGTTCCTCGCCCGCGTGCGCGCGCGCCGCTTTGATCTCGTGCTCGACCTCCAACGCCATCTTAAGAGCGGCGTGATCGCGATGGCTTCGGGAGCGCCCAGGCGCCTTGGCTTCGACCGCTCCAATACGAAAGAGCTGAACCACCTGTTTTCGACGATGCGGATCGCGCCGCAGCCGCCGATGCGGCTTAAGCTGACGCAGTACCAGGCCTTCGGTGACGCGCTCGGAGTCGCGTCGACGCCGATCGAATTCGGCCTGGCCGCATCGCCTGTCGAGCGCGCGCGCGCCGCCGCTTTGTTAGAGAATGCGCCGCGGCCGCTGCTGGGCGTGATTCTCGGCTCGTCGTGGCCGAGCCGGATGTACTTTGCCGACTCGATCGCGGCCGTCATCCGCGAGCTGAGCACGCCTCGCGACGGCTTTGCGGCGCTGTTCCCGGTGCTGCTCGGCAGCGGGCGCGCCGAGGCCGAATTGGCCGAAGCCGTTATCGCCAACCTCGCCGGCCAACGGGTGCTGAACCTGTGCGGGCGCACCGAGCTGCGCGAGCTGCTGGCTATCTTCCCGGAGTGCTCGGCGGCATTCGGTCCGGATTCGGGACCGATGCATATCGCGGCGGCGGTCGGATGCCCGGTCGTTTCGCTGTGGGGTGCCACTGCGGCCGAGCGCTCGGCGCCGTGGGGATTCGCCGAGCTTGCGCTGACCGGTGAAATCCCCTGTCATCCATGCTACCTGCGCGAGTGTCCGATCGGGCGCGAATGCATGCGCCGGATCGCGCCCACCGACGTGGCCGCTGCGATAAGGCGCGCGATGGCGGCAAGTACTTGCGCAAACACATCGGCGGACGAGGCGATGTCCCGCGATGCGGCACGGGTGGGTGCGGGATCATCGCAGCCGGGCCATCAAAGACGAGGGCCTGCGTGACCAAGATCCGAGAGATGGTTGAGCGCGACGGCTGGTCGTTCCGGTTCGCTGAGGCAGCCTGCCCGCTGCCGCCCGGGCTGCGCGCGGAACTCGTCGAGCGCGCGCTCGGCCTCGCCGCGGGCGCTGGCGGCGAGCCGCTGCGCCGCTCGCGTCACGCCTCGACCTACTATTTGTGCCTGAATGCGGCGCCGGCCGCCGTGGCCTCCGGCGGCGCCGGGATGCGAGCCAACGTGGCGGCGGCTCCGATAGAGATGTTCGTCAAACTGCTTGACGCCCCCCGCGGCGGGCCTGGCGCGCTGCGCGCGCTGGCGATCGGCTCGCGCGGGAGGCGTCTGCTGCGTATCGCTGGAGCGCTCGAAGCCGCCGGCTTCGCGATCGCGCCGGTCTTGATGATGGGCGAGGAGCGGCGCCGCGGACGCACGCTGATGGTGACCGAGCGCGTGGCGGGCTTGCCACTGCCGCGCTACCTGCTGGGCGCCGGCGGCCCGATCGCGCGCAAGCGGGACGCGCTGCGCGCGTTGGGCGAGGAGATTGCCCGGATGCATCGCGCGGGCTTTCTCCACGGCGACTTGACGCCGTACAACATCTTTGTCGCCGGCGAGACGCCGGTGCGCTTCGTGTTCATCGACCATGAGCGTACGGTACGCGCGCGACTGGCGTGGCGGCGGCGCCGGCTGCGCAACCTGGTGCAGCTGTGCCGCTTCGAGCGCGCCGGGATGAGCCGCACGGACCGTTTGCGCATCGTTGATGCATATGCGCGGGCAATGGGTTATCGGCCCCGCCGATTGATACGACGGCTGGCCGCGATGCTGCGGGCGCGGTGGCGGCGCGACGCCTGGTCTGACGTAGCGCGAAGACCCAGAGAGGACGGAAAAGGATGGAGGAGCCGGCAAAGATTTCGGTCGTGATCCCCGTTTACAATGAGGCCGCGACGATCGGCGAGGTGATTCGCCGCGTGCTCGAATGCGGCTTCGACGTCGAGGTGATCGTGGTTGACGATGCCTCGACCGACGACACTCGCAAGTACCTCCAATCGCTCGAGCATCCGCGGGTCCACTGCTTCTATCACGCGGTCAACCGTGGCAAAGGCGCCGCGCTGCGGCTGGGCTTCGCCGCCGCGCGTAATCCTTACGTCGTCGTTCAGGACGCCGATCTGGAGTACGACCCCGCCGACTACCGCGAGCTGCTGGTACCGCTGCTCGACGGGCGCGCCGACATGGTTTACGGCTCGCGCTTTCTCGGCGGGCCGCATCGCGTGCTCTTTTTCTGGCACTACATCGGGAACCGCATTCTTACCCTCGCCTCGAACATGATGAGCAACCTCAACCTGACCGACATGGAGACCGGGATGAAGGCGTTTCGGCGCGACAAGCTGGCGGCGCTCAAGCTCAGCGCCGATCGCTTCACGTTCGAGCCCGAGATCACGGCCAAGGCAGCACGCGCGCGATGGCGGATCTACGAAGTGCCGATCTCATACTCCGGGCGAACCTACGAGGAGGGCAAGAAGATCGGCTGGCGCGACGCGATCGCCGCGATCGCGGCAATTCTGTACTACCGCCTGGCGGACTAGCGGTGGCGCCGCCAGCGGCCGCACGCGAACCGACGGGTGCGCCGGCGCTCAGCGTCGCCGGGATCGATCCAGAGCGCAACTTCGCTGGCGGCGAAACCCAGGTCCTCGGGCTGACGCAGGAATTGCTCGCGATGGGCCATCGCGCGGAGCTGCTATGTGATCCGGCGGGAGAGCTGTGGCGGCGGGCGCGCGCCGCGGGCGTCGTATGCCATCCGCTGGCGATCCGCAACGCGCTCGATCTGCGCGCGGCGGCGGCGTTGCGGCGGCGCCTGCGCGCCGGCCGCTACGACATTGCGCATTTCCATACCGCGCGGGCGCATGCGATGGCGCCGTGGGTGCGCGGATGCGCGCGAGCGGCGGTGGTGACGCGGCGGATGGACTATGTGCCCAACCGGCGATTCGCGCGATGGCTCTACGGCGGCGGCGTTGTGGACGGCGTCACGGCGATTTCCACTGCCGTGGCCGATGCGATGGCGCGCGCGGGCGTCCCGCGCGAGCGTATCAAGCTGATCCCGAGCGGCGTCGACTGCACCCATTTCCGACCGCCATCGGCCGAAGAACGTCGCCAGGCGCGGGCGGCTCTGGGCTTGGTTAACAGCGAAGTGGCCATCGGGGCGGTCGGCGCGCTGGAGCCGCGCAAAGGCCATCGCTATCTGTTCGAAGCGCTCGCGCTGCTTCGCAGGCGCGAGGCCGAGACGCAGCTGCGCGCCTTCATCGCGGGCGACGGTGCGATGCGCGACGAACTGGCGGACGAGGTCCGCCGATTGGGGTTGGAAGGCGTGGTCAGGATGCTGGGCCGGGTTGACGACGTGCTTGCGATACTTTGGGGGCTCGACGTCTTCGCGATGCCTTCGCTCAGCGAAGGGCTTGGGGTCGCGCTCCTCGAAGCCATGGCGTGCGGCGTCGGGGTGGTTGCCTCGCACGTCGGCGGGATTGTGGACGCCGTTGAGGATGGTCGGACCGGGCTGATGGTCGCGCCGCGGGACGCACGCGCGCTGGCCGACGCGGTGGGAGAAATGGCCGCGGACGCCGCGCAGCGCGAGGCGATGGGCGCCGCTGCCCGCGCCCGCGCTGTCGAGCGTTTCTCGATGGCGGCGATGGCACGGCGCACGGTTGAGCTTTACCGGGCTTGCCTTCAGACTGGAGCATCGACGCAGCGGGCGGAGGGGTGAGCGGACGATGCGGAGCATGACCGGCTTTGGACGGGCTGAAATCGAACGCGGCAAGATTCGCGTTGCCGCCGAGGTGCGCTCGCTCAACCAGCGCTTCTTCGAACTCAAGCTGAATTTGCCCCGCGGATGGGGCGAGTACGAGGCCGAGATCCGCAAGCTGATTCAAGGGGTAATCGCACGCGGACGCGTAGAGCTGTTCGTCAGATGCACCGCGCTGGGTCCGCCGCGCGCGACGCTGCGGGTGAACGAAAAACTGGCTGCGCTTTACGTCAAGGAGCTGACGCGGTTGGGCCGTCGGCTCGGGCTCAACGGCAAGCTCGGTATCGAGGCGCTGTTGCATCGGCCCGAGATTTTCCAGGTCGCCGAGGAGGAGAGCGACTCGCGGCCAGGCGTGGAGCTGGCCTTGAACGCGATTTCGCGTGCGCTCAAAGCGCTCGACGCGGAGCGCAGGCGGGAGGGCAAGGCGCTCCAAGTCGACTTTCTTCGCCGCATCGCTGCGATCTCGAGCGCTGTGCCGAAGATCGAAAGCTTGGCGGCGGCGTCGCGAAGCGAAATTGTGGCGAACTTTCAGAACCGGCTGCGTGATCTGATTGCCGACCTTGCGATCAACGAAAAGCGCCTGTTTGAGGAGGCGGCCGAGGCGGCCCAGCGCGCCGATATTACCGAGGAAGTGACCCGCCTGCGCGTCCATCTCAGGGGGCTGCGCGAGTTGGTCGGGCGGCCAGGGCCAGCAGGCAAGCAGATCGAGTTCCTGCTCCAGGAAGTTAACCGCGAAATCAACACCACCGGGGCGAAGTCGCAGAACGCCGAGCTTTCGCGGCTGACGGTCGAGCTCAAGGGTGAGGTCGAAAAGATGCGCGAGCAGGTGCAGAATGTGGAATAGAGCCGAGAAATCCCAGTTTGCAAACAGCCCGGCCCTTTTATACGTTGGATTATGACGCCGTCGGGGGCGCCCCGCCGCGGGATAATTTTTATCCTCTCCGCCCCGTCCGGGGCCGGCAAGACCACCATCTCGCGCGCCGCGCTCAACGCGATCGGCGGCCTTGAAGCGTCGGTGTCGCTGACCACGCGGGCACCGCGCAGCGGGGAGGTCGATGGGCTCGATTATCGCTTCGTGAACGAGGAGGAATTCAACCGAAGGCGCGAAGCCGGCGAATTCGCGGAGTGGGCCCAGGTTTTCGACGCCTGTTACGGCACGCCCCGCGCGGCGCTGGAGCGCGCGGTGGCCGCCGGTCGCGATATCCTGCTCGATATCGACATCCAGGGCGCCCGCCAGATCAAGCGCAGCTACCCGCGCGACGCCGTCAGCATCTTCGTCCTGCCGCCGAGCTTCGCCGAGCTCGAAGGGCGGCTGCGCCGGCGCGGCACCGAAAACGAGGAGGCAATCGCCCGTCGCCTGCGCCGCGCCCGCGAGGAGGCGCGGGCTTACTCTGAATACGACTACCTGATCATCAACGCGGCCATCGAGCAATCGCTGGCCCAGTTGAAAGCCGTGGTGGAGGCGGAGCGGCTACGGGTCGCACGGCTGCGCGAGGAGTTCGCGCCGTGGAAGAGCTAGCGCCTGCGATTAGTGCGCCCGCCGGGCTCGAAGAACTGATCCGCCAGGTCCAGTCGTACAACCCGCAGGCCGACCTCAGCCTCATCCGCCGCGCCTACGAGTACTCGGCGCGGATGCATGCCGAGCAGAAGCGTGAGTCGGGCGAGCCCTACGTCACCCATCCGCTCAACGTCGCGCTTATCATCGCCCAGCTCCGGCTCGACCTGCCCTCGATTATCACTGGGCTGCTGCACGACGTAGTCGAAGACACCATCGCCTCGCTCGAGGAGGTGCGCGAGCTGTTTGGGCCCGAGGTCGCGACCCTGGTTGACGGCGTGACCAAGGTCTCGCGCATCACGTTTTCCTCGCGCGCGGAGAAGCAGGCGGAGAACTTCCGCAAGATGGTGATCGCGATGGCGCACGACATCCGCGTCGTGCTCATCAAGCTCGCCGACCGCCTGCACAACATGCGCACGCTCTCCCATCTGGCGCGCGACCGCCAGGAGGAGATCGCGCGCGAGACCCTGGAGATCTACGCCCCGATTGCTCATCGCCTGGGCATCTACTGGCTCAAGTCGGAGCTCGAGGACGCCGCCTTCCGCTATCTCAACCCCAGCGCTTACGCCGCGCTCAAGGCGCAGGTGGCGCGCACGATGGCCGAGAGCGAGGAGTACATCCGCGCGGTCATCCAGATCATCTCCCAACGTCTGGAGGAGGCCGGGGTCAAGGCCGAAGTCACCGGCCGCCCCAAGAACATCTACTCGATCCATCGCAAGATGCAGGAGGAGGGGCTCAACTTCGACCAGGTCTACGACGTGGTCGCCTTCCGCATCATCGTCGGCACCTTGCGCGAATGCTACGAGGCGCTGGGCGTCGTGCATGCCAACTGGAAGCCGATCCCCGGCCGCTTCAAGGACTATATCGCACTGCCCAAGATCAACATGTACCAGTCGCTGCACACTACGGTGATCGGGCCCAAAGGGCAGCGGATGGAGGTGCAGATCCGCACCGCCGAGATGCACAAGGTGGCCGAAGAGGGGATCGCGGCGCATTGGAGCTACAAGGAGGGCGGCAGCAGCGAGCTGCGCGAGACCGAGCGCTTCGCCTGGCTGCGCCGGCTCATCGAGTGGCAGCAGAACCTCAAAGACCCGCAGGAATTCCTTTCCACCGTCAAGGATGACCTCTTTCCCGAAGAGGTCTTTGTGTTTACGCCCAAGGGCGACGTGCTCGACTTTCCGCAGGGCGCGACCGTCATCGATTTCGCCTACCGCATCCACTCCCAGGTCGGCCATCACCTCGCCGCCGCGCGGGTCAACGGCAAGCTGGTGCCGCTGCGCTACCGGTTGAAGTCAGGCGACACGGTCGAGGTCGTCACCGCCGAGCGGCAGAAGCCAGGCAAGGACTGGATGAACTGGGCGGTGACCGCGCGCGCCAAAAGCCGCATTCGCCAGTGGCTGCGCTCACAGCAGGCCGAGCGCTCGATGAAGTGGGGCGCGACGCTGATCGACCGCGAGCTGGCGCCGCTCGGGCTCAGCGTCGCGCAACTGCGTGCAGCCCATCGCTTCGAGCCGGCGCTGCGCGAGTTCTCCTACAAGGATGTCGAGAGCCTGCTGGCTGCCGTCGGCTACGGGATCATCACCGTAAGCCAGCTTCTGGCCAAGCTTCTCAGCGCCGAGGAGTTGAAGCTCTATCGCGCCGAGAAGCAGGGGCCGCCCCCAACGGCGCCCGAGGCGGGGCGCCCTGGCCGTGAGCAGCGGCGCGCTGCCAGCGGTGACGCGGTGATGGTTTCGGGCGTGGGAGACGTGCTGGTGCGTTTCGCGCGATGCTGCAATCCGCTGCCGGGCGAGGAGATAACCGGCTTTATCACGCGCGGGCGCGGTGTCACGGTCCATCTCAAGGGATGCCCGCACGCGATGGCGAGCGACCCGCAGCGCCGGGTGCCGGTGATATGGAAGGAGGGCGAGGAGAGCCCACGCCCGATCCGGCTCGAAGTCCTGTGCATCGACCAACCGGGCCTGCTCGCCGCGATGTCGAAGACGATCGCCTCGGCCGGCGTCAATATCTCGACCGCCGAGGTCAAGACCAATGGCAGCGACGGGCGCGCGCTCTCGGTGTTCGAGGTCAGCGTGGGCAGCGCGCGCCAACTCAACAACCTCATCCACCAGATTGCCGCGATCGACGGCGTGATGCGGGTGTCACGGCTGGGGATGGGCGGCAACGGCCATCGCGTCTAGCCATCGACCGTCGCCGGTCCGCATCTTTTTGCGGTAGCTCTCCGATGAAGCATGAGATTTCGACCTCCTCGGCGCCGACTGCGATCGGGCCCTATGCGCAGGCAATTGGCGACGGCGAATGGCTTTTCTGTTCGGGGCAGCTCGGCATTGATCCCGCCACCGGCCGGCTCGTCGAGGGCGGCGTCGCGGCCGAGACGCGGCGCGCGATGGACAACCTGCGCGAGGTGCTCGCCGCTGCGGGGCTGAGCTTCGATGACGTCGTCAAGACCACCATCTATCTGGCCGACCTTGCCGACTTCGAAACCGTCAACCGGATCTACGGTGAGCATCTAAGCCCGCCCTATCCGGCACGCTCGACGGTTCAGGTGGCGGCGCTGCCGCGCGGCGCGCGCGTCGAGATCGATGCGATCGCCCGCCGCCGCTCGTAGCGCGGTACTCGCGAGTTACGGCGCGGGCAGGGGGCAGGCGCGGAGGCCCGCGTCATTCATGGAAGGCTCATCCGCCGCTCAAGTTGCCTACGCGAGATCGAGAATTTTCAGCGCGGCGGCGTTGAGGTAGCGCCCGGCGGGATCGAGCTTGCGCGCAGAGCG
Source organism: Candidatus Binataceae bacterium (assembly GCA_035650475.1). Classification (NCBI taxonomy): domain Bacteria; phylum Candidatus Binatota; class Binatia (SeqCode); order Binatales (SeqCode); family Binataceae (SeqCode); species Binataceae bacterium (SeqCode). The sequence goes on from DASRHP010000008.1 coordinate 15,055, forward strand.
CAGCAGACGGTCGGCGATGCGGCGGCGGGCGTAGCCGCGCAGCGGGCCGCGGTACAGCCGCGCCTTGTCGAGGTCAAGGATGACCATGGCGAAGCTCTCGCCCTGCGGCGTGACGAAGAGGTTGTGCAGGTTGAGGTCGGGATGATAGAGCCCGCAGCGCAGCATCGTCTCGACCGCCGCGCGCGCCGTCTGGAGCACGTGGGCGCGCACCGCGGAGTCGTCGTCGGTCTGCACGAACTCCCATAGCGTCATTCCGGAAATTGCGCGCGTCATGAAGAAGCCGCGATACACTCCCGGTGCGACCCATCGTACGGCCGCGCCGAGCGGCTCGGCGACCGGCACCCCGCGGCGCGCCGCCTCGGCGGTGACAGCGAGCTCGCGCACCGGCCGCGGACGCAATCCGACGTAAAGATCGTCGAGCACTAAACGGATTGCGCCACCGCGCCGCGCGCGGCGCACGAACAGCTCGGGCGCGCCGTCGAGTCTCAGATGAAAGCCGCCGCCGCGATTTCCCGCGCCCACGTTCTCCTCAATTCCAAGCAGCGGCAGGCGCGTCGCCAGCGCCCCCGCGTGGGATGCGAGGTCGGCGCGCAGATGCAGTTGGTACGGTCCGGCGGTGAGCCGGACGAAGGCGTGCGCTGCCGCCAGGCGCGCGCCGAGCGAGCCGCCGCGCGGCAGCCTCACTTCAGCGTCTGCGCCTCCTCGATCAGCATGATCGGGATGTCGTCCCTGATCGGGTAGAGCAGGTGGCAGGCGTCGCAGATAAGGCCGTCCTGCTTGTCGGTCAGACGCAAGTCGCCCTTGCACTTGGGACAGGCGAGAATCTCGAGCAGCTCCTGGCTGATGGCCATGTCGCCAACCTTCCTTCGCATGCCTCAGGAACGGCCGCCGGCGGCGGCGCGCGGACGCTCGCGTTCGCCGATGACCATCGCGAGCAGCCGTGCCTCGTCCTCGAGGTCCATCGCGACTTCGAGCCGTAAAGCGTACAGCGAATCGCGCTGGAACGGAAATCGCTCGAGTTTGACCAGGTCCTTTTCGGTGGTCACCACTAACGCGCCGTCGTGAGTCGCGGCGACGATGCTTTGCCAGTCGCCCGCGGTGTAGGCGTGATGGTCGGGATATTCGAGCACACCGACCAGGTCGGCCTCCAGCGCGCGCAGCATCCGATAAAATCCACTCGGATTGGCAAGGCCGCTCACCGCGACTACCCGCCGCCCGGTGAGCGCCGCTGGCGTCTCGCTCCATCCTGTGGGCCCCGCCTGGACCAGCGCGCGCGGCTTAAGCGCCGCGCGCATCACGCACGGATGCGCCGCCAGCGCATGCGGCAGCGTGGCGGAGTCGACGCCGCCCGGGGTTTCGATCAGAATCACCGCATCGGCGCGGCGCGCAGCGCTCGCCGGCTCACGCATCGGGCCCGCCGGCAGCAGCCATCCGTTGCCCACGCCGCGCTCGGCGCTGGCGAGCAGGAGGTCGGCGCCGCGCGCCAGGCGCACGTGCTGGAAGGCGTCGTCGAGCACGACCGCGTCGATCGCGCCCAGGCGCTCCTCGATAAGAGCGATGCCGTCGATCCGTCGGCGCCCGACCGCGATCGGCCCTCGGAACGCCTTGGCCATCATCATCGCCTCGTCGCCCGACTCTTCGAGCCCGACCAGCGGGCGCTCGCCGTCAGAGACCAGCGTCGCGCGCGCGGCCGTTGCCGCGCGGCCCCATCCGCGGCTCACGATTCCGACTTTCAGCCCGCGCATCACCAGGCGCGACGCCATGAACAGCGTGAACGGGGTTTTGGCATTGCCGCCGACCGTCAGGTTGCCGACGCTCACCACCAGCGGCCGCGCCCGGCGTTTCATCCTGCGCCAGTAGGCTGCGCGCGCGGCCAGCGCGACGCGATAGAGGCCGGCAGCAGGCACCAGCGCCGCCCACAGCATCTGCTCGTGCAGCGCGAGGTCGCTTTGCCAGAGCCTCTCCAGGCGCGAGCGGCTGGGCGGTGCGAGCGGGCCGGGCATGGCTCAGGTTGTCGCGCCGAGCAGGGGGCGGAGATGCGCCAGCGTCGCGCATAGCCCGCCCCCCATCCGCTCAACCGCCGCGCGTGCACGGTCTCCGGCGGCGCGCCGCGCCGCCTCGTCGCCCAGCCACGCCGCCGCCACGCGGGCGAACTCGGCGGCGTCGCGCACGACCGCCGCCGCTTGAGCCTTCAGCAGCGCGTCGGCGATCGCGCGCTGGTTGTCATGGAACGGTCCGAGCATCACCGGCACCGCCGCTGCCGCCGGCTCGACGGGGCTTTGCCCGCCGCGGCCGCGTACGAGGCTTCCGCCGACAAAGGCGACCGCCGCCAGAGCGTACAACGCGCGCAGCTCGCCCATCGTGTCGAGCACCAGCGCACTCGGCGTGTTTATCGTATCCGCGCCTTTCAGGGCGCTCGCTTTGACGTAGCTGAGGCCGGCGCGCGCGACGATCCGTTCGACCTCGGATGTGCGCTCGAGATGGCGCGGCGCGATCGCAAGCGCGAGTGTGGGAAACCGGGCGCGCAGTTCAAGGTAGGCATCGACCGCGATCTGATCTTCGCCCGGGGCTGTCGAGCCCGCGACGACCAGCGGCCTCCCATAAGCGAACGCCGCCAGCGCCGGGCGCAGCGCGGGGGGCGTCAGCGAGGGAAGGTCGAGCTTGGTGTTTCCCGTGACCCTGATGCGATCCGCCGCGGCGCCCAGCGTGCGGAAGCGGCAGGCGTCCTCTTCGCTCTGTGCCAGCACGAGATCGGCGTATGCAAGCGCCGCAGCCAGCAGCGGCCGGACATAACGGTAGCGCGCCAGGGCGCGCTCCGAGACGCGGCCGTTAACGATCGCGATGCGCGCACCGGCCGCGTGCGACTCGACGAAGTAGTTCGGCCACAGTTCGGTTTCGGCGATCAGCACCAGGGTAGGGCGCACCGCGGCAAGGAACGGTTCCAGCGCGCGGCGGCAGTCGAGTGGGGCGAGCAGATGCGCCCGCGCGGCGGGAATCGAGCGGCGCGCGGCGTCGCGGCCCGCCGCGGTCATCGTGGTCACGACGGCCGAAGCCTGCGGCAGCTCGTCGAGCAGCGCGGCCAGCACTGCGCGCAGCGCCCCGACCTCGCCGACCGACGCCGCGTGCGCCCAGATTCGCGGCGCTCCCGGCGCGGCGCCGTTGGCGGAGCAGGCCAGCCCGAGCCGCGCGCGGCGCGCTTCGGCGTCGCCGCGTGCCCCGCTCAGCGCGAGGGCAAACGGCAGCGCCGGATACCACATCGCGTTATACAGGCGGAGCATCATCATTCCGGCATCGATGGCGCCGCGACGAAACCGGCCGCCGCAGGCGTCGCGCCCTTAGGCCTCATGACATCATTTCGAGCGCGATCGCGGCGACGCGCGCGGCTGCTCCCGGCTCGCCCAGCTGCGCGCGCAGCGCGAGCAGCGCCTCGCGTGTCTGGGTGCGCAACGGCTCGACCATCAGGTTTTCCGCGGCGCGAATCAGATTGCGCACGGTGACCCGGCGCTGAATCAGCTCGGGCACGATCTCACGTCCGGCCAGGATGTTGGGCATCGCGATATGGTTGACGCCGCGCACCAGGACGCGCGCGAGCGCGTAGGTCAGCGGCGACATCCTGTACGCGACCACCATCGGGCAGCCGAGCAGCGCCGTTTCCAGCGTCGCCGTGCCCGAAGCGGTCAGCGCCAACTCGCTCGCCGCCACGATGCTGTAGGTGTCGCCCTCGATGATGCGGATTCCGTCGAGGTCCACGCCGCCCTCTTCGTGCAGTTGCGCGGGCGTGAGCGTCGGCGCGAGCGCGACCACCGGCATCAGGCCGTGATCGGCCGCCAGCTCGCGCGCCGCTTTGACCATCGGCCGCAGCAGGTAGCGCACCTCGCCGCGCCGGCTGCCCGGCAGCAGCGCGAGCAGCCGCGCATACGGCCCAAGAGCGTGGCGCTTGAGCGTAGCGGCGCGATCCTGGGCGGGGACGACGCGGTCGAGCAGCGGATGGCCGACGAAGCTGACCCGCCCGCCGGCCTGCGCGTAAAGCCTGGCCTCGAACGGCAGAACGACGGCGAGGCGGTCGGCGCGCTCGATGATTCGAGCGATCCGCCCGCGCCGCCACGCCCATACCTGGGGCGCGATGTAGTAGAGCACGGGAACGCCCGCGCGCTTGGCCGCGCGCGCGAGCGACATGTTGAACTCGGCGAAGTCGATTAGGATGACGAGGTCGGGGCGCTCGCGCCGCACGATCATCTTGAGCTGGCGCAGCGCGCCCAGTGTGCGCCGGATAGTGGAGGCGAGCTCGGCGAGGCCGAGTCCGGCGATGTCCTCTGTGCGGACCAGCGCGCGCACCCCCGCCGCGCGCATCCGCTCGCCCGCGATGCCGAACAGCTCGTATTCGGGGTTGCGGGCGAGAATGTGCGCGGCGAGGTCAGCGCCGTGAAGGTCGCCCGAGGCCTCGCCGGCGACAATCAGAATCCGCCGGCGCGCGGACGCCGGTGCGGCACCGGCCGCGCCCGCGCGATGAGTCGGGGTTGCGCTCACGGTCAGGATTGTGCTGGAAAAGCGCCGCGCGCGCCACATGGGCGGGCGACCCGCGGCGTCCGCGTCGGCTTTGGACGGCTTGCAGTCGGACGGCAAACGAAGTAGCTTGCCGCGCGAGATTCACGTCGGGCGGGTGCGCCGTCCCGCTTCGGCAATTGGGAGAAACGCCGGTGGTGAAGCTCGAAAACATACTGTTTGCGACCGACTTTTCCGAAGATTCCGCCCATGCGCTGAGCTACGCGCGCACGCTCGCCGAACTGTGCGGCACCAAGCTCCACATCCTGCACGTGATCGAAAATCCACTCGACCATCTATACGGCGAGCCTCACGGCGAGTATCCGGCACTCGAAGCCAACGCGGTCCGGAAGTCCCACGAGCTAATCCATCGCTTCGACGACGTGTTGGCCGGCTTCACCAACTTCGAGTTGACGACCAAGTCGGGCGAGGCGGCGCTCGAAATCCTGCGGGCGGCCGAGGAGAAGCACGCCGGAGTGATCGTGATGGGCACGCACGGCGGCGGCGCGCTGCGCCATATGCTGCTCGGCAGCACGGTCGAGAAGGTGCTGCGCAGCGCCAATGTGCCGGTGATGGTCGCGCGCCATCCGAGCCGCCACCTGCCCTCGCATCGCTGAACGGCTGTGCAGTTCAGCCGCAGTTGAAGTTCAGTTCCGCAGCAAGTGCGATTCAGACGGTCGATCCCGCTCTAGCTGCGGGCCAGCGCGCGCTCGATATCGGCGACCACGGCGGCAGCCTTGACGTGCAGCGGCGCGTATTGGCGAAGCTGGTGCCCGTCGGGGCCGAGCAGGAAGCTCACCGTGGCGTGCTCGATCGAGCCGTCGGCGTTGCGCTCGCGGCGCAGGCGATAGATCGCCATCAGCTGCTCGATCTGCATCGGCGCCCCGGTCAGAAACAGCCATCCGGGCCGGTCGGCGCCGGCCGCCTGCGCATACTTCAGGAGCCGGGGCGGATGGTCGTGCTCGGGATCGAGCGTGATCGAGAGGAAAGTGACTTTGCTCCCCAGTTGCGCCCCGAGGAGATTGGCGACCGCCGCCATCCGTGCGGTCATCAACGGGCAGGGCCCCGGGCAGGTGGTATAGATGAAATCGATCAGCACCGGACGCCCCTTGAGCGAACTGAGCGTCACGTCATGCCCGTGCTGATCGATGAGCGTGATGTCGGGCAGGCAATCGTTGGGATTGGCCGCTGGATACGAGCCCGGCTCGATGATTTCCGCCGGCCTGCGCGCGCATCCGGATAGTCCAAAGGCGGCGCTCCACGCCAGCGTCAGGGCGGCCAGCGCGCCGGCGAGCCCGGCGTGCGAGCGGACGGCGGCGGAATTTTTCGCGCAACTCATCGCATGCGTTCGGCTTCGGCACGCATCGCGTCATGGATGCGCGCGCTCACTTCCATCACGCGCAGCCCGTCGAGTGCGCTGACCGCGGGCGCGCGCCGGGTCCGCACCGAATCGACGAAAGCGGCGATCTCATCGGCCAGCGGGTCGCCCTCGCCCAGATCAATCTGGCGCGCGGAAATTTGCGGGTAAAGGGCGCCGGGCGGGGGCGACGATTTGCGGTAGAGCTGGATACGCCGCGCCTCGTAGTCCACCGAGATGTAGGCGTCGGGTTGAAAGATGCGGATTTTGCGCTCGCGCCGGGGGGCAACACGGCTAGTGTTGAGGTTGGCGATGAGCCCGTCGCTGAAGCGCAGCCGCGCGTTGGCGACGTCGACCTGCTCGGTCAGCACAGCGACGCCGATCGCTTCGATCGACGCCACCTCGGCCGCGGTTAGGGTCAGGATTACGTCGAGATCGTGCACCATCAGGTCGAGTACGACGTCGACGTCGGTTCCGCGCTCGGTGAACGGGGCGAGGCGATGGCATTCGATGAAGCGCGGGCCGCGCACCATCGCGCGTAGCTCGACGATTGCGGGATTGAAGCGTTCGAGATGGCCGATCTGGAGGATGCGCGCGGTGCGCGCGGCGAGCGCCGCCAGCTCGCGCGCCTGGGCCACGCTCGCCGCCATCGGCTTTTCCAGCAGGACGTCGATCCCGTGGGCGAGTAGGAAGGAGGCGATCTCGTGATGGAGGCTGCCGGGGGCGGCGACGCTGGCCGCGTCGACCTTGCCTGCCAACTCGCGGTAGTCGGCCAGCGCCACGCCGCCGTGACGCGCGGTAACCTCGCGCGCGCGCTCGACCGCGACGTCAACCACGTGGGAGAGCGCCGCGCCGGGCAGGGCGGCGTACTTCAGGGCATGCAGTGAGCCGAGCCGTCCGGCGCCAACCACCGCGACGCGCAGCTCATTCATGGCCCCATACCGTGATGCCGGCGCGCTCGGCGCCTTCCAGGGTGCGCGCGCGGTCGAGAATCAGCGCCTGGCCGGCTTCGACGCCGATGGCGGCGGCGCCGATCTCGGCAAGCAGCTCAATCGTCGCGGGACCGATCGCGGGGCGGTCGAAGCGCAGGTCCTGGCCCGGTTTGGCGACCTTGGCGACCACCAGGCCGCGGCCGCACAGTGCCGCCGCCCGCCGGAGCGCGGCGTCGGTGCCCTCGATCGCTTCGATCGCGCCGACCACCCCGTCGCGCACGGCCGCGGCCTGGCCGACGTCGAAGGCGCCCAGCGCACGCATGACGGCAAACGCGAGGTCAAGGTCGCGCAGTTGCGCATCATTGGGCGCCGGCCCGGCCATCCTGCCGCGCCCGGCGAGCGCGTCGTCGAGCAGCGGCACCGGGTCGATCATCGCGATCCCGTCGGCCTCGACCTCGGCGGCGACCGCGCGCAGGAGCGCGTCGTCGCTAAATCGGCCCACCCGCGCGAGCATCGTGATCGCCCGCGCGTCGGGCGCGAACGACTCGCCCAACCGGGCGCGCGCAATTCCGCCCGCCATCGCAGCTTCGGCGACGCCCGCGCGCTTGAAGGCGTCGATCATTGCCTGCAGCTCGCCGACGCGGATCCAGGTGATTTCGTCGCACAGCTCCGCCAGGCGCGGGTCGGTCTCGCCGCGATGGGCGACCGCGACGACCGCGACGCCGCGCCGGCGCGCCGCGGCCGCGACCTCGAGCGGGAAGACGCCATTGCCCGCAATCAGGCCGAGCCTAGTCACGGTCTTCGCGCTCGCGGCCGACCACGCCGCGCTCCGAGGCGCGGATGAAGTCGATGAGCCGGCGGACTTCGGGGCGCGCGCCGTGCTCATCGAGCACTTGTCTGATCGCTTCGTCGCGCAGAAGCTTGGAATAAAAGAGCGTGCGGAAGGCGGCGCGCACGGCAGCCACGGTTTCCGCGTCGAAGCCGCGGCGCTCGAGGCCGATCGTGTTGACGCCCACCAGCCGCGCGCGCTCGCCGCCGGCCACCATCGCGTAAGGCGGCACGTCCTGAGCGACCTTCGAGCCCGCCGCGAGCATCGCATGCGCCCCGATCCGGCTGAACTGATGAATCCCGCACATCCCGGCCGACACCACCCACTCCTCGAGCACGCAGTGGCCCGCGACCTCGGTCGAGTTGGCGAGGATGCAGTGGTCGCCGATGATACAGTCGTGAGCGATGTGGACGTAGTTCATCACCAGCACGTGGTTACCGATGCGGGTGAGCATCCCGCCGCCCTCGGTGCCGCGATGGATGGTGGTAAACTCGCGGATGCGGTTGTCGTCGCCGATCTCGAGCCGCGACGGTTCGCCCCGGTACTTGAGGTCCTGGGGGGCAGCGCCCACCGAGGCGAACTGGAAGATCTGGTTGCGCTTACCGATCGTGGTGCGGCCTTCGATCACCGCGTACGGTCCGATCCACGTACCGGCGTCGATCCTGACCTCGGCGCCGATCACCGCGCCCGGTCCGACCTCCACGCTGGAGTCGAGCTCGGCACGGCGGTCGATGATGGCGCTGGGATGGATGTGGCCGGCTATGGCGTTGCCTCCTCGACTTCCATCGCCGACAACTCGGCCTCGGCCACCAGTTCGCTATCGATGCGCGCCTCGGCGCGCATTTTCCACAGCGGCCGATGGTGTTTGAGCAGGCGGACCTCGATGCGCAACTGATCGCCGGGGACCACCGCCCGGCGCAGCCGCAGCTTGTCGATTCCGGTAAGCATGAAAAGCCCCGCCTGCTCCCCGCGCCGCATCGCCAGCGCGAGCAGCGCACCGGACTGAGCCATCGCTTCGACCACCAGCACGCCTGGCATCACCGGCCGGCCGGGAAAGTGGCCGGTGAAGAACGGCTCGTCGATGCTCACGTTCTTGAGCGTGAGCACGCGCTCGCCGTCCAACTCGAGCACCCGGTCAACCATCAGGAAGGGGTAGCGGTGGGGCAACCGCTGGAGCAGCCGGGCGAGCTCGGCCTGATTGAAATCGCCGCCCACGGCGTGCGCGCTACTTCGAGATACTCGAATGTTTGCGGATCGAGCTACCGCCGCCCTCGGCGCCCTTGCTGCCAGTCGCCGCGGCGCCCGCACCTTCCCATCGCGGATCGGCCGCGAGCGAGCCGGCCTTGACGTTCATCGCGTCATAGGTGCGGATAACTTCGTCGGTGATGTCGGCCGAGGGGATGCCCCAGAGCAGACCGTTCTTCTCCATCACCATCGTGTAGCCGTTCTTTTCGCCGAGCTGACGGACCACGGTGGCGAGGTCGCGCACGATGGCGCCGGTGACCTCATTGTCCTTCTGGCGCAGCTCCTCGCGCTCGTTCTTCACGTCGTCCTGGAAGCTGCGCATTTTGCGGCCGAGCTCGTCCTGAAGGTTCTGGCGCTGGTCGGGCGGCATCAGCATCCCCTTCTTGTCGAGCTCATCCTTGAGGGCCTGGACCGTCGCCTGCTCCTTCTGGAGCTTGGCCTGTGCGCGTTCGGCGTCGGCGCGGATGCTGGTGCGGGCCTTCTTGCCGGCCTGGCACTCGTTAAGCGCGCGCTGGATATCCACGTAGGCCAGCTTGACTTCCGCCTGCGCCGGTATCGCAGCCGCGACAAACAACAGCACGACACCAAGGATCAGACCTTTCCTCATCGAACTTACATCCCTCCCGTGGACGCGAACCGAGTGCCGGCGGGCGCGAGTCTCCGCCCGCCGCCTCAATGCCTGCCGCACATTTAAGCCGATTTTACGCCCCCCAAGCTAGAGCGGCGCCCCGGCGCCAAAGTCGAACGCGATGTGGAGGTCGTTGGGCCGCGGGTTGATCGGGCGGGCGATGTCGACGTTGATCGGGCCGAAGGGCGACTTCCAGAAAAGCCCGACGCCCCAGGCGTACTGAAGGGCGTCGAGCGAGAGCGAGTCGCGCAGCCTGAAGGAATTGCCAGCATCGAGGAAAATCTGCCCGCGCAGCCCCAGCGCCTCGATCAGCGGGAAGTTAACCTGTTGGCTGAACAGCAATTCCTTGCTGCCGCCGACCTGCTCGACGGCGAACGGCTGCCCGAACTGGTTGAACTCGGTCACCTGCGGACCCAGCGAATAGATCTGGTAGCCGCGCACCTGGCCCTGGCCGTTGAGTCCGCCCGGAAAGAAGCGCTCGTACAGCGGCAGCTCCCCGCCGGTCCCGCCGCTCAACTGGGTGCCGATGCCGAACGTGATCGCCGGCGACCACACCCACTCGCCGAAGGTCGGGCTCTTGATGAATGGGATAAACCAGTGGCCGTGCGCCACGCCCTTGATGAACGGGGTGCCGCCGAGACCGGCGACTTCCATGTCGAGGCTCTGGACCGAGCCGCTGCGCGGGTCGACAGGGTTGTCAACCGTGAAGCGATGGATCGAGGGCAGAATCTCCGAGACCCGGGTGAAGCCCTTGGCGCGCTGGATATCGAACGTGGTAAACGGCGCCAGCCCCGTGATCCCGACGCTTTCGAACTGATAGCCGAGGCTCGCGCTGATGTTCTCCAGCGAGAAGGGGCCGATCCGGCGCAGACCGAGGTCGGCCAGCGGATAGCCGCTGTTGATCATGAAGCCGGCTTCGCTCTGGTCGAAACTGAACAGGAAGAGCTGGTTGTCGAAGCCCTGGATGCTGACCGACAGCGGCATGTCGAGAAACCACGGCTCGGTGTAGCTCACGCTGAAGTTCTCGAACAGGAAACCGATCTCGGCGCTGAGCGCCGCCGCTTCGCCGCCGCCAAAGAGATTGGTGTTCTGCAGCAGAAAAGTGCCGAACACCGAGCTGTAGCTGTCGTAGCCGCCGCCGACCTGGAAAGAGGCGGTGTTGCCCTCCTGCACGTTTACGTCGAGATCGATCTTGTCGGGCTGGTTGGCGGGCGAGGTCGAGATGCGCACGCTCTGGAAAAAGCCGAGCCGGTCCAGGCGCATCTTGGACTGTTGGATCTTGGAGGCCGAGTAGGGTTCCTGCTCCTGAATCTGCATCTCGCGCCGGATCACCTTGTCCGAGGTCTTGGTGTTGCCGGAGATCCGGATGCGATCGACGAGCACTTCATTGCCGGGAGTAACCGCGTAGGTGATGTTGACGACATGTGCGGACGGATCAACCGCGGTGCGCGGATCGACGTTGACGAAGGCGTAGCCGCGGTCGGAGTAGAAGTCCGACAAGGTGAGCACGTCGTGCTCCATGTCGGCGCCGCTGAAGGTGTCCTTGGGCTTGAGGGTAAGCTTCTCAAGCAGGGTTTTTTTGGGGAACTTCAGATCACCGGCGACGTCGACCGTTCCTACCTTGAACACCGGGCCCTCGTTGATGGTCACGGTCACCGTGAGCGAGTTGTCGTGGCGGGTGACAATGGGGTCGCCGATGTGCACCTGGAGATAGCCATGGTTGTAATAGAAGGCGGTCAGGCGGTCGACGTCCTCCTGGAGCTTGGTGCGATCGAGCACGCCGGTACCGAAGAAGCGGCTGAGGAGGTTGTGCGGCCGCGTCTCCATCAGAGTGCGCAACTTGCGCGCCGAGAATTCCTTGTTGCCGACGAAGTTGACGGCCGTGATCTGCACCAGCGGCCCCTCGGTTATGCGGAAGATGCCCACCGCAGTGTTGTTGGGCTGGGCGACGGTGCTGAAACTGACCGTGGCGTCGAGGTAGCCCTTGGCTTCGTAAACCTGCTTGAGCGCCCGCTCGGTGGCCTGTACCGCCTGCGGATTGAGGATCGCGCCCGAGTGCAGCTTGACCGCCGCTACCGCTTCGTCGCTGGTGGGCTTGATATTCTTCATCCCCTCCAGCCGCACGTCGGTTACCAGCGGGCGTTCCTTGACCCGGTAGACCAGGATCGACTGTCCCCCGCGCTGCTCGACCGCGGCGTTGACCCGGTCGAAAAAGCCCATGCGGTAGATCGCCTTTACGTCACGGTCGACCGTGGCGGGGTCGAGCGGATGGCCGGGTTGCGCCGAGACGTGGACGCGAATCGCGTCCTCCTCCACGCGCTGGTTGCCGACGATACGGATCTGGGAAATGACGGGGGCGGCAGGCTGCGCGAGCGCCGGCACTGCAGCGAGCATCAGCGCGACGAGCAACAGTGCTGCATGGGCCCAGCGCGCGCCGAAGCGGCGCCTCCTGCGCAATTCCACCACTCACCTTCCCGCTTTGAGGCGCGACCAAGCTAACCAATCGCTTCCGCGAAGTAAACAAAGACCGACGGCGCACCCTGTTGGTTGTGCACTGTCGGCTGCGCTTCCGCGCTCCGCGCGGTGATCTCCGCCGCCTTGGTCCGCGCGCTGGCTGGTGGCGCGCCGGCTAGCCCCGTTCCTCGAACAGGCGTCCGTCGCGCAGCCTGAGCGCGCGGCCCATGCTGCGGGTGAGCCGCTCGTTATGGGTCGCCACCACCAGGGTGATTCCGAGCTCGCGATTGAGCAGGTGGAAGAGTTGGTGGACCTCGTCGGCGGTCTGGGGGTCGAGGTTGCCGGTCGGTTCGTCGGCCAGCACCAGGCGCGGACGCAGCACAACCGCGCGCGCCACCGCCACCCGCTGCTGCTCGCCGCCGGAGAGTTCGGCCGGGCGGCGATGCAGCTTGTCGCCCAGGCCCACCAGTTCGAGCATCTCGCCCGCGCGCCGCTCGGCCTCGCGCTCGGCCATTCGTGCAATCAGCGCCGGCATCATGACGTTCTCCAGCGCGCTGAAGTCGGCGAGCAGGTAATGGAACTGGAAGACGAAGCCGAGCTTGAGGTTGCGGAATTCGGCCAGCGCGCGCTCGCTGAGCGCGAACAGGTCCTGGCCCTCGAAGTAAACCTTGCCGGCGCTCGGCTGCTCAAGGCTGCCGAGGATATGGAGCAGGGTCGATTTGCCGACGCCCGATTGGCCGACGATCGCAATCTCCTCGCCGGCGTGCACTTCGACTTCCAGCCCGCGCAAGACATGGATTTCGCGCCCCGCGTCGTAGAAGCTCTTGTCGAGCTTCTCAGCGCGCAGCAGCACGGCAGCGCGCTGCGCGCCCGGTGCGGAAGCTGGGGTTGCGCCTTTACTCATAGCGGAGGATCTCGACCGGCGAGAGCGCACGCGCCTTGAAGGCCGGGTAGAGCGCGGCGCCCAGGCACAGGATAACCGCAGCGACTGCCACCGCTATGAAGTTGAGCGGATAAAGACGCACCGGCACGGCGCTGACCATGAACAGGTCGGGCGGCAGCCGGATCAGATGGTATTTACCGATGAGATACGAGGTGAGAAAGCCCCCGACGACCCCGGCCGCGGTGCCGACCACCCCCAGCGCGGCGCCCTCGCACAGGAAGATCGCCGCCACCGAACTCGCCCGCGCGCCCATCGTACGCAGGATCGCGATCTCCTTGCGCCGTTCCATCACGACCATCACCAGCGTGGCGACGATATTGAAGGCTGCCACCAGCACAATCAGCAGCAGGACCAGAAAATAGGTGAATTTTTCCAGCTCCAGCGCCGAGAACAGCGCTGCATTGGCCTGCGTCCAGTCGCTGACGGTGAAGGCGCTACCGGCCAGGCCGGCGATCTCACCAGCAATCGCCGGCGCATCGAACAGCTTGCGCACCCGGACTTCGAGTCCGCTTTCGAGCTGCGGATCGTCGGCCAGCAGAGCGCGCCCCTGCTTGAGCGCGACGAAAATCAGAGTTGAATCGAACTGATACATCCCCGAGTGAAATAACCCGGCGACGACGAATCTGCGCAGGCGGGGCCCACCCAGCCCTCCGCCGAGCGTGGCGGGCGAAATGACGACGATAGCGCTGCCCATTCGCACGCCGAGCTCGGTTGCCAGTGCGTCGCCGATAATCGCTCCGGGGAGCTGAACCGTGCGCTGGGCTCCTTTTTCGGTAACCGTGGCGGGATAGGTGCGATCGAGCACCGCCAAGTCCCCAGCCTTGAGCGTCTGTTTGAGCTCGCCCAGGACGGGGTTGTTATGCGCCACGACCCCTCGTAGCATCCCGCCCGCCACGTAACCTGGAACGCCCTCCGCGTTGGTCGAAACCGCCATCACCTGCGACGAAATGTACGGTGCCACCGCCTCGACCCCCGGCATCGTGGCGATCCGCCGCTCCAACGGGGCTGGATTAGCGGCGCCCGGATTGGCGCTTTCGACTGTAATATGCGGCGTGAAGGCGAGCAGACGCTGACGCAGGTCTTCCTGGAAGCCGCTCATCACCGCCAGCACGACGGTGAGCGCGAAGGTGCCGAGCGCCACTCCACTGAGCGAAATGATCGCGATAAGCGAGACAAAGCGCTCGCGCCGGCGCGCCCGTAGGTAGCGCATCCCTATCAGGTATTCGAAGCGCACCGGTTGGAGGGCCCGATAGGGGCGTTGTGGCGCGGCCCCGCGCAGCAGAAGGCGGTGGCGTGCAGCAGGCCGGGCGGGCTATCGGCAAAGGTCATGTGGAATCGCGGAAAGCTCCCGCAACCCATAGTCCGTGAGCGATCGGACTTTTGCAACGGCGCGCCGGCGGCTAAGGCGGCTGCGCGGTTGCCTCGCGCGTTGCCCGCCCGCTATAACCTCGCCATAGGCTTCCGCAAAGGGGAACTTCAATGAATCGCTGGTTGGCCGGGGCGGTTGCCCTCGCGGTCTGCTTTTGCGTCATCGGTGCGCACGCACAGGCGGCCGATGCGCCTCGGCCGCAGGATCAGAATCTCATCACGATGAACTTTCAGGACGTTGATATCCCGGTCCTGGCCAAGTTCATCAGTGAGATAACCGGCAAGAACTTCGTTATCGACGAGAGCGTCCGCGGCAAGGTGAGCATCATCTCTCCGACCAAGGTCACCCCCCAGCAGGCCTACTCGATTTTCCAGTCGGTCCTTCAGCTCAAGGGCTTCGCCACCGTCCAGGCCGGCCCCGTGGTCAAGATCGTACCCGCACGCCAGGTCCGCGAGACCGCAGCCCTGACTACCTCCCAGGAGCCCGGCGAGCTCCGCGGCGACGAGTACGTGACCCGGATGGTGAAGCTGAAGAACATCGACGCCGCCTCGCTGGTCAGCGTGGTCCAGCCGATGGTTTCGCATGACGGGCTAGTGGCGGCCTATCCCGAGGACAACACCCTCATCCTCACCGACAACGCCTACAACATCCAGCGCCTGCTCAAGATCATCGGCAGCCTCGACGTCCAGGGCGTGCAGCAGAACATCGAGGTCATCCCGCTCAAGCTCGCTTTCGCCGCCGACGTGGCCTCGCAAATCGAGAAAATCATGAGCGCCAAAAGCGAGGCCCAGCAGGGAGTGCGTCTGCCGCGGCCCGGGATGGGCGTGGTCGCGCCAGCGGCGCAGGGTCCGACCGGCGGCTTCAAGGTGGTGCCCGACGAGCGTACCAACTCGCTGATCGTGCTGGCGGGCCCGCTCCAGATGCGTACCATCAAGGATCTTGTGGCCAAGCTCGATATCCATCCGCCCAACGAGACCACCCGCATCCACGTCGTTCATCTCAAGAACGCCTCGGCGGCCGAGATCGTCCAGGTGCTCAACGGCCTGCTCGGCGGCTCGGGCGCTCCGACGACGCTGTCACCTGTGACCGGGCGCAATTCGCTCGGCCGCGGCAGCGCGCTGGGCAACTATAGCGGCGGTTTCGGTTCGGGGTTCGGCGGTCTGGGGTTCAGCGGGATGGGCGGCGGCTTGGGCGGCTATGGCGGCTTGGGCGCCACTTCGTTTGGCGGCTACGGCGCGAACTCGGCCTTCGGGGGCGCGATGGGCTCGCCGATGGGCTCGCGCAGCAGCAGCGCGGCCGCGAGCGGACCGATTAGCGCCAGCACCGGGGGCGGGACGACGCGCTCGCCGGATTTCGAAAATCCGGTCACGGTGACCGCCGACCCGGCCACCAATTCGCTCATCGTTAGCGCATCGCCGCAGGACTACCAAACCCTACGCCAGGTGATCGAGCAACTGGACATCCCGCGCATCCAGGTCTTCGTCCAGGCGATCATCGTCGAGGTCAGCGCCCAGCGCACGCGCGACATCGGAGTCAACTTCCAGTCCGCCTCCAATATCAGCGGCAGCACCCTCGGCGTCGCCCAGCTCAATTTCGGCCAGCTGCAGACCGCGCTCGCCAATCCGCTCGGCATCACCGGCCTGGGCATCGGCCTCGCCTCGGCCAGCGTGTGCAGCATTCCGGTCAACCTGGCAGCCTCGGTGACCAACACGCTGACCAGTGGCGCCACCGGCACCGTCAACGCGAGCAGTAGCAACGTAAGCGTGCCATGCGACGTGGCGCTGATGACCGCGCTGGAGAGCGACACTCACAGCAACGTGCTCTCGGCGCCGACCCTGCTCACCGCCGACAACGAGGAGGCGATGATCGTGGTCGGCCAGAACCTGCCGTTCGTGGGTTCGGCGGCGGCCAACGCGGGTCTGCCGGGCCAGATCTTCAACTCGGTTGACCGTCAGAACGTCGGCATCACCCTCGACATCATCCCGCAGGTTTCCGAGGGCGACTATGTGCGGCTGGACGTATACGAGGAGGTTTCCAACGTCGTCAACACGCCGCAGTCGGTCAACAATCCGCTCGGCCCGACGACCACGATCCGCTCGGCTTCGACCACCGTGATGGTGCAGGACCACCGCACCGCCGTCATCGGCGGCCTACTCTCCGATCAGAACACCATCCAACGCCAGGGCGTGCCGTTCTTTTCCGACATCCCGGTGCTCGGCAACCTGTTCAGCGACAACGGCAGCAACAAGCAGAAGCTCAACTTGCTGGTGTTTCTTACCCCGCACGTGGTCCGCACGCGCGAGGATTTGCGCTCGCTCGCGCTTGACGAGCGCCAGCGTTTCATCGACGCGCTCGGCCGGCGCGAGATGCATCAGATGCCAGTGCAGCAGTTCCGCCAGCTCAACCAGCCGAGCTTCAGCGTGCCGGTGTCGCCCGCGCAGGATCTCCAGAGCCGGGGCGCGATGATGGCGCCGTCGGCTGGCGCCGCGGTCGGCTTCGGCTCCGCGCCTTCCAGCCTGGTGGCGCCGCCGCCTGCGACTCCGCCCAACACCGAAATCATCGGCCCGGGTTCGAAGAACGCGATCAAGAAGGGCGCAGGCTCCTCCGTCGCGGCGGCGCCGGCGTCGACCTCCGGCACTGCGCCGCTTGCGGCGTCGGCTTCGGCCGCGACGGCTTCGCCGCCGGCTGTGGCGGCTTCGCCTCCGTCGCCGAGCGCATCTTCATCTTCCGGTTTCGGTTCGCCGAGCCCGCTTGGTTCTGCGAGAGCGCCGGCGATTGCGGCCGAGCCGTAAGCCGCGCGTTCGCGCGACGGCGGACCCAGCGCGGCACCGCCCACGCTTGCGCGGCCGCCCGCGCTCTGGAACGCTCGTTCGGCGATGGCTCGCCAGACCGGTCCGCTACGCGCGCGGCTGGAGTACGCCGCGGTCGGCGCGCTTGCCGCGCCGCTGAGGATGCTTGAGCGCGAGCGGGCGGTGCGACTTGGCGCGCGGCTGGGGGCGCTCGCGATGGGTCTGGACCGCATCGACCGCCCGGTTGCGATGCGCAACCTGGGGATAGCCTTCCCCGCGATGTCGCCGGGGCAGCGCCTCGCCGTCCTGCGCGCGACCTATGAGAACTGGGGCCGGATGCTGGCGGAGTGGATGCACTTCCCGAGCCTCGACCGCAACAACATCGAGCGCTTCGCTACCTACCGTAACATCGAGAACTGGCGGCGCGCCGAGGAGATCTCTCAGGGCCGCGGGATCCTGATCCTCACCGGCCACTTTGGCAACTTCGAGTTCCTCATCCTGGCCCATTCGATCTATGGTAATCGGGTCGCCGTCGTCCATCGCCCGCTGCGCAATCCGCTGATCGACGCGGCGGTGCTGGCGGCGCGCACCCGCTTCGGCAACCGGGTCGTTCCGCGCAAAGGGGCCGGACGCGACGTGATCCGGCTGCTGCGCCAGAACTGGATGGTAGGAATTCCGCTCGACCTCGACGTGCGCCACGGCGTGTTCGTCGATTTCTTCTCGCTCAAGGCCTCGACCAGCGACGCGCTGGCGCGCCTGGCGCTGGCGACCGGCGCGCCGGTGGTGCCCGCCTTCATGGTGCGCGACGGCACTGGCACCCATCACTGGCTCGAATGCCTGGAGCCGCTGGAGCCGCTGCGCGGCGCCGGCCGCGAGGAATCGGTGCAGCTCAACACTCAGCGCTACACCGCGATTATCGAGGAGATGATCCGGCGCCATCCGGACCACTGGAACTGGATCCATCGGCGCTGGAAGACCCGTCCGCCCGGCGAGCAGCGGTTCTACTGATACAGGCCGCGCTTGAATCCGCGCGGCGCCGGCTACAGGTTTGCGACCACGGCGCGGGTGAAGTCGGCTGTGCTCGCATGGCCGCCCTGGTCGGGTGTCAGCAGGCGGCCCTCCGCGTACACTTTGCGCACGGCTTGCTCGAAGCGTCGCGCCGCGTCCTCGAAACCGAGGTACTCGAGCATCATCGCCGCCGAAAGCATCGTCGCCGTCGGATTGATGATGTTCTTGCCCATGATGTCGGGCGCGGTGCCGTGGACCGACTCGAAGTAAGCGTACTCGTCGCCGTAGCATCCGCTGGGCGCGACCCCCAGCCCGCCGACGGTGCCCGCTGCCGCGTCCGACATGATGTCACCGTAGAGGTTGGGCATCACGACCACGTCGAGCTCGTGCGGGCTCTGCACCACGCGGCGCGCGAAGTCGTCGATGATGAACTGCTCGTAGCGGATGTCGGGATAGGCGGCCGCCACCTCCTCGGCGATCTGGCGGAACAGCCCGTCCGACTCGCGCAGCATGTTGTACTTCGAGGTGCAGGTGACTTTGCCCTTGCCGCCCGCTGCGCGCCGCTTGCGCGCGAGCCGGAAGGCGAAGTCCACGATCCGCCGGGTGTTGCGCTCGGTGATGATCTTGATCGCAAACTTGCCGCGCATCGAGGTGTCCAGCGCCGAGCGCGTGATCTTGCTGTGCAGCTTGAGCGGGCTCAGAACCTCCAACGGCCCTTCCAGACCGAGGTAGAGGTCCTCGAGGTTCTCGCGCACGATGACGAAGTCGATGCCGTCGGGGCGGGCGAGCGGGCTGCGTGCGCCCGGAATATAGCGCGCGGGGCGCACGTTGGCGTAGGTTTCCTTGCCCCAGCGCAGGTAGCCGATCGCCACGGTTTTGCCCGAGGTCGAGCCGAACAGCGTCGAGTCCGAGGCGTCGATCGCGGCGCGCGCGTTGACGTCGGTGACGCCGCGCACCCACTGCTCGCCGGGCGGAAACTCAACGTACTCGATGTCAGGCGCGAGCGCGCGCAGGACCTCCATCGCCGCGCCCACCGTTTCCGGCGCGGCGTCGTCGCCCGGCAGCACTACGACTCGTTTCCTGGCCATGCCCTGCCCTCGTTAGTCCTTCCTCTTGCGCGAGGCGAGGGTTGGCGAAAGCTCGCCCGCACGCGCGGCGACGGCCTTAAAGCCGCGCGCGCGCGATGCTCAGCCGCCGTAATTGAAGCCACACTCCTTGAGCGTCAGCGGCTCGGCCTCGCGCTTGAGATGGCCTTCGGTGACCTCGCCGACGACCACGCTGTGGTCGCCCAGCTCGTAAAACCCGACGACCTTGCACTCGACCGCCGCCGGCGCGTCGCTGATGATCGGCGCGCCATTTTTGCCCGCCTCGAAGGCGTAGTTGCCGAATTTGCCGTCCTTGGGCTCGACGTGCTTGAAGAACGCCATCCCGACCGCCTTCTGCCCGCTCGCCAGCATCGAGAGCGTGAAGACCTTGGATTCCTTGATCAGCGCATGGGCGGTCGAGTCGGCCTTGACCCCGACCACCACCAGCGGCGGCTTGAAGCTTGCCTGAGTGACCCAGTTAATGGTGGCCACGGTCTGGCGCTCGCCGCTACGGGCGCCGAGCACGAACAGACCGTACGGGATCATCAGGAGCGCTTTCTTCTTCGCATTTTCGTCCATCGTTTTCTCCGTTCTCCGCTGCCGCCAAGCCGCGCTCGAGAGCGCAGAGGTTAGTCCGGCCTGGGCCTTGGATTCGTTTTAATCTGGTGCCGCGCGCGAGCATTGCGCGGGCGCCGGCCGATGCGGCCGCGGCGCGCGGCGATGCTATAATCCAGCGCCAAGAGTGCACCAATGGCGCTGAACAAGTCAAAGACGTCCCGAATCGTGAGCCTCAACGACGTCGGCCGCTACGCAGTGGGCGTGCGATGGGCCGACGGGCACGACAGCATCTATCCGCTGGAGAACCTCAGGCGCGCCTGCCCGTGCCACACCTGCGGCGGCCATATCGACGGCGAGATTCCCGCTGCCAGCCAGCGCTTGGCGCAGCTATCGCGCCTGGGCGAGCAAGGCGTGTTCCTCGGATGGGTGGACGGGCACGAGACGCTCTACACCACGGCCGATCTGCGCGCGCTTTGTCGGTGCGCTCACTGCGTGGCCGAGCCGGAAAAGCCGATCACCGGCGGCTGACCGTTGCCGATTTTTCCGAGTAAGTCTAGCGACGAAGGCCGCCGGAGGCTGCCTTGCGCGGCGCTGGTTCGTCCTCGATAGCTACGGGCTCCGCCGCCGACGGGGCGGGCTCCAGCCGCCGCCCGAGCAATTCGAACAGGGCGGGCAGCACAAGCAGCGTCGCAACCAGGATGAACGAGACGCCGAGGCTCAGCACCCAGCCGAGGCTGGAGATGCCGCGATGGGTGGCCGGGATGAGCGCGGCGAAGCCCGCGATCGTAGTCAGGGTGGCGATCGTGACCGACTTGCCGACCGCGCGGGTCAGGATCAGCGCCGACTTGTCGCGCTCCTCGCGCCAGCGATAGACCATATTGACGCCGTTGTCGACCGCAGTGCCGATGATGATCGGGATTGCGAACAGGTTGGCCAGATTGAATTCCCATCCGAGCCCGCCCATCGCCTCGAGCAGCCACGCTCCGCCGAAGAACAGCGGTACCACCGCCAGCGCCGTGTCGCGCAGGTTGCGGAAGTCGGCGAAGACGAAGACCAGCACCGCGGCGAGCGCGAGCACCGCCGCGCGCTCGTAACCGCGGCGCATCACGGTGGCGATGTTGTAGGTCTGCACCGGCGGGCCGGTCACGTCCGGATCGACGCTCTCAAGCGCGCCGACAAAGCGCGCCAGCGGCGCGTCGGCCCAGATGTCGCCGCGCGGGTAGACCTGGACCAGGTAGCGGCCGCCGCGCCCGATGAAGCGTTCGCGGATTACCTCGGGCAGGTTGGCCGCGGTCACCGCGTCGGTGTTGAGATCGCGCTTGAGCTGGGCCAGGCGCGCGCGCAGGTCGGCGTTGGTCGCAAGCTCGTAGCCCGCAAATGCGTCGGGCCTGGCCTGAAGGCGCGCGACCGCGGCGTTGGCGAGCGCCGCCGTCTTCGCGACGCCCGAGGCGGCCGCCTGCGCACCGGCGGCCCGCGCGAGCATCGTGAATTTCACCTCCAGCTCCCTGAGCTCGCGCGCGAGCGCCGCGGGATTGCTCGGGCGGACAGCGGCGGGCAGCTCGATCGGCGCAAGCATCGCGCCCAGCGTATGGAGCGTCGCCAGCTTGGCCGGTTGATCGTCGGGGATATAAGTCGCGATGGTTTCGACGTCGGAGACTTCGGGCAGTTTGCGGAAGGCCGTCGCGCGCACCTCCGCCGCCTCCATCGTCGGCGCCAGCGACACCGCGAACCACGACGAGCGGCCCGAGTCCTTGAGCAGCAGGTTCTCGAACTTGACCGCCTCGGCGCCTTCGGCCTGGAGATTCAGCACGTTCTGGTCGAAGCTCACCCGCCTGGTCATAAAGACCGCGCAGACGGTGATCGCCGCCGCGCCCGCAACTATCAGCATCGGACGGCGGAAGAACGCTTCGAGCAGCGAGCGGCGCGCGCGCGGCGCAAGCTGCGGGCGCACCCGCGCCGGAAAGTAACGCTCGCGCAGCACGGCCAGCGCGGGGAAGATCAGCAGTGCCGAAACCAGGCAAAGGAAGAGTCCGGCCGCCGAAACGATCCCGAGCTCGGCGATTCCGCGGAAGTCGGTGAACACCGGGGTCAGGAAGGCCAGTGCCATGATACAGGCCGAGGCGAAGACGCCGGTGCCGGTGTTGACCACGGCCAGCTCGACCGCGCGCGACAGGTCGGCGCCCTGGCGGCGCGCCTCGTCATAGCGCGCCATGAGATGGACCGGGAAGTTGATCCCGATACCGGCGAGCACGCTGGTGAACACCGCCGAGAGCAGGTTGAGATGGCCGATCGCGAGCGTGGTGAAGCCGAACGACCAGGCGACACCGGCGAGCAGCGCGAGGATCGCGAAGGCGGGCTCGACCAGCGCACGGAACGGGATCACCAGCAGCAGCACGTTGGAGGTGATCGCGATGAGCGAGGCGAGCGCGATATCGTGCGCGGTGGTGGCCTCCTCGGCATGGGCCAGCGCCGGCCCGCCGGTCATCCCGGCCAGTACCTCTGGAAAGGCGGCGCGCACGGCGTCGAGATCATTCTGGATGGCTTCGACCGGGTCGGGGCCGTCCTTGGCCCCGTCGCCGGGCGCGACGTGCAGGAGCAGGTACTTGCCGTTGTCGCTCAGCAGGTAGCCCTGATTGCCGAGTGCGCCGCCGTTATCGCCGCCCCCGCGGATCATCGTTTGCCACGGCGAGACGTATTTGCCGTCGGCCGCATAGGCGAGCATCCCTTGGAGCACGGTATCGATCGCGCTGGTATCGAACGCGGCCGGCATCGGACTGTTTCCCGACGCGGCGGCCGGGGCGGCCGCGCGCGCGGCGGCGTGGGGGTCGCGCGCACGTGCTGCCGCCATCGCACGCATCTGGCCGTCGATCCCGCGATTGACCATTGTAAAGAAGCCCGCCAGGCCGGGGTCGGCGGCGTAGCCGCGCAGCATTGGGTAGGCCGCGCGGATATTGGCGGCCAGCGCGTCGAGGTCGGCGCGCTTCATGTAGAGCATCGCGCGGTCGGCGAAGGCGCCCGGGTCGATCTTGTAGAAGACGGCCTTGACGTTGGCGCGGTCGGCGCTCAGCCGCGCCGCCAGCGCTTCAACGAAGCTGCGGGCGCGCGCGCCGTCGGGCGCGGCGCTGACGACGATAATCAAGCCGTCGAGGTCGGGGAACTCGCGGGTGTAGTCGAGGTAGTTGCGCGCGGCGCGGCTGTTGGGAGTGATCAGGTCGTCCTGCCCGGTATGGAACTCCAGGCGCGCCCGCGTGTAAATCACGCTGGCGAGCGCAAGGGCGGTCGCGGCCAGCAGCACCATCCAGGGCCGTTTAAGGCTGAGCGCGGCGAGCGCGCGAAATAATCGGTATCGCAAGCTTAACGATTCCTCTGCCGGGAACGCAGGGGGCGGAGCGTCGGGAGTGCAGGCGTCCCTCATGCGCGGCATCGCACGCGCCGCGCGCCGGAGAAGGCCGCGATGGACACGCCGGCCGGATCAGCGCCGGAACAAATACTCCCGAAGCGCGTTCAACTGCTTCGCCGCCTCCTCCTCCACCGCCAGCGCATCCTTCGGTTCTCCGCGGCCGACCAGCGCGGCCGCCGCAGCGACCGAAGCGAGCATCAAAGCGAACGCGATTTTCCAACCCATACTATGCGTTTGTGCGAGCCGCCCGGGCCCGAACTCCTCTTTGCCGATATCGCCCGCGCGCCCCAGGCGGCGCGCGCCCGCTAGCGGGCCTGTCAAGCGTAAAACGCTACCAGTTTTCGCGGAGCGAAACGATAGGTGGAATCGCCGCCGAGGCGGGCGCTTGCTTTACTCGAAATCGGCCGAGGCCCCGTGGGGCGATGCCGTCGCGCGCGAACAACTCTACACGACCTTCGATGGCGCCGCCCCTACTGTCAGCGAATAGCGGCCGCCGCTGTGGGTCAACTGAACCGGTGCGTCGAACGCACTGCTCAACCTCGCCGAGGTCATCACGCTCTCGCGCGGCCCCGACGCCAGAACCCTCCCTGCGCGCAGCGCAAGCACGTGCGAGAACCCCGGCACGATCTCTTCGACATGATGAGTCACGAGCACCAGGGTCGGCGCGGCGGGACGCGCGAGCAGGCGCTCGATAAAGGCCAGGAAATGCTCGCGTGCAACCGGGTCCAGCCCGGCGCACGGCTCGTCGAGGATGAGCAGAGCCGGATCGGCCATCAGCGCCCGCCCGATCAGCACCCGCTGGCGCTCGCCCTGAGAGAGGAAGCGCCACGGGCGCTCGGCCAAGTAGTCCGCTTCGACCTCGGCGAGAATCTCGCGGGCCCGGCGGATTTCCGTCTCGCCGACCTCGCCCCACATCCCGATCATCGCGCGCCGCCCGCTGGCGATCGCGCTCAGGGCGCTCTCATGGCCGGGCATCAGCTGGCGGATGGACGAGCTCACGAGCCCGATCCGCGTGCGCAGCTCGCGCCAGTCGGCGCGCCCGTAAGTCTCGCCCAGCACCCGGAGCGTGCCCGCGGTGGGCGCGAGATAGCCGGTCAGCACGCTCAACAGCGAAGTCTTGCCCGACCCGTTGGCGCCGAGGATCACCCAATGCTGACCAGGCTCGACGCGCCAGTCGATGGACTCGAGAATCAGTGCGTCGCGCTCAACCCGCAGCCCCTGGATTTCGATTACTGGGCGATGGTTGTCGGCGGGGGCGGAGTAAAGACGGGGCATCGTGAGAGCGGGCCATCCATGCGGCGCGCCTCAACTCTAATCGATCACGGGCGGGTGGGAAATCGCCGCGTTCGCGGCGCACGGTTGTAAGGCCGCGCAGGCGCCGACTAAAATCGAACCTGGGGAGCTGGTTCGCCGTGCCCTTACGGGCGCGCGAGAGACAACCGCAGCAGGGCTTGGCAAGAATGCCGAGGGACTCCTTCAATCGCGAAATCGACTACCTGCGCATCTCGGTAATCGATAATTGCAATCTGCGATGCGTCTATTGCATGCCGCTCGACGGACTGCGCTTCCTGCCTCGCGACGAGCTGCTGACGCCGGCCGAGATCGAAGCCGTCGTGCGCGCGGCGGTCAGCGTCGGGTTTCGCAAGTTCCGCCTGACCGGCGGCGAGCCGCTCATCCGCGCCGACGTGATCGAGATCGTCGAGCGGCTGGCCGCGATCGATGGCGTCGGCGATCTCGCGCTCACCACCAATGCGCTGCTTCTGGCAAAGCTCGCCGAGCCGCTGAGACGCGCCGGCCTTCGACGCATCAACGTCCATCTCGACAGTCTCAACCCAGCCACGGTCGAGCAGCAGATGCGCTGGGGCAGCTTCACCCGGATCTGGGACGGAATCATGGCCGCCGAGGCCGCGGGGCTGGTACCGATCAAGCTCAACGCGGTGGTTGCCGCTGGGTACAACGAGGACGAGGTCGTGAACCTCGCCGCGCTGACGGTCGAGCGCGACTGGCACGTGCGGTTCATCGAGCTGATGCCGCTGGGCGGGGGCGAGTGCGCGCGGCTTGCGATCAAGCGCTACGTCTCGAACATCGAGACCCGCCGGCGGATCGAGGCGGCGCTGGGCCCGCTGCTCGAGCTCGGGTCGAGCAATCCGTCCGACGAGGCGCGCAACTTCAGGCTGTACGGCGCGCGCGGCGTGGTCGGCTTCATCAGCCCGGTCAGCGAGCCGTATTGCGGAACGTGCAACCGGATGCGCCTGACCGCCGACGGCAAGTTCCACCTCTGCTTGCTTAACGACGACGAGATGGACGTGCGGCGCGCGCTGCGCGAGGGCGGGGGTGAGGCGGCGGTTGCGCGGATTCTGGAGCGCGCGGTCGCGCTCAAACCCACCGGCCACCATCTGCTCGAAGGCCGCTCCACCCGCGAGCGCTCGATGTACCAGATCGGGGGGTGATTCCCGCTTGTCCGGGAGTTCGCCGCCGCTGCTCGCCACTATCGCCGCGAATAATCGCGACGAATCGTTTCAGGAGCTTGCCCAGCGCACCGGCTTCATGGCGTCCAACCTGTCACGCATGCTCAGGGATAGGGGCGCTAGGGCTTGGTGCGATTGGATCGCGTTGAGCGCGGTCGCGTCCGTCCCAAAAGTCCTCTCGAACTGCGCCTGAGCGTGCTATCTATTGCGTCGTGCCGCTGCGCGACGTGCTGACTCCTCATCCGCGGATCCTGTTTGTCGGGATTAACCCCGGCCTGCGCTCCGAGGCGGTCGGCCATCACTTTGCCGGCCCCGGCAATCCCTTCTGGCGTCTGCTCTACGCCGCGCGCCTGGTCCCCGTCGCGCTCACCCATGACGAAGATCAGCGGCTTGCCGAGTTTGGCCTTGCGCTAACCAATCTATGCCCGCGTGCGACGCGCTCGGCCGCCGAGCTGAGCGCGGCCGAGTTGCGGCGCGGCAAGCAGGCGCTGGAGCGCAAGATCCGCCGGCTGCATCCCGACGTCGTCGCCTTCGTCGGCGTGACGATCTACCGGCAGTTTTTCGGACGCGGCAGCGACGCCGGACCAGGGCCCAAGGCTGAGAAGATCGACGGCGCGCGAGTTTTCGTCCTGCCCAACCCGAGCGGGCTCAACGCGAGCTTTCCTGGCTTTAGACACAAGCTGGTGTGGTTCGAGCGGCTGCGCGAATTTGTCGAGGCCGTGGCCGACCGGCCGCGGCACGCGCGGCGATCGACGTAGCGGGAAATTTATCAGCTCTGGGCCGAACGGAAGCCGGTGCGCCGCTTCCATTCGTCGGCGTCGATCGCGCCCTCGACCAGCGCCGAGCAGTCGATGCAGAGCAGGACCAGCGAGTTCGACTCGACTGGCGGCTGCTCGTCCGCCTCTTCGTTGACCGCGACAACGAAACGCGCGGGAAGATGGGGCGCGTTGCGTTGGCACAGCTCGCACTTGACCCAATCGGGCGCCCGCCTGTAGGGCAAGCGCTTCTTGAATACCGGATGATCCGCGCTCATCTCAGCGGCCCCCGCCGCAAAGCTGACGCGCGCCCTCCTAGGGGCCGCCCGCCAGTCACGCCTTCCTGATTGGTTCGAACCCCCGGCGCGGCCTGGAGCATTCCGTATGCCATCCGGCGCATTGCGCTCAACTGTCCTAATCCGCTCTCCGCCTCGCACGCGGACGCGCCGGCGCAACCCGCCGTGGCTTGGACGCAACGGCCCGGCCGGGCCCACCCGATCGGGCCGAGCGCGGATTGCCTCAGTGCATGCGCCTGAAAGAGCGCGGGCGCACCGCCCTACGACCCGAGTTGTCGCCGGAACTCTAGCGGCGTCCGATAGGCGGCCAGCCCTGCGGTTAGTCAGGGCCCCGTCCGGTCCCCTGCGGAGGACAGCGTCGCGGGATATTGCCACATTTTGATAAATTAAAGTGCAATAGAGCAACGTCGATGTTGGTCTTCCGCTACGCCAATTTCCGCTTATTTAATCTTAAATCTCTCTAAAACGTGCATATCTCTTCATTTTCTGTCTATGGCACCGCATTTGCTGACCAACCCCGCAGCACGGCGGTGCGCCGCCGGACCCGGGGGGCAGAGAGCGAGAGGAACTTTGAGCTGCAGCAACGAGATAATGGCGGAGCTGACCGCAAACGCGCGCGCTTTTGGAACCGACGCTGACTGGCTGGACCTTCAGCGGATGGGCCCCGCGGCGCAGGTTGGCGGGATGGTAGTGAAATCAGCGGCGATGGGCGAGTTGATTCGTCTGCTCGCCCGCGTCGGCGCACATCGCACCACCGTCCTTATTCAAGGTGAATCGGGCACTGGCAAGGAGCTGGTGGCGCACGCCGTACACGAGCTGCGCCCGGCGCCCCGTGGGCCGTTCATTACCTTCAACTGCTCCAACCTGGTGGAATCGCTGGCCGAATCTCAGCTCTTCGGCCACGTCAAGGGCGCGTTCACCGACGCCCGCGACGAGGCCCAGGGCTATTTCCGCGCGGCCGACGGCGGGGTGCTGTTTTTAGACGAAGTCGGCGAGTTGCCGGCGGGATTGCAAGCCAAGCTTCTGCGCGCGGTCGAGTATCGCGAAATCCAGCCGGTGGGTTCGACCCGCACCTTCAAGGTCGACGTCCAGATCGTAGCGGCGACCAATCGCGACCTGCGCGCCGAGGTCAGGGCGGGGCGCTTCCGCGCAGACCTCTATTACCGGCTCAATGTGGCCGCCCTGCGCGTGCCGCCGCTGCGCGAGCGGCTCGAAGCGCTGGACGCGCTGCTGAGCCTCTTCGTCGAGCGCTGCAACCGCGAGTTCGGCGCCGCAGTCAGGTTTATCTCGCGGCGCGCGATCGAGCGCCTGCTGGCCTACGGATGGCCGGGCAACGTGCGCGAGCTGGAGCATGCTGTCCGCTGTGCGGTGCTGCTCGCGGATGGCGACCGGATCGACGTGGCGCATCTGCCGTGCGACATCGCCGGCGAAGCGCCCGTATCCGCGCCGTTCGCGGCCGAATCGGTCAACACCAGTTTATCCGCGGCGTCAATGGACGCGCAGGCGGCAAGCGCAACCGCGGATTCGGCGACGGCAGGCGAGCCTGCGGCGCCGGCTTCGCTCGATATGCTGACGCGCGAGGCGCTGGTGCTCGCGCTGCGCCATGCCCGCGGCAATCGCCAGCGCGCGGCGCGCATCCTCGGCGTCTCGCGCACCACGCTGTACCGGATGCTCACGCGTTACGGGATGCATACGGGAGCTGCGGGAGCGAGCGGCGAACCCCGTCGGCGCGCAGGCGCGCTCAGGTTGGTCAAGGCATGACTTCCGCAACGACTTCCGAATCTCTGGAGGGGGCAATGATCGATCAAGAAGGCCATCTTCTTATGCAAGCTCAGAGCATGGCGCGACACCGCGCCCAGAGCACGCCAAGGCCGATTGTGATGCTGGCGGTCTTCGCGATCCTGATTTCCGCCGCCGCGCTGATGGTGAGCCGCGACATGCTGGTCCGCGACCAGGTCCAGACGACGCTGCAGATGGCGGCCGATCAGGCGGCGATGGCCGGCGCCGCTTACCTGCCCAACTGGCCGGCGCGCGCCTTGCGTGCCGCCGAACAGTCGGCCGAACTCAGCGGTCTGGGGCGCGGCAACGTGCTCTTCGCCGGGCCCGCGCCCGACGGGACGTCGTTCAGGGTGGCGCTTAAGTGCGCGGCGCCGATCGTGTTTTTGCGGATGTTTGGCGCGGGCGCCGAGATCACCGCGGTTTCAATCATGGGTTCGCCGACCGGGCGCCAGCCTGTCTCGCTCGCGCACGCGATCCCGCCGGCATCGCGCACCGCCGCCGCCGATTCGCGCGCAAGCGCTTCCCCCCGACTGCTGTCGGTTGTGCTCGATTAAATTTCCTCCCCCCCAACCGGCGCCGTGGCGGCAGGTATCCGCCCGCTTGCTGCCACGGCCCGGGATTTTTTCCGTTCACGCCGTTTGGCCAGTTGCACAGCGGCTCCCTTTACTCGCGTCGGCGCAGCCCTTCTAATCCTTGGACACGGTGGGCGTCCTTAAGTTCTGACTCTCGGCGCGTCCGCCTCGCCTATCGACGGCGTGGGAGGTTTGCGCGATGACCGACATCGGACTGACGCACGTGGCGCTTAGCGTGCGCAACCTGGACGACAGTATCGCTTTTTACGCCAAGTACGCCCGGATGGAGGTTGTGCATCAGCGCCTCGACCCCGGCGCAGCCGTCCGCGTGGCCTGGATGAGCGATCGCACGCGGCCGTTCGTGATCGTGCTCGCCGAATGGCCCGACCAGCGCGATTCGCCGCTCGCGCCGTTCGGTCACCTCGGTGTGGGTTGCGACAGCCGCGAAGAGGTCGATCGTTTATGCGCGGCGGCCCGCGCCGAGGGGCGGCTGCGCAGCGGTCCCACCGACACCGGCTACCCGGTCGGCTACTGGGCCTATATCGCCGATCCCGACGGCAACAATCTCGAGGTCTCCTACGGCCAGGAGATTGGCCTCACCCTGACCGGATCGGCGCCAAAGCCGTGATGAGCGGCGCGGCCGGCAATCAATAGGCACCGGAAGGCCGATGAAGGCGCGGCGGCCTGGACTTGCCGCCCTCGGTCGAGGGGGGCGCCGGTTCGGATGAGGGAGGCGGCATCGTTTCCTCGGCCGCTCCCGGCATAGCGATCGTGGTGTCGGCCCCCGGCGGAATCTGGATCTGCTGCTCGATGCCCATCGGCACCACCTGAGCCGGCGCCATTGCGCGCCCGCCCGTCGCCCCCTGCACCGGCGGATTTACCACCGTCGCCGCCTTGATCGGCGCATGCGTCTCGCCGGCGGCCGGCACGTAGGCGCCCGACGGCGCTGGGTTCTTCACGATCACACGGCTGAGCGCCTGGCGATCGAACAGGCGCGTCGGGGCAAGCGGTGCGGGGGTCTGGACGCGGCCGATGCTGCCGCCGTTGGGGCCCACGCTTACGTCGCTCGCGATGATCGCGCCGTGCGCGTCGCGCAAGTCGTAGATTCCCGGCGGCAGGACGGTTGAAAAGGAGCCGTCGGTGCCGGTGCGCACGGTGAAGATATCGGGATCGACGCGTCCCTGGAAATTGATCTCCATGTTGGCGAGCGGCCGATCGTGCGGATCGGTGAGCACGCCGCTTACCTGGGCTGACGGAGACGGTACCGGCTCTCGTGAGGCCTGCGCAGCGGTGCTCGTAGCGGCCGTCGGCGATGCCATTTGCGCGGGCACATCGGCGGCGTCGGCCGTAGGCGCAAGGGGTGCCGCGCCCAGCGCGAGGGCCGCGGCGAGCGCGCCGATTGCCTGTTTTGCCGAAAGCTTGATCGTCATCCCGCCCTTCCCGTAGCTCCTGCGCGTGGCGCCGAGGTCCAGGTCGTTGCCCGCGTGATCCCGAGGCTAATCCGTTTGCCCGCGCACAGCACCGCGCCTATGCTGAGGCAAACTTTGGCGCAAGAAAAGCGCCCGGAAGAGGCCGCGCGATGGAGAAGCTGACTTTTTACCACAACCCCGCCTGAAGCAACTCGCGCGGCGCGTTGGAGCTGATGCGCGCCCGCGGTGTCGAGTTCGACGCCATCGAATATCTCAAACATCCCCTCGACCGCATCACCCTCGAGCGCATCGTTGCGATGCTCGACAGACCGCCGGCCGAGATGGTGCGCAAGGATCGCCGGTTCGAAGAGCTCGGGCTCAAGCCCGCCGACTACACCACCGCCGAGGCGGTCGTGGCTCTGCTGCTGGAGCATCCCGAGCTCATGC
This sequence comes from Candidatus Binataceae bacterium, assembly GCA_035650475.1. Taxonomy (NCBI): domain Bacteria; phylum Candidatus Binatota; class Binatia (SeqCode); order Binatales (SeqCode); family Binataceae (SeqCode); species Binataceae bacterium (SeqCode). The sequence goes on from DASRHP010000008.1 coordinate 45,920, forward strand.
AGCGTCCGATAGTCGTACGCGGCAAGAAGGCCGTTATCGCACGTCCCCCCGAGCGGCTGGAGGCGCTCCTTTAGGCCTGGGCCGCGCCGGTGCGCGAGGAGCGCCCGCCCGCCGTCGCTTTGGCGACGCGGCCGCTGCGCAGGCAGCGGGTGCACACCAGGATCCGCTTGACCCCGCCGCCGACGGCCGCGCGCACTTCCTGGAGGTTCGGCTGCCATCGGCGCTTGGTCTTATTGTTGGCGTGGCTGACGTTGTTACCCACGGAGGGTTGTTTTCCGCAAATTGCACAGTGTCGCATGGATTATCCGCGCAGTTGAAGAAGTCGACTGCCCACAATATCCGCTTGGCCCGCGTGATAAAAGTGGCACGCCGGCGCATGCGCGCGGCGCGCGTCTGCGCTAGAAGTTCGACCATCGCCGCCACGCCGACCGCGCTGCGCGCGCCGCCGGCGCAGCGGACGTCGCGTCCGGGGCACGCCAGGCGGCCCAATGGCGCGCTCAACAATGGTGTTAAGGAGGATATCCCACGATGGCTGGTCTGTTGCACGGCAAAGTCGCGCTGATAACCGGCGCCGGCTCCGGAATCGGACGGGCGACCTCGCTCATCTTCGCCCGCGAGGGGGCGCGGCTTGCGCTCTCAGATATCGTCGCCGAAGCCGGCGAGGAGACGCTCAGGATGGTCAAGCAGGCGGGCGGCGAGGCGATCTTCGTGCGCACCGATGTCTCCAGATGGGCCGAGGTCGAAGCGCTCGTGGCTCGGGTGGTCGCGACCTACGGTCGGCTCGACTGTGCCTTCAACAACGCTGGCATCGACGGCAAGATGGCACGCACGGCGGAGTGCGCCGAGGAGGTTTGGAACCGCACGATCGCGGTCAACCTCACCGGCGTGTTTTTCTGCATGAAGGCCGAGATTCCGCAGATGCTCAAGCAGGGCGGCGGCGCGATCGTCAATACCGCCTCGGCCGCCGGGCTCAGCGGGTCGCCGGGACTGCCGGCCTACGTCGCGAGCAAGCACGGCGTGGTCGGACTGACCCGCGCGGCCGCGATCGAGTACGGGCGCGAGAAAATCCGCGTCAACTGCGTATGCCCGGGGCCGATCCGCACCCCGATGCTCGAGCGCCTGCTCAGCCATCGCCCCGAGATGGAAAAGAAGTTCGCCTCGGCCGAGCCGCTCAAGCGTCTGGGCGACCCCGCCGAGATCGGCGAGGCGGTGGCCTGGCTGTGCTCCGATGCAGCCTCCTACGTCACCGGCCATCCGATGTCCGTGGACGGCGGCTACATGGCGCGCTGAGACGCGGTTGCTTGAGTCGGCGCGGCAAAAGCTCCATTGTGAAAAAAGTGAAGGACGCGGGCCGGGCATGGGATGGCTGAACGGCTGATCCACATTCTCCCCGAGCATATCGCAAGCCAGATCGCCGCGGGCGAGGTGGTCGAACGGCCGGCCTCCGCGCTCAAGGAACTGGTCGAGAACTCGCTCGACGCCGGCGCGAAGTCGATAAGCGTCGAGATCGAGGGCGGCGCAAGCGCGCTCATCGCGGTCGCAGACGACGGCTGCGGGATGGGGCGCGAGGACGCGCTGCTCTCGCTGCGTCGCCACGCCACCTCCAAGATCCGTGACGTGAATGACCTCGGTGCAATCCGCACGATGGGCTTTCGCGGCGAGGCGCTCGCCTCGATCGCGAGCGTCGCGCGCTTTCGGATGGTGACGCGGCGGGCCGCCGACCTCGCCGCCACCGAGATTGTCGCCGATGGCGGCGAGGTCATGCTCAGGCGCGATTGCGCGGCCGCGCCCGGCACCCGGGTCGAAGTGCGCGAGCTCTTCTTCAACACGCCCGCGCGGCGCAAGTTCCTCAAGACGCCAGCCACCGAGCAGGCCGCGGCAGCCGAGGCGATTCAGCGCCTGGCGCTTGCCCATTGGCGGGTTGCTTTCAAGTTCACGGCCGACGGCCGCACGGTGTACGAACTTGCACGCGCGGCCTCGCCGCTGGAGCGGACGCGCCAGCTCTTCGGCACCAAGCTGGCGGCACGGATGCTTGCCTTCGACGCCGCGCGGTCGGGCGTGCGCGTCTTCGGCCTCGCCGCGACCAGCGCCGAGTCCTATCCGACGCCCCGGATGGTCTTCACTTTCGTCAATCGGCGCGCGGTGCGCGACCGGATGCTGGCGCGGGCGGTGGCGCAGGCCTACGACACGCTCATCCCGCGCGGACGCCATCCCGCCGCCGTCGTCTTCGTCGAACTGCGCCCCGACGACATCGACGTGAACGTTCATCCGATGAAGACCGAGGTGCGCTTTCGCAACTCGGGTGCGGTCTTCGAAGCGGTCTATCATGTGCTGCGCGAGCGGCTTGCCGACCAGAGCGCATCCCCCGCGCCGCCCGCGGTGCCGCAGCGTCCCGAGCCGCTCGGCGCGCTAATCGTTGCCTCGCAATCCGAGCCGCCGCTGCGCCTGGTGCCGGACGTTCAGGGGGCGGCGCGCGCCGAGCAGCGCGCGCTGGGACTCGGATGGGGTCCGAGCACGGCGGCCGAAGTTGCCGCGCTCTACGACGAATCCGCGCGCGACTCAGCCGGCGCCCATACGCCCGGGACCGCCGGCGCGGTGGCGCCGCCCGTGGTGCAGACCCCCTTGGGAGCGCAGGTGGTGCCGCTGGCACAACCGGCGGGGGCGGCGGCCGGACGGGTCCCGATGTATTCGCGGCTGCGCGTGATCGGCCAGCTCTTCGCGGGCTATATCGCACTCGAGGGCGACGACGGGCTTATTCTGGTTGACCAGCACGCCGCCCATGAGCGCGTGACCTTCGAGAAGCTTCGCGCCCAGGTGCGCGCGGGCGGGGTGCACGTGCAGGCGATGCTCGCGCCGGTTGCGGTCGAGCTCAATCCGGCACGCGCCCCGAAAGTCCATCAGGCGCTCAGCGAGCTGCGGGCGATGGGCTTCGAGCTCGAGCCGTTTGGCCCGACGACGCTGCTGCTCAAGGGCGCGCCTGCGGTCTTCGGCGCCGAGGACGGCGCGCGCCTGTTCGGCGAGATGCTGGACGCGATGGGCGAAGACGGCTTCGGTCCGGGCGGCGCCGGCGTCTTCGAGGATCTGCTCAAGCAGCTCGCTTGTCACGGCTCGGTGCGCGTGGGGCGGGCGCTGAGCGGAGCAGAGATCGCGGCGCTGCTGCGCGAGCTGGACAGTACCGAGTTCAAGACCAATTGCCCGCACGGCCGCCCGGTGCATATCCAGTGGGGACGCGGGCAGATCGAGCGGATGTTCCGGCGATGAGCATCGTGGCTCGCGAAGAAAGCGCGCCCGGCGCCGCGCGCGCGCCCGGCGCGGTCGAAGCCATCCGCGTCGGCTTTATCGTGGGGCCGACCGGCGCCGGCAAGACGGCGATCGCGCTTGAGCTTGCCGAACGGCTGGGCGCCGAGATCGTCAACGCCGACTCGCGCCAGGTCTATCGCGGGCTCGATGTCGGCACGGCCAAGCCGACCGCCGAGGAGCGCCGCCGCGTCCCACATCATCTGATCGACGTGCGCGATCCCTCCGCCCCGCTGGACGTTGCGGGGTTCGTCGCGCTCGCGCGGGGCGCGATCGCCGATATCGCGGCGCGCGGCCGCGCGCCGCTGGTGGTCGGCGGCAGCGGGCTTTATCTGCGCGTGCTGCGCGGTGGGATCTTCGCCGGGCCGCCGGCCGCGCCCGAGTTGCGCCGCGAGCTGGCCGCGCTCGCCGCCGCGCGCGGCGTCGAGTGCCTGCATGCGTGGCTGGCCGAGGTCGATCCCGCCGCTGCCGGACGGATCGGCCATAACGACCTCTACCGCATCACGCGCGCGCTGGAGGTCTATCGTCTGACCGGCCAGCCGATAAGCGTCCACCAGGAGCGCCATCGCTTCGCCGCGCGTCCGTACGAGACGCTGACCCTGGGAATCGCGATGGAGCGCAAGCGACTGTACGAGGCGATCGATCGCCGTTTCGACGAGATGGTCGCGCGCGGGCTGGTGGGCGAGGTGCGCGCGCTGCTTGCCGCCGGATGCGATCCCGGGCGGGCGCCGCTGCGCACGGTTGGCTACCGGCAGATCGCGGCCGCGGTGCGCGGCGAGACCGCGCTCGAGGAGGCTATCGCGCTCGCCAAGCGCGATACCCGCCGGCTCGCCAAGCGCCAGCTCACCTGGTTCCGCGCCGATCCCGAGATCAGGTGGATTGACGCGGAGCGCGGGCTTGAGCAAGCTTTCGAGATGCTGAGCGCGTTCTTCGCGCGCGCGGAGCGCGCCGGCATCTGAGACCTTCCGGATGGCAACCACAGAACATAACCGCGCCCGCGCGGAGAATCCGCCGAGCGAGGCGAGCGTGTCGGCCGCGGCCGCCGCGTCCGCCGGCGCGCCGAGCGCGATCGAGCGGGTACGCCTCGCGCGCAATCCCGCCCGCCCGCAGACGCTCGACTACGTCCAGCATCTTGTGCGCGGGTTCTTCGAGATCCATGGCGATCGCCGCTTCGCCGACGATGGCGCGATCGTCGGCGGGCTCGGCTACTTGGGCCGCCAGCCGGTTGCGATCGTCGGCCATCAGCGCGGCCGTTCGACCCAGGAACGGATCCGGCGCAACTTCGGCAAGCCGCATCCCGAGGGCTACCGCAAGGCGGCGCGCCTCTACCAGCTCGCCGACCGCTTCGGCCTGCCGCTCATCACGTTTATCGACACCCAGGGCGCCGAGCCCGGAGTGGGCGCCGAGGAGCGCGGCCAGGCCGAAGCGATCGCGGCGAATCTGGAGCTGATGATGCGGCTTGAAACGCCAGTGGTGGCCTGCGTGATCGGCGAGGGCGGCTCGGGCGGCGCGCTCGCGCTCGGCGTGGCCAACGCGATCCTGATGCAGGAGAACGCCTGCTACTCGGTGATCACGCCCGAGGGATGCGCCGCGATCCTGTGGCGCGAGGGCGGTCCCGAGCGGGTTGCCGACGCCGCCGCTGCGCTCAGGCTCTCGGCGCCCGACCTGCGCGCGCTGGGGATCGCCGATGAGGTGGTCGGCGAGCCGCCCGGTGGCGCGCATCTCGACCCGCCGCGCGCCGCGCGCGAACTGGGGCGCGCGCTCGAGCGCCATCTCGCCCGCCTTGCGCGGCTCAGTCCCGCGCGCCTGCGCCGCGAGCGCGAGCGCAAGTTCGCCGCGATGGGCGCGGTGTTTCTGCGGCGCGGGCGCGTTGAAAATCCCGGCGCGTTGGGTTAGCCATCTTCCCCGCCATGGCCTCGCGCAAATCCTCCGGCGCCTGCACGCCGCGCGCCAATCTTGCCCGCCTGCGCGCGCGCATAGACGAGATCAACCTCGAACTCCTGCGCCTGCTCAACGAGCGTGCCGAGGCGGCCCAGGAGATTGGCCGGCTCAAGCAGGCCGAGGGCGCGCCGATCTACCAGCCGGCGCGCGAGCGCGAGGTGCTCGACCAGGTGGCCGCGCGCAATCCGGGACCGCTGCGGGCCGAGCACGTGCGGCGGATTTTCGTCGAGATAATTTCTGCCTGCACCGCGCTCGAACATCCGCTGCGCGTCGCCTATCTCGGCCCCGAGTACACCTATTCGCACGAAGCGGCGCGGATGCGCTTCGGGGCGAGCGCCGAGTTCCTGGCCCAGCCCTCGATCGCGGCGGTGTTCGCCGCGCTCGACGCTGGGCGCGCCGATTTCGGCGTGGTGCCGGTGGAGAATTCCACTGAGGGCTCGGTTACGCTTACGCTTGACCTCCTGATCGATACGCCGCTGGTGATAATCGGCGAAATCCTGCTGCCGATCCGGCACGCCCTGATGTCGCGCGAGGGCGAGGCCGGCGCGCTGCGCCGCATCCTGTCGCATCAGCAGTCGCTCGCGCAATGCCGCAACTATCTGGCGGCCAACTTTCCGCACTGCGAACTGGAGGCGGTGGCCTCCAACACCGTCGCCGCGCAGCGCGCGGCGGGCGAGCCCGGGGCGGCGGCGATCGCCTCGGAAGCCGCGGCCGCCGCCTACGGACTGCGGGTGATCGCGCGCAATATCCAGGACTCGGCACAGAATGCCACGCGCTTCCTGGTGATGGGGCGCAAGCCGGTTGCGCGCAGCGGCGCCGACCGGACCACGGCGCTCTTCGCGGTGCGCGACAAGGTTGGCGCCCTGCACGAGGCGCTCAGCATCTTCGCCCGCAACCGCATCAACATCTCGAAGATCGAATCGCGCCCGCTGCGCTCGCGGCCGTGGGAATACCTCTTCTTCGTCGATCTCGGCGGCCATCGCGACGACCCGCGCCTGCGCCGCGCACTGGGCGAACTGGGACGCAAAGCCCTTTTTTTGAAGGTGCTGGGATCGTATCCTGAGGACAGGCAGGCTGGCGCGTAGCCGGCCGCCCTGCAACTGACTTGATCAAAGCCGACGACTTGGTGCTTCCCGCGGTTGCCGCGCTCCATCCCTACGAGCCGGGCAAGCCGATCGAAGAGGTCCAGCGCGAACTGGGAATCGGCGAGCCGGCCAAGCTCGCCTCCAATGAGAATCCGATCGGCCCCTCGCCCCGGGCGCTGGCGGCGATTCGCGCCGCGCTCGGTGAGCTCCATCGCTACCCCGACGGCTCGAGTTGGAGCCTGCGCCACAAGATCGCGGCCAAGCACAAGGTCAGCCCCGACCGGATTTTCATGGGCTCGGGCTCATGCGAGATCCTCAACCTGCTGGTTTACCTGTTCCTGCGCCCGGGGATGAACGCGGTGATCGCCGATCACTCCTTCGTGATCTACCGGCTCGCGATCGCCGCCTCGGGCGGGATGGCCAAGGTGGTGCCGCTGCGCGAGGACTACGTCTTCGACCTCGACGCGATGGCAGACGCGATCGACGAGCGCACCGCGCTGGTCTTTCTCGGCAATCCCAACAACCCGACCGGCACGATCTATCGCAAGCCCCAGTGGCGCCGGTTTCTGGAGCGCGTGCCCGAGCGGGTGGTGATCGTCGCCGATGAGGCCTACTTCGAGTTCGTGCGCGACCCCGACTATCCCGACTCGCTCGAGGACCAAGACGGGCACCGTCTGCTGGTCACGCTGCGCACGTTCTCCAAGATTTTCGGGCTTGCCGGCCTGCGCGTCGGCTACGCGGTCGCCCGCGAGGATATCGTGCGGCTGCTCAACAACGTGCGTCAGCCTTTCAACGTCACCTCGCTGGGCCAAGTCGCGGTCGCGGCGGGGATGGACGATCACGAGCATGTCGCGCGCACGCTGGAGGTCAACGCGCGCGGGATGGAGTATCTCGAAGGCGAGCTGCGCCGGCTGGGGCTCTCCTTTGTCCCGAGCCAGGCCAACTTCATTCTGGCCGACGTTGGCGAGGGGCGTGCGGTGTACGAAAAACTTCTGCGCGAGGGCGTGATCGTGCGCCCGATGAACGGCTACGGGCTGCCCCGCCACGTGCGCATCAGCGTTGGCCTGCCCGAGGAAAACCGCCGCCTGATCGCCGCGCTTGAGCGGGTGCTCTGAGGCCGCCGCGCAAAATGTCAACAGGTTTCGGCGCGCGGGCGAGCGGCGCGCGCGCGGACGTGCTATACTTTGAGCACGCCCGCGCGCTGCGGGCGCGCTCCCCACGTCATCATCGTGGCGCGCTTTGAAACCTCCTAGATGGCGGTACTATTCAAGCAGATGACGGTATGCGGGGTGGGCCTTATCGGCGGCTCGCTCGCGCTGATTGCCAAACGCGACGGACTGGTCGAGCGGGTGGTCGGACTCGGCCGCACGCAGCACAACCTCGACGTCGCACTCCAACGCGGGATTGTCGATCGCGCCACCCGCGATCCGGCCGAGGCGGCGCGCGGCGCCGACCTCGTCGTGCTCGCGGTGCCGGTGCGCACGATGCCCGAGACGCTGGCCGCGATGGCGCCGCATCTGCCGCCCGAGGCGGTGATAACCGACGTCGGCAGCGTCAAGGGATGGGTGGTGGACGCGCTCGAGCCGCTACTCGGGCCGCGGATGGCACTGGTCGCGATGCATCCGGTGGCCGGCAAGGAGACCACGGGCGCCGCGGCCGCGGACCAGGAACTCTTCGTCGGCCGGCGCGCGATCCTGACCCCGTCGGCGCGCACCACGCCCGCCGCGCTCGAGCGCGTCGAGCGCCTGTGGCGCGCAACCGGCGCGCGGGTCGAGCGGATGTCTGCCGGCGAACACGACGAGATTCTCGCCCGCGCAAGCCATCTGCCGCAGATCGTCGCCAGCGCGCTCGCCGCCGCGCTCGAAGGTGGGCGCGTGGGCGGGCGCGTCGCAGCCGGCTACGGCGCCGGCGGCTTGCGCGACACGACGCGGATTGCGGCTTCGTCGGCCGAGATGTGGCGCGATATCGTGCTCACCAATCGCGAGGCGATCGTGGCCGCGCTCGAGCTGTTCCGCACAAGTTTCGACGAGTTCGCGCGCGCGATCGCCGAGGGCGATGGCGCGCGCTTCGAGGCCCTGTTCGAGCGCGGGCGGGCGATGCGCGAGGGGCTGAAATGAAGCGCGCGCGGCCGATAGTCGCAATCGACGGGCCGGTCGGCGCGGGCAAATCGACGGTCGCGCAGCGCCTGGCACGCGCGCTCGGCTTCGAGTACGTCAACACCGGCGCGATGTATCGGGCGGTCGCGCTGGCGGCGCGCGCTGCGGGAATCGATGCCGGCGATTCCGCCGCCGAGCGCGAGCTGGAGAAGCTGCTCGCGCGGACGCGAATCGAATTTTCCGCCGGACGCATCCTGCTCGACGGGCGCGACGTAAGCGGCGCGATCGCAGACTCGGAAGTCGGCGAGCTGGCCTCGCGCTTGTCCACGCTGGGCGTGGTGCGCGCGCGGATGCGCGAGTTGCAGCGGGCCGCGGGCGCGCGCGGCGGCGTGGTGATGGAAGGACGCGACATCGGCACCGCGGTATTTCCCGACGCCGAGTTCAAGTTTTTTCTCGACGCCAGCGCCGAGGTCCGCGCCGAGCGGCGCTTTCGCGAACTCGCGGCGCGCGGCGTCGCGACCAGCCGCGACGAGGTGCTCGCGGCGCTGCGCGAGCGCGACCGGCGCGACAGCGAGCGCGCGCTGGCGCCGCTGCGCCCGGCGCCCGATGCGATCGTCGTGGACTCGAGCGCGCGCACGATCGACGAGGTGGTGGCGTTGATGGCGACGCGGGTGCGCACGCGCGCGAGCGCAGCTTAGGGCTTGAAACGAGGCAAGCCCGGCGGTATGGATTGCTGTAGCCTCGAATCCCGGGGAAGGTCCCACTAAATGGAGAAAGCTTTGTCGGATAAGTCGCACGGAGGAGATAATGATTTTCAGTCGCTGATGGAACAGAGTCTGCGGGCTCCGCGCTCCGGCGATGTGCTCACCGGAACGGTCCTGCTGATCACCCGCGATCACGTCATTATCGACATCAACTACAAGTGCGAAGGCCAGGTGCCGCTCGCCGAGTTCCTCGACCACGAGGGCAACGTCGTGGTCAGGGAAGGCGACGAGGTCGACGTCTATTTCGAGGGCACCGAGACCGAGAACGGCACGGTCACGCTCTCCCATGCCAAGGCCGAGAAGTTCAAGGTCTGGCGCGAGCTGGAGCGCGCCTTCCAGAGCGAGACCGCGGTGGAGGGCGTGATCCTGGGCAAGGTCAAAGGCGGTTTGCAGGTGGACATCGGCGTGCCCGCCTTTCTGCCCGGCTCGCATGTCGACATCCGTCCCGCGCGCAACCTCGACCGCTATATCGGCCAGCGCGGCCGCTTCCAGATCCTCAAGTTCAACCGCGCGCGCGGCAACGTCGTGGTCTCGCGCCGCTCGGTCATCGAGCGCGAGCGCGCCGAACTCAAGGAGCAGACCCTCAAGGTGCTCGAGGAGGGCGTGATCCTCGAGGGCGTGGTCAAGAACATCACCGACTACGGCGCCTTCGTCGACCTCGGCGGACTCGACGGCCTGCTCCACATCACCGACATGTCCTGGGGCCGCCTGCAGCATCCCTCCGAGGCGGTCAAGGTCGGCGACAAGGTCAAAGTGGTGGTGCTCAAGTACGACCCCGCGCGCGAACGGGTGTCGCTCGGCATGAAGCAAATCATGCCCGACCCGTGGGCGAGCGCGGCGCAGAACTATCCGGTCGGCGCGCGTCTGCGCGGCAAGGTGGTGAGCGTGACCGACTACGGCGCCTTCGTCGAGCTCGAGAAGGGCGTCGAGGGGCTGATCCACGTTTCCGAGATGAGCTGGAGCAAGCGCGCGGTGCATCCCTCGAAGGTCGTCAACCAGGGCGACCTCGTCGAGGTCCAGGTGCTCGGCGTCGACGAGGGAAACCGGCGCATCTCGCTGGGCCTTAAGCAGACCGAGCCCAACCCCTGGCAGGAGCTCGCGCAGAAGCATCCTGTCGGCTCGGCCGTGCACGGCAAGGTCAAGTCGATCACCGACTTCGGCGTGTTCGTCGAGATCGAGCCGGGCATCGACGGTCTGGTCCACATCTCCGACCTTTCGTGGACGCGCAAGGTGCGCCATCCCTCGGAGATTTACAAGAAGGGCGACGAGGTTGACGCGGTGGTGCTCGGCATCGACGTCGAGAACGAACGCATCAGCCTCGGCATCAAACAGCTCGCCGCGGACCCGTGGTCAACTGTCGCGCAGCGTTATCCACTCAACACCAAGGTGCGCGGCAAGGTAAGCTCGGTTGCCGACTTCGGCGTGTTCGTCGAGCTGGAGGAAGGGATCGAGGGGCTCATCCACATCTCGCAGCTCAGCAACGAGCGGGTGGACAAGCCCTCGGCGCTGTACAAGGCGGGCGACGAGGTGAACGCGCTGGTGGTTCAGGTTGACAGCCGCGAGCGCAGGATCGGGCTGTCGATCAAGGCGCTCAAGCAGCACGAGGAGCGCGAGGAGATGCAGGCCTATCTCAAGCGCGAGCACGAGGCGGCGCGCTTTTCAATGGAAGACATCCTCAACGAGGAGCTGCGTCTGGACCGCGAGGAAGGCGGGCGCACGGGCGCCCGCGGGCGGGGCCGCGAGCAGCGCTAGGTTCGGATTGCAAACAGCAGGCGCGCGGCATGCTGGATGCCGCGCATACAGGGGCGGCGCGATGACCAGGCGCGGCATCATCGAGGAATTACTCGCGCGGCGGCGCGGCGTCACCCATCGCCAGGCCGAGACCGCGGTCAACGCGATGTTCGAGGAGATGGCGCGGGTGTTGGCCGATGGCGGCCGGATCGAGATTCGCGGCTTCGGCAGCTTCGATACCAAGCAGCGGCGCGCCCGCCACGGGCGCAACCCGCGCACCGGCGACGTGGTCGAGGTGGCGCCCAAGCGGGTGCCCTTCTTTCGCGCCGGCAAAGAGCTGCGCGCGGGGCTGAATGGCGGCGGCGGCGAACAGGCGCGCTCGGCCTGAAGCGCCGGGCGCTGCGGAGCGGCTGTGGGCGCCGTGGCGCGCGGCCTACCTGCGCACGGCAGGCAAGCCCGCGCGCGGATGCATCTTCTGCGTCGGCGATCTGGACGCCCGCGAGCGCCGGCGCCGGCTGATCCTGTACGCAGGAGCGCAGGCGCTGGTGATGCTCAACCGCTATCCCTACAACAACGGGCACCTGATGATCGCGCCGCGCCGCCATCTCGCCTCGCCCGAGCGGCTCTCGCGCGCGGAGCGCGCCGCACTTGCCGAGTTGCAGGCCGAGGCGGTTGTGCGGCTGCGCCGCGCGCTCAAGCCCGCGGGCTTCAACCTCGGCGCCAACCTTGGGCGCAGCGCGGGCGCCGGCTTTGCCGACCATATGCACTGGCACGTGGTTCCGCGATGGGAGGGCGACACCAACTTCATGCCGGTGCTCGCCCACACGCGCGTACTTTCCCAGCATCTCGAGGAATCGTTCAGGCTGCTCGCGCCGCTTTTCAAGGCGGTCAGCGCTGCCATATCCTAGAAACTCGGAATCGGATCACCGGATGAATCAAGATCTGCTCAAAATCAACACCCTGGGCGGCTTGCGTGCTGCGGGGGTCGAGATCCTGCCGGTGCGACTGGAGATGCGCCGCAACCTGGTCGAGCGCCTGCGCGCCGGGCGCGCGATCCTGCCCGGGATCATCGGTTACGATTCCAGCGTGCTGCCCGAGATCGAGAACGGCGTGCTCGCCGGCCATCACATGATCTTTCTGGGCGAGCGCGGACAGGCCAAGTCGCGCATCATTCGCCTCCTCGCCGGCCTGCTCGACGAACGGGTGCCGGCGGTCAAGGGGTGCGAGATCAACGATAGCCCCTACGCGCCGATCTGCGGCGCCTGCCGGCGCCGGCTCGCCGAGCGCGGCGAGGAGCTGGAGGTCGAATGGATCGCGCGCGAGCGGCGCTACGCCGAGAAGCTCGCCACCCCTGACGTTTCGGTCGCCGATCTGATCGGTGAGATCGATCCGATCAAGGTTGCCGAGGGGCGCTATCTCGCCGACGAGGAAACCGTCCACTACGGGCTTATCCCGCGCACCAACCGCGGAATCTTCGCCATCAACGAGCTACCCGACCTGACCGAAAAGGTCCAAGTGGGGCTGTTCAATCTGATGGAGGAGAAGGACGTCCAGATAAAGGGCTACAAGATCCGCCTGCCGCTCGACCTGGTGTTCGTCGCCAGCGCCAACCCCGAGGATTACACCTCGCGCGGGCGCATCATCACCCCGCTCAAGGATCGCTTCGACGTCCAGATCCGCACCCACTACCCGCGCACGATCGAGGACGAGATAGCGATCATGGACCAGGAGTGCAGCTATCCGTCCAGCCCCGGGATGGCGCTGCGGGTGCCGCCGTTCCTGCGCGAAATCGTCGCCCAGATAACCTTCGAGGCGCGCGCCTCCAACGAGATCAACCAGAGCTCCGGCGTCTCGGTGCGGGTTTCGATCAACAACCTCGAGTCCGTGCTCTCCAACGCCGAGAAGCGCGCCGTGCGCCTGGGCGAGAACGAGATTGTGCCGCGGCCGAGCGATCTCCATTCGCTCTACGCCTCGACCGCCGGCAAGATCGAGCTGGAGTACGTGGGCGAGGACAAGAAGGAGGAAGACCTCATCGAGCGGCTGGTCAACCGGGCCGTGCTCAAGGTCTTCGACCGCTACTTCAAGGTTGACGAGCTGCGCCGCGTGGTCGGCTACTTCGAGCAGGGATGGGGCGTGGAGGTTTCCGACAGCGCGCCGGCCTCCGAGTACCTCGATGCGCTGCGCGAGGTGCCCGGGCTGCGCGAGGCGGTCGAGCAGCTCGGCTCGTTCGAGACGCCGGGCCTGATGGCGGCGGCGAGCGAGCTCATCTTCGAGGGCCTCCACCTCCATCAGAAGCTCAACAAGCAGCGCGCGGGCGGGCGCTTCGCCTACCACGCCTGACCCCGCGAGCCGCGCCGGCGATGGTCACCATCCGCTACACCGAGTGGGACGGCACCCAGAAGCTCAAGCTCGACGCCGACAAGGTGTTCGAGAAGCTGGCCGAGTACCTGTCCTACACCGACGACGTTCGCCAGGCGATGGACTGGATGGCGCGCCAGGGGATGGACTTCGACGGCGCGCGGGTGATGGGACTGGAGGAGTTCCTCGAGCAGCTGCGCCAGGAGATGCGCCAGCGCTACCGCGAGTTCAACCTCAAGGAGTCGCTGAGCGAGATGGAGCGCCGGCTACAGGACATCCTGGAGCGCGAGCGCCGCACGCTCGAGGAGCTGAGCGCGCAGAAGCCCGGGATGGAGCAGAAGCAGCGTGAGCTGCAGCGGATGCCGCGCCGGCTGTCGGAGGCGATCCGCAAGTTGGAGAGCTACGAGTTCGAGGACGCGCAGGCGCGCGCCGATTTCGACGAGCTGCTCGCCGAATACGAGAACGTCCGCGACCTCGAAAACTTCCGCGAACGCAACCAGCATCTCTTCCACGGTCCGAAAAGCCTCGGCTACCAGGAGTCGCTCGAGCTGATGCGCGAGATGGAGCGCATGAAGCAGCTCGAACAGGATCTGATGTCGGGCAACTTCGAGAGCATCTCGATGGACGAGTTGCGCGAGCTGCTCGGCCAGCAGGCGCAGCAGGACTTCCACAACCTGCGCCAGGTGATGCTGCTGCTCGAGCAGGGCGGGTACATGGTGCAGAAGGGCGAGCACGTGGCGCTCTCGCCCAAGGGCGTGCGCCGCATCGGCCAGCTCGCCTTGCGCGACATCTACCAGGGCCTGCTCAAGGATCGCGGCGGCGGCCATCTCACCGACCATCGCGGGATAAGCGAGATCCGTCCCGACGAGACCAAGCCTTATGCCTTCGGCGACCCGCTCAACCTGAGCCTGGTCGGCACGCTCAAGCACGCGCTGGCGCGCAAGCCGGGCGTGCCGCTGAGGTTGGAGCCCGACGACTTCGAGGTTTACGAGAACGACTACGGCAGCTCGTCGTCCACGGTGCTGTGCCTGGACATGTCGTGGTCGATGAGCTGGGAGGGACGCTTCGCAGCGGCCAAGAAGGTCGCGATGGCGATGGAGACGCTGATCCGCTCGAAGTTCCCGCGCGACTTCTTCTCGATCGTCGGCTTCTTCACCCGCGCGGTCGAGCTCAAGCTCAAGGATTTGCCCGAGGCGTCGTGGAACATGGGCGACCCGTTCACCAATCTTCAGGACGGGCTGCGGCTGGCCAGCGACCTGCTCGCGCGCCATCCCTCACGCAACCAGCACATTATCGTGATCACCGACGGCCAGCCGACCGCCTACTTCCTCAACAAGCGGCTGTACTGCGAATGGCCGCTGTCGTTCGGCGGCATCAGCATGCGCGCCGCGCAGGAGACGCTCAAGGAGGTCGAGCGTGTCACCCGCAAGGGAATCACGATTAACACCTTCATGCTCGACGACTCGCCGAGCCTGCGCGCCTTCGTCGAAAAGATGACGCAGATCAACCGCGGGCGCGCGCTCTACACCCGCCCCGACCACCTCGGCGAGTACATGCTGGTGGACTACATTACCAAGCGCCGCAAGAAAGTGTAGCGCACGGCGGCTCACCAGCGCAGTTTCGCATAGAGCAGTGCGTCGCCGACGCGGCTGTCCTTGACGACGTAGTCGCGCAGGCGGCCCTCGCAGACATAGCCGGCCTTCTCCAGCACCCGCGCCGACGCCGGGTTCCATTCGAAGACCGCCGCCTGTATCCGGCGCAACTCGAAGGTCTCGAAGCTGTAGCGCGTCACGGCCCTGACCGCGAGCGTGGCAAACCCGCGGCCCCATAGCGGCTCGCCGAGCCAATACCCGATCTCCGCGGTCAACCGATGCACGTCGGCAAGAAACTCCAGGCCGATGGCGCCAATCGCCTCGCCGTCGAACTCGATCGCAAAGTTGGCGGGGTTGCCGATGTCGGCGGCGCGCAGGTCGAGCCACGCGCGCGCGTCCGCCTCCGTGTAGGGGTGCGGGAAGCGGTCTCTGAGGTTGAGCCAAATCTTCCGGTTGTTGGCGTAGCGGACCAGCGCCCGCGCGTCGGAGCGCCTCCACGGCCGCAATATCAGCGGATGAACAGTGATCATCGACGACGGGCGGCCGTTTCGAGCGTTGGCGGCGAGGACGCCGGCTACGGCTGGGCGGTCGCGCCGGTGTCGAGGCCCGGGCTGTCATCTTTCGAGCCGAGTTCCGGCTCGGCGCCCTTGATTCCCAGGTCGCCGTTCTCCGGCCGGTTCCATTCGGCGAGCTGCCATCCCTTGTCGAACGCCGCCACGCGCTGGCTGGAAAAGCCGTGGTCGTGGATGCCGCTGAATTCGTCGCCGCCCAGGCTGTAGTAGGGAACGATGTTGTCGCGCGGGACGCCCAGGCGCGAGAGCGTGTAGCCCGCGAAACGGTCGGCGTCGAGCTCTTTGCTCACGCTGGATACCTTCTCGCGCGCGGACGAGAAGTCGCCGTGCGCGACATGGCCAACTTCGTGCGCCATCGCGGCGTATATCATCGGAATCGCATCGGGGCGGCCGTGCCGGTCCGTCTCGCCCCGCAGGAAGATCGCCATGAAGATGCGATTGTAGAAGATGCAGCCTTCATCATTGGCGTGGGGCGAGGCGACTCTCACCGATTCGTACACCGGGGTGTTGATGCCCCAGAGCTGATCGATCTGCGAAACGATGGTTGTGTAGGGCGGACCCGCCGGTCGCGCAAGCTCTCCGCAGACCATCGTTGCCCCCCGATGCGACGGCGGCGAAGCGGGAGCGTGCTCGCCCGGGTGCGGCGGTTCCGATTCCGACGGCACCTGCGTCCAGTCGTCGTCCTGGGCGAACGCGGGCCGCAGGCAAAGCGCGAGACATCCCAGCGTCACAAGCAGGGCGAGGACGGGCACGTGAAGCGCTTTCGACGCTCCCGATAGCGGCCGCCACTGTGTGTGTATCGTTTGCGGTAGCGAATCGGCCATTGCGCCGCCTCCTTCCGCATCCATGTGACCGCAGGCACCAGTCGGTTATCACGCTCTACAACACTATATAACTTATTCTGGCATGGCTAGACGAGCCGTCCAGCCCTCTCGTTCGACTGCCCGCGGCAGCGTCCAGGCGACGCCGATGCGGCGGATCACGACGCGGTCGGCCTGCGCTTTGGCGGCCGCGAGCAGCCTGCGCATAGGTTCGTCCATCGGTTCCTTGGACAGCCGAAACGTTCCCCAGTGCAATGGGATGAGGTAGCGCGCTCCGCTTTGCTGGAACATCTCCCACACCTGCTCGGGGTTGGCGTGGTTGCGGATCCACGGGTCGTAGGCTGCGATCGAGAAGGCCGCGATGTCGGGCGGGTCGGAGTGCAGCGTGGCGAACATCGGCGTGTACGCGCTGTCACACGCGAGGAGCATCCGCACGCCGTCGCGCTCGAGCAAGTAGCTGTTATAGCCGTAGGCGCGGCCGAACGGCGGCCATCGCACGCCCCAATGGCGCGCGCCTATCGCCTCGATTCGAAGCCCTTTGACCTCCGCGCGCTCGCCCCATCGAAGCTCGCGGACGTTGCCGAAGCCGAGCGGACGGATCAGATCGCCGCATCCCGCGCACGCGATCACTTCCGCGCTCTTCGGCAGCGCGCGCAGCGAGGGGAGGTCGAGATGGTCCATGTGCGCGTGGGTTACCAGGATGACGTCGACGTTCTGAAGCTCGGCGGGCGAAAGCGGCGGCGGGATGTGGCGGCGCGGCCCGATCGTCAGAAGGCCGGCGACCGAGAGCCCGACCCGGTTGAACAGCGTCGGGTCGCTTATCGCGCGCACGCCGAACCAGTCCATCAGGAGCGCCGAATGGCCGAGGTTGGCGATCGTCAGCCGCTCGTCCGACCATCGCGCCGGGTCGAGCCGGCCCGCGGACGCCGCTGCGGCCGCGCCACGGGAGGCTGGAGCCCCGTCCGAAGCCGTCGACCTGATGAGCCCGGCGCCGACCGCGAATGCAGCCGCCACGAGCGAGATAGCCGCCACCCTGCGCCACGTCATTCGAAAATATCGTCTCCCGCGGCCAGCATATGCTTTACGGCGGCGGCCTGATAAAGGAAACACAATACGAAGCTGCGGGGTGGAGCGTGGCGGCGTTCGGGGGCGGGGCTGGATTTTCGGGGGCGAGTGCGCGCGAGAAGCTTTATACCTATCTGCAGCGCCAGCCCGCCGGCGCCCATACCGGCGAACTCGTCGGCCTGCTCTTCCGGGGCGCAGGCTCCGACCCCGAGCTTGGCCCGCACATAGTCCATCGCCTGCTCGGCGCCGATCCCAACTTCGTTTTCGATGCGGCGAGCGACACGTGGTCGCTGCGCGGCGCCGAGCAGCTACGGGTCCCTCTCGATCAGGCGCGCTACGTCGTTGTCGATCTCGAGACGACCGGCGGGCGTCCCGGCCCGGGCACGATCATCGAGATCGGCGCCTACCGGATGGCGGGACTGCGAATGACCGAGTCGTTCGCGACCCTGGTGCGTCCGCGGGCTCCGATTTCGCCGTTCGTCACGCGGCTTACGTCGATTACCAACGAGATGGTGGCCGAGGCACCGCCGATCGAACGCGTGCTCGGCGAGTTCCGCGACTTTCTCGGCGACGCCGTGATGGTCGCGCACAATGCCGCGTTCGACTTCGCGTTTCTCGATTTCGAATTCCGCCGCCTGTTCGGAATCGGGCTCAAGAACCCGGTGCTATGCACGCTGCGCCTCGCCCGCCGTTTCGCGCCGTCTTTGCGCCGCCGCCGGCTCGACGCCCTCGCCGAGCACTACGGGCTCAGCACCGCTGGACGCCACCGCGGGCTCGGCGACGCGCGGATGGCGGCCGAGCTGCTCGCGATTTTTCTCGAGCTCGCCGCACAGAACGGGGTGAATCGCCTCGACCGCCTGCTCGATCTGCACGGGCGCGGCGCCGCCGGCCGGCGAATCGAGCGCCACGTCGCGCCCGAAGTTATCGCCGCGCTGCCCGCCGCGCCCGGCGTCTATCTGATGCGCAACGAGCGCGGCGACTTGCTCTACATCGGAAAGGCGCGCCGGCTCAGAGAGCGGGTAAGCTCGTATTTCAACGGCGCAATGGGCACCCGCGCCAGGACGGCCGAGCTGGTCAGCCACGTCCATGCGATCGAAACCCGCATCACGCCCTCGGCGCTCGACGCCGCGCTGCTCGAGGCGCGGCTCATCCGCGAACGCAAGCCGCCATACAACCGGATGCTCAAGGGAGCGGCGCCGGCCTACTTCGTCAGGCTGGACCTGAGCGATCCTTTTCCGCGCCTTGTGATATCGACGCGGCTGACGGTGCGGCGCGGCGTGATGCAGCTGGGGCCGTTCGTCGGCCGCGCCGGCGTCGAGCGCGCGGCGCGCGCGCTCGGGCGCATTCTGGGGCTGCGCACGTGCGCGGGCAAGCTCGCCCCGGAGGCCGACTTCTCGCCTTGCGTGTACGGCCAGATGGGGCAGTGCGCGATGCCCTGCAATCTGAGCATCGACGAAGACGGCTACGGCGCGCGCGTGCGGCGCGCGATCGAGTTCCTGCGCGGACGCAGCGGGCCGCTGCTCGGCGAAGTCGCGCGGGCGCGCGAACAGGCGGCGAGCGCGATGCGCTTCGAGGAGGCCGCGCGATGGCATCGCGACCTCGAAGCGCTGGCCACGCTCGCCGCGCGCGCCGAGCGGCTAAGCCGCGTCGTCACCGAGAACAATCTGGTGATCGTGGTCGGCGCCGGCGCCGCGCGCGTCGCCCACGTCGTGCTCAGCGGACGCCTTGCGCTCTCGCAGCCGCTGGATTCGGAGGCCGCCGCGCAGGCGGTCGCGGCCTTCGTCGCCGCCAATTATGAGAGCTACCGCGTGCGTCCGGTTGCGCGCGAGGAGCTGGAGGCGATGGCGATCGTCGCGCGATGGCTTGGCGAGCGCGACCCGTCCGACGGCCGGCTGATCTACCTTCACGGCCCGGCCCTCCCTCCCGCCGCGCTCTGAAGGCGCCGCAAGCGGGGCTTTCCACGCGCGCACGCGACGGCGCTATACTCCGCCTCGGGAGCGACGGTGCGGTCGCCGCCGCTCCCAAACCCGCCAGAGGGAGGATGGAGCGATGCGCAACTGGATCCGCTTTCCGCGTATCGAGGGCGTCGCCTCGCGCCAGGCGCACTGTGACCTGCCCGAGGGGACCTACGAGCGCGAACTCGGACGCGAGGGCTTCTTCGGGCCGTCCACCCAGATGTACCATCGCCATCCGCCGACCGGATGGAGCGCTTGGGAGGGGCCGCTGCGCCCGCGCGCCTTCAATCTCAACCGCCTCGAGAGCCGCAGCGGGTCGCCTTGGGAAGCGTATCCCGTGCTCGCCAACGCGCATCTGCAACTGCGATGGTGGCGATGCGCCGCGAGCATGAAGGACCTCGTGCGCAACGCCGACGGCGACGAGCTGCTGTTCATCCACGAGGGCGGCGGCGAGCTGTTCTGCGATTACGGCCATCTCACCCTGCGCGACGGCGACTACCTCGTGCTGCCGCGCGGCACCGCGTGGCGGATCGAAACGGCCGCCCCGCTGAGCGCACTGCTGGTCGAGGCGACCGGCGACTCCTACCAGCTTCCCGACAAGGGCATCCTTGGCAACCAGGCGATCTTCGATCCCGCCGTGCTCGACACCCCGCGCCTCGACGACGCCTTCCACGCGCAGCAGGACGAGCGGCCGTGGCGGATCGTGATCAAGCGGCGCGACCGGCTGAGCACGGTGACCTATCCGTTCAACCCGCTCGACGCGGTGGGATGGCATGGCGACCTGGCGCCGGTGCGGCTCAACTGGCGCGACCTGCGGCCGGTGGTGAGCGCGCGCTACCACGTACCGCCCTCGGCCCACGTCAACTTCGTCGCCGAGCGGTTTGTGGTCGGCACTTTCGCGCCGCGGCCGATCGAGTCCGACCCGGGCGCGCTCAAGGTGCCGTTTTTCCACAACGACGACGATATCGACGAGGTAATCTTCCTCCATCGCGGACAGTTCTTTAGCCGCGACAACTTCGGCCCCGGGATGCTGAGCCTCCATCCGTGCGGCTTCCCGCACGGCCCCCAGCCCAAGGCCTTCGCGCTCGGCGCGCGGCGCGCACGCGCGGAGACCGACGAGGTCGCGGTCTATATCGATACCCGTGATCCGGTCGAGATGGCCGAGCAAATGGCTGCGGTCGAGGATCCGGCCTACGTGGATGCATGGAAGGCGCCGGCGCAATGAGAGGAGGACAGCGGTGAAACTCTACGGATACTGGCGTTCCTCGGCCTCGTACCGCGCGCGCATCGCGCTCAACCTTAAGGGACTCGCCTGGGAGTACGCGCCGGTAAACCTGCTGCGCGGCGAGTCGGCGGGCGCTGAGTACCGCAAGCTCAGCCCGCAGGCGATCATCCCCACGCTGGAAGACAATGGGCTGGTGATTCCGCAGTCGCTCGCGATCTGCGAGTACCTCGAAGAGCGCTATCCGAATCCGCCGCTACTGCCGCGCGATCCGGGCGGACGCGCGCGCGTGCGCGCGATCGCGCTCGCGGTCGCCTGCGAGATCCATCCGCTCGCCAACCGCCGTGTCCAGCAGTATCTGGGCGAGCGCTTCCATCTCGGCGAGGACGAACTTGGCGAGTGGAGCCGTCACTGGATCGCGCTTACGTTCGGAGCGATTGAGCAGATGCTCGCCGACTCGCCCTTGACGGGCCGCTTCTGCCACGGCGATTCGCCGACCGTGGCGGATTGCTTCCTCGTGCCGCAGGTCTATAACGCCAACCGGGTCAAGCTCGATCTCGCGCCTTATCCGACGATCCGGCGGGTCAACGAGGAGTGCCTGAAGCTCAAGGAGTTCGATGCTGCCCGCCCCGAGCGCCAGCCCGACGCGCCGCGCTGATCGGCGTCGATGCTTGAAGTTTGATCCGGTGCGGCGGCGCGCTCATAATCGGCGCATCGACGCGCGGCGATTCGGTGGCGGAGGGGCGATGACCAGGCATCCCGACCTGCGCTACGAGCGCAGGCTGTGGCGCAGCGGCGTGGAAGTGGTGGCGGGGCTTGACGAGGCCGGGGTAGGCCCGATGGCGGGGCCAGTGGTGGCGGCGGCGGCGATTTTCGCCCCCGAGGTCTTCATCAAGGGCGTGCACGACTCCAAGCAGCTTACCCCCGAGCGGCGCGCTGAGCTTTACGATCAAATAGTGGCCGACGCGCTGGCGTGGGCGGTCGGCATCGCCGAGCCGGCCGAGATCGATCAGCTCAACATCTACTGGGCGACCCGGCTGGCGGCGCGCCGCGCGCTCGCCGGGCTCAGCCGCGAGCCCGCCCACGTGCTGGTTGATGGGCGCGAGATCGCAAGCCTCGCCTACCCGCAGACCGCGATCGTGGGTGGCGATCGCAAGAGCTTCTGCATCGCGGCGGCCTCGATCCTCGCCAAGGTGACGCGCGACCGGATGATGTGCGAGCACGACGAGCGCTATCCGGGTTACGGCTTCGCGCGGCACAAAGGCTACTGCACGCCCGAGCATTTCGCGGCGCTGCGCGCGCTCGGTCCCTCGCCGATTCATCGCCGCTCCTTCGCGCCGGTTTTCGAGGCCGCGCAGCTCGCGTTCGACATCTGAAAAAGCGGCGGCCGCGCGCCTGCTGTTAACCGAGCGCGCCCCGGCACACGTCCACATGATTTATAACCCGGCGCGATTGCGTTAGAGTTCTCGATGAACGCTCGTCAAGTGAGGCGTTAACCGATGGCTCTTGAGCGTGACAAGCACGTCGCCGAGCGCGCCCGCCTGACCCTGGGCGAGAGCGAGCTGTGCGAACTGTATCGCCGGATGGTGCTTATCCGGCGCTTTGAGGACAAGGTCGCCGAGATGTACAGCCGGGGCAAGATCACCGGCTTCTGTCATCTGTACGCCGGCGAGGAAGCGGTGGCGGTGGGCGCGATCTACGCGTTGTACGACAAGGACTACGTGGTCTCGACCTACCGCGAGCACGGGCATTGTCTGGCCAAGGGGGCATCGGCGCGCGCGGTGATGGCGGAGCTGTTCGGCAAGGTGACCGGCATCTCGCGCGGGCACGGCGGCTCGATGCATCTGTTCGACGCCAACCTGCGTTTCATGGGCGGCTACGCGATCGTCGGCGGCGGGCTGCCGCTGGCGGCCGGGCTGGGGCTCTCCTGTCAGTACAAGGAGGAGCCCGAGGTGGTGTGCTGCTTTTTCGGCGACGGCGCGCTGCCGCAGGGCGCCTTTCACGAGTCGCTCAACCTTGCCTCGCTCTGGAAGCTGCCCGTGGTCTTCATCTGTGAGAACAACTTTTACGGAATGGGCACGATGGTGCAGAACGCGGTCGCGCAGGAGGAGCTGTACCGCTTTGCCCAGTCCTACAAGATTCCCGGCGTGCGTGTGGACGGCCAGGACGTGCTCGAGGTGTACGCCGCGGTGACCGAGGCGGTAGCGCGCGCGCGCGAAGGCGACGGGCCGTCATTGATCGAGGCCGTCACCTATCGCTACCGGGGCCACTCGATGTCGGACCCGGCCGAGTACCGCTCCAAGCGCGAGGAACGTCTGTGGCAGGAGCGCGATCCGATCAAGAACCTGCGCCGCCACATGCTGGGCGACAACCCCGCGGTGGAGCCGCGCCTGGAGAAGATCGAGCACGAGGTGGACGACGTGATCGCCGACGCGGTGCGCTTCGCCGACGAGAGCCCCGAGCCCGGGCTCGACGAGTTGGGCAAGTACGTTTACGTCGAGCAGAGCTGAGGGGGCGGAGATGGCACAGATAACCTACCGCGAGGCGCTCAACCAGGCCCTGCGCGAGGAGCTCGCGCGCGACGAGCGCGTCTTCATTATGGGCGAGGAGGTCGGCTACTTCGGCGGCGCCTTCAAGGTCACCGATGGTCTGCTCGCGCTCTTCGGTGAAAAGCGCGTGCGCGACACGCCGATCTCGGAACTGACGATCGTGGGTGCTGGAATCGGCGCCGCCATGGGCGGCCTCAAGCCGATCGTCGAGTTGATGACGATCAACTTCGGCCTGCTCGCGATGGACCAGATCGTCAACCACGCGGCGAAGATCCATTACATGTTCGGCGGCCACGCCAAGGTGCCGGTCGTGATCCGTGCGCCCCAGGGCGGCGGTCATCAGCTCGGCGCCCAGCACAGTCAGAGCCTGGAGGCCTACTTCCTGCACTGCCCCGGCCTGCGCGTGGTGATCCCGGCCACCGCGGCTGACGCCAAGGGCCTGCTCAAGAGCGTGATCCGCCAGGACGATCCGGTGATCTTCCTCGAGCACGAGAGCCTCTACGGCGTGAAGGGCGAAGTTCCCGAGGGTGAGTACCTCGTGCCGCTCGGGCGGGCCAACGTGATGCGCGAGGGCAAGGACGTCACGATCGTCTCATATTCCAAGTGCGTGTTCGACGCGCTGCGGGCGGCCGAGGCGCTGGAGAACGAGGGCATCGACGCCGAGGTCATCGACCTGCGCACGCTCAACCCGCTCGATCTCCCAACCGTGGTCGAGTCGGTCAAGAAGACCGGCAAGGCGATCGTGGTGTACGAGGGATGGCGCACGGGCGGCGCGGGCGCCGAGATCGCCGCTCAGATCTACGAGGCCGCCTTCGACAACCTGGATGCGCCGGTCGAACGGGTGGCGACGCTCGACACCCCGCTGCCGTACAACAAGCGACTCGAGCATGCGGCGCTGCCGAGCCCGGACCAGATCGTCAGGGCGGCCGAGCGGCTGACCTGAGCGCGATGGGCCGGTCGGCGGCGCCTCATCGCGATGCCTGCGCGGCGAGTTCGCTCAGCCGGCGAGTCGCAAAGTAGCCGAGGAAGAGCGTGCGCATGGCCCAGGTACGGCGGTCAGCCCCGGCGCGGGGCGCCGCGCCCAAGCTCCATAGCGCTTCGATCACATGGATTACCACGGTTATGTCGAACAGCCATCGCGCCGCTACCCCGGCCCATGTGGCGCGCAGCCCGGGCGCGGTCGCCAGCAGGCCCAGCGCCATCCAGTAGAATCCGACCTTGAGCCAGTCGCGCTCCGGAATTTCGATGATTTCCATTCGCGCGCGTCCTCCTCGCTATGCCGCGCGCGCTTGCTTGTCGCGCGCGCGGGCGCGGGAGCAAGATAGCAAGGGAGTTGCGCCATGAGCATCGAACTGACCATGCCCAAGCTCTCCGACACGATGGAGGAGGGCAAAATCCTGCGCTGGCTCAAGCATCCCGGCGACAGCGTCCATCACGGGGAAGCGATCGCCGAGGTCGAGACCGACAAGGCTGACATGGTGATGGAGTCCTTCGAGGACGGCGTGCTCCAGGAAGTCCGTCTGCGCGAGGGCGAGAGCGCTCCAGTTGGCGCGGTGATCGCGGTGATGTCGAAGCCCGGCGAGGAGTATCGCGCACCCGCCCGCGCGGCGGACCAAGAGGGCGCCGCCGCGCCGGGGCACGACGGCGAAGAGATGCGCAGTGCGCAAGCGGCCTCCGAAGAGGAGCGCGAGGAGGAAGCGAGGATAAACGGCGCCGCGCGCGAGCCGCAGTTCCATCCCGCGCTGGCCGCTCATCCTTCGGCCGCGCCGACTGCGATCCCGATGCCGCCCGCGCGGCGCAGCGCTCCGGCCGAGCCCGTGGTCCATATAACCAGCGCGCCGGAGGCCGAAGGGCAGAAGGTTCGCGCCTCGCCGCTGGCGCGGCGCGCGGCCGAGGAGGCCGGCATCGATCTCTCTCAGGTCCGCGGCAGCGGGCCCGACGGACGGATCACCAAGCGCGACCTGGACAACTTCCTGCGCGAGCAGCAGCTCTTCCGCATGCGGCGGCTGGTAACCCCGCACGAGGGCGCGCCCGGCACGCATCTGGAGCTCTCCAAGATGCGCCGCACGATCGCCAAGCGGATGGCGCTCTCCAAGCGCGAGATCCCGCACTTTTATGTGACCGTCGAAGTGGACATGGACGAGGCGGTCAGGCTGAAGAACTCGCTCGAGACTACCGAGCTCTTCGAGCAGAACATCACCTTCAACGACATCGTGATCAAAGCCTGCGCGCTCGCGCTCGGCCGCTATCCGCGGATCAACGCGAGCTTCGAAGACGACGGCATCACGATCCATCCCAACATCAATATCGGCGTGGCAGTCGCGGTCGAGGACGGGTTGATCGTGCCCGTGATCAAGGAGTGCGAGCGGCTGTCGCTGGCCGAGATCGCGCGCGTCGCTCATCGCCTGGTCTCCAAGGCTGCCCGCGGCGGCTTCACCTCGGACGAGCTGTCGGGCTCGACGTTTACGATCTCCAACATGGGGATGCTCGGGGTGGAGCACTTCGCGGCGGTGATCACGCCGCCGCAGGCGGCGATCCTCGCGGTCAGCGCGATCCGGCAGAAGCCGGTCGTGCGCAACGGGCAGATTGTAATCGGCAATACGATGATGCTCACAGTGTCGTGCGACCATCGCATCGTTGACGGCGTGGTCGCCGGGCGTTTCCTCCAGGAGATGAAGCGCTTTCTCGAAAATCCGGCGAGCCTGCTCGTTTCCTGAACCGCGCTCGCCGCGCCTTGCGTCCGGATTCGCACTTGCGGAGGTCGAATTGGCAAACGCACGATACGATTTGGCGGTAATCGGTTCCGGCCCGGGCGGCTACGTCGGCGCGATCCGCGCAAGCCAGCTCAAGATGCGGGTCGCCGTAGTCGAGCGCGACCAGCCCGGTGGCGTGTGCCTGAACTGGGGCTGTATCCCGTCCAAGGCGCTGCTCAATTCGGCCGAGACGATCGAGTCGATCCGCGCCGCTGCCCGGGAGCACGGGATCGAGGTCGGCGAGGTGCGGGTCGATTTCGCTCGCGTGATTCAGCGCTCGCGCGCAGCCGCCGACAAACTCTCCAAGGGTGTGCGCTTCCTGCTGCGCAAGAACAAGATCGATCTCATCGAGGCCAGCGGGAGCATCGCAGGCCCTCATACGGTGGCGCTGGCGCCGGCCGACGGCAAGCCGCCGCCGCCCGCCGAGGCGATCGAGGCCGAGCGGATCCTGGTCGCGACCGGCTCAGGCGAGCGGCTGTTCGGTGGGATGAAAATCGGCGACGGCGTGATGACCAGCCGCGAGGCGCTGATCAACGAGCACCTGCCGGAAAGCCTGATCGTGATCGGCGCCGGCGCGGTGGGGCTCGAGTTCGCCTATTTCTACCAGGCCTTCGGGACGAAGGTTACGGTGGTCGAGCTGGAAAAGCAGGTGCTGCCCGGGTTTGACGCCGAGGTCGCCGAGGAGTTGCGCCGTGCGTTCGTCAAGCGCGGTGTGACCGTGATGCTCGGGCATGGATACAAGTCGATGGAGCGCAAAGGCGCCCGTTGGACCGTGGCGCTGGATGCCGGCGGGACCGCCAAGACCATCGATGCCGAGGCGGTGCTGGTCGCGGTCGGCCGCAGCCCGCTCAGCCCCAACCTCGGGCTGGAGAAGGTGGGCGTGGAGCTTGAGCGCGGCGGCTTCATCAGAATCGACGACTCTTTTCGCACCACCTGCCCGAGCATCTACGCGATCGGGGACGTGGTGCGCCCGCCGCTGCTCGCGCATAAGGCTTCGGCCGAGGGCATCGCAGCGGTCGAGATCATGGCGGGCGTGCGCCAACCCGGGTTCGACCTTATGCAGATCGCCGGATGCATTTACTGCGAGCCGGAGGTTGCGACGGTCGGGTTGACCGAGGCGCAGGCGCGCGAGCGCGGGATCGACGTCAAGGTGGGCAAGATTCCGTTTCGTGCGATCGGCAAGGCGGTCGCGGTCAACCAGGCCGAGGGCTTCGTCAAGCTGGTGGCGAGCAAAGAGTACAGCGAGGTGCTGGGCTGCCAGATCATCGGCCATCACGCGACCGATCTGATCTCGGAGATCGTACTGGGGCGGACACTGGAGACCACCACCGCCGAGATCGGCAAGTCGGTCCATCCGCATCCCACGCTCTCCGAGGCGATCATGGAGGCAGCGCTCGCCGCCGAGGGCGAGGCGATCAATTTTTAACGAGCATGCACGGCACGCTTGAAGTCGCGTGGCTGGGGACGGTTGATTACCGCGATGCGCTGGCGTTGCAGGATGTGCTGGTGGCGGCGCGGCGCGACGATCGGATCGGCGACATCCTGCTGCTGCTCGAGCATCCGCACGTCTTCACGCTTGGCCGCGGAGCCGACGAGGGCTTTGTGCTGCGCGCGATTTCGGGCGTGCCGGTTATCCGCGTCTCGCGCGGCGGCGAGGTGACCTATCATGGCCCGGGCCAGCTCATTGGCTATCCCATCCTCAGGCTCGAAGGCCCCGCGCGCGACGTGCATCGCTATCTGCGCGCCCTGGAGCACGCGATGATCGACGGGCTCTCGCGGTGGGGAATTGCGGCCGCGCGGCGCCCGGGGCTGACCGGCGTATGGGTGGGCGAGCGCAAGATCGGATCGATTGGCGTCGGTATCCGGCGCTGGATCACGCTGCACGGGTTTGCGCTTAACGTCTGTCCGCAGCTCGAATATTTTGACGCGATCGTCCCGTGCGGGATCGCGGGATGCCGGATGACGTCGGTTGCGCGCGAGTGCGGCCGCGATACGCGCGTTGTTGAGGCCGCGGCCGCGATGCGCGAGTCGTTCGCGGCCGCGTTTAGCTACGAGCAAACGGTCGAGACGGAGGCGGCCGCGCTATGGGCGCTGGTTGACCGACCGGGCGGCGGCTGCGAAGCTCGAAATCAGCAATGATCGAGCGCAGACATCCGGACTGGATCAAAGTGCGGGCGCCGGCCTCGCCCGAATACTTCCGCACCCGCGCGCTGCTCGCCGGCCTCAGGTTGCATACGGTTTGCCAGGAGGCGTGCTGCCCGAATATCGGCGAGTGTTTCTCCCATCGCACTGCCACCTTTATGCTGATGGGCGACGTGTGCACGCGCAACTGCCCCTACTGTGCGGTCGCTCATGGCAAGGTGCGCCCGCTCGATCCCGATGAGCCGCGGCGGATCGCCGAGGCCGTGGCGCGACTCGAGCTCGACCACGTGGTTGTGACTTCGGTCGATCGCGACGATCTCCCGGACGGCGGTGCAGCACACTTCGCTGCTACTGCCGCCGCGATCAAGGCGACGCGCAGGGCGGCACGGGTCGAGGTACTGGTGCCGGATTTCAAGGGCAGGCACCAAAGCGTCGAAACCGTGGTGCGCTCGCCCATCGAGGTCTTCAATCACAATATCGAGACGGTCCCTAGCCTCTATCGCAAGGCGCGTCCGGGCGGAAATTACGAGCGTTCGCTCGCTGTGCTCGCCCATGCACGCGAGTTTGCCGCCGCCGGACGCGGCGCTCCGTTGCTGACCAAGGCCGGGCTCATGCTGGGCTTGGGCGAGGAGCGCGCGGAGCTTGTCTCGGTGTTGCGCGATTTGCGCGCCGTGGGATGCGATATCCTCACGCTCGGGCAATATTTGCGCCCCTCGCGCGACCATCTGCCGGTCGAACGCTACGTCCCGCCGGATGAGTTCGCCGAACTCAAGGCCGAGGCACTGGGTATGGGTTTCGCGCACGTCGAGGCTGGGCCGCTGGTCCGCAGCTCCTACCATGCGTGGGAGCACGCCAAACACGCCGCGGCAGTCTAGTGACTGCGAATCCCCTTCGTCGGTTCTCCGACATCCGTTGCCGCGACGCATCCGCGTTGCGCGCGCGCAACGCAGCGATTCGGACCTCCAGAGCAGACGCGCGGGTGCTTCTAGCTATAAGACGTGCTTCTGGGCTCTGTCATCTAGGGTCGCCGCACGGCAGTCGCAGATATCAGGTGGTCCAACACTTAGTCTGATGCGGTTTAGAAGTTTCTCATCACTTTATTCGCTCTAATTAACCATTCAAAGACAGAACATCCAGAATGGTTAGCTGTGACGGAACGCCTTTTGCGTAGGCGTCTCCGGCGTGGCTGAGGCCATGGCTGAAGGGCGGATGAACCTCAAACTCGAAGAGCTCAGGAAGCGTCTGCTCGACTCGATGCCAGGTGCAGATGCGCCGGCTGAGACGGTCTACAAGCGCAGCACCGAAGGGGCAATTTCATCCGAGCCAGTCTCTGCCACGGCTGCGCTCGGATCGGCTACGGCGCAGCCGGCGACACGCGAGGCGCAGGGGGCTACCCAACCGGTTTCGGTCGCCGGCGGCGTGCTTCAGTATGTGACCGGCGAGGACAAGGAGAAAGCCGGCGCGAAGTCGCGCTACCACGTGGCGCATGCAGTCGCGAAGGTCTTTGAGTCCACGCGAATCCATCAGGAGCGCCTGGCCGAGTTGTCCAAATCGTTCGATTCGATCGAGCAGATGGCGCAGGCGGCGGCGCGTGCTTTCGAACCGATCCGTGCGTTCCATGCGCAGATGGAGAAGCTGTCGGGCACGTTTGAACCGATGCGCTCGTTCCAGGAGCAGTTGGGCGCGATGGCGGCGACGTTCGAGCCGATGAAGGCGCTGCACGAACAGATGGTGCAGATGGCCGAGGCGTTCCAGTTCAACCTTGCGCAGTTTGCGACCTCGCTGGAGCCGGCCAGAAAGTTCCAGGCCCAGCTTGAAAAGCTGGCCAAGGTGTTCGAGTCGGTCGGCGAGCTGCAGGAGCAGTTCGTCGAGCTGTCGGAGGCGTTTCGAAGCGCGGCGCGTGGCGGTGGTGAGGGAGTTGCGGCGCACAACTAGGGATTGAAATCCGGCGCCATGCGGTGGCGCCGGGTCGGTTGGAAAAAGGGGGGTTCGTCCAACGGCCGGCCGGACGCGAGTCCGGCCGGCCAGCGGGCGGAGCCGTGGTGGGGGAGGCGAGGGCCGCGTCGGCCGCTTTGGGAGCGGCCGACGCGGCCCTCGCGCATTGTGCGCGCAAGCACTGCGGCTGCGCCCGGCGCAGCACGCCGAGGAAGTCGGCGTTCCGCGTACAGCCGCATGACGCCGCGCCATCAAAAGCGCGACGGGCGGGCCATCGCTCGATGGCCCGCCCGCGCTATGCCCAAGGGCTTTTGGAACGGCTGGTGGCGCGCAGGCGCGTCCCCAGCCGATGGCTTTTACCGACTGATCCTCTTCAGTTCCGCAGCGCGCGTCTGCATGTAAGCGTCCTGCACCGCGCCGTAGAGATCCACCGCGTAGCGGTCTGCTTCCTCGAATTGATTCGGATGCAGCGAACGGTAGTTGACCGCGGTGACCGCCTCCGAACCCGCATTAGCGGCCATCGAGATCCACCACGGCACCAGCCAGTACATCGGGTTCATCGTGGCGTCAACCGCCAGCCCTACCGTATCGCGAATCGTCGAAGGGCCGAAGAACGGCAGCATGATGTAAGGACCCGAATAGATCCCGTAATGGCCCATCGTGAGGCCAAAATCGTCGGGCTGCTCCTTGAGCCCAAACCAGTCGTCGGCGACGTCGAACAATCCCACGACTCCCAGCGTGGTGTTGATCCCAAAGCGGGCAAGCTCGGTGCCCGCCGGCACGAAGCGCAGCTGGAAAAGGTTGTTGGCGAAGCGCGGAAGGAAGCTGACGTTGTCGAAAAAGCGGCCAACGCTTTTGCGGGCCGGCTCCGGCATCACGTACGAATAGCCCTTGGCTACCGGCGTGACGACCCATTCGTCAAGATTGAGATTGAAGGTGAACATCGCCTCGTTGAACGGCGACAGCGGGTCCGGATACGGTCCTCCGCCTTCACCCGGCAACACCTTAGGCTGAGCCACTGGTGCCTGGTCGGCGGCCAGCGCCGGTCGCACAAACGCCGCCGCCAGCGCCGCGACTGCCAGCGACGCCACCATCGCCGAAGTCCATCGGCAACTCCGTCGCACGTGGCCTGCGACACCGATTATTGGTTCATTCACGGCCAGCTTCACCTCCCCCGCCGTCGCGCGGCGCGCTTCGTCTCCCCCCAAGCTCTGGCCTACGAGCCCAGCGAGGCTTGCAGTTGCTGCTGCTTGGCACGCATGTCGGCGACCAGTTTAGCGTATCCCTGGTCGTTAATCACACGGTTAAACTGGTTGCGATAATTCGAGATGATACTGATGTTGTCCACGGTGACGTCGTAGATCTTCCAGTCGTTGTTCACCTGCCGCAGGAGATAGTCGACCTTAATGGGCTCCTTCCCCTGCTGCACGACCAGGCTGCGCACCCGTGCGAAGCCCTGACCCTCCGAGTTTTGGCCCAAGACCTGCACTTCCTGGCCCGCATAATTCTGAATCTTGCTCAAATAGGCGTTCTCGATAAACGCGGTAAAGAGCTGAACAAATTCGGCCCGCTGGCTGGGATTGAGTTCGCGCCAATGGTAGCCGAGCGCGATCCGCGCCATGTCGTGGAAGTCGAAATGGCCTTCGAGCAGTCCGCGCAACTGACGCCGACGGTTTGGCAGCGGGGTCTGCTTGTCGCGCAGGACGGGCAGTGCCCGATCGATAACCTGTTTGACTACGGCCTGCGCGCTGACTGCGGTGGCGGTCATGGCGGGCGCCGCAACCACAGCTATCGCCAACGCCGTGAGCGTCGTAGCAAGAGCAAAGGGGGCCACGCGCGAGCGGAACGTCTTGCCGTTTGCAACGCGGTTTGACGGATGAAAATTCTTCCCGAACATACGAACTTCTTACCTCTTACTGGATGCCTTCCGGGGCGGAGGTTTTGCCATGGTCCTTGGAGGCTCCGCTTTCTGAGGATGACCCCGAGCCGCTGCCGGAGCTGTTGATAAGCTGGCCGATCGCGTCTTCGAGCACGAAGGCCGACTGGGTGCGCCGAATTACTCCGCCATCGCCAAGTTCCTTGTCGCCGGCGCCCAGCGAGATCGACACGTACTTATCCCCAATTATGCCGCTGGTCTTGATCGACGCAATCGCGTCACTGTCCACCTTGACCCCTTCGTTAATCCGCAGCGCGACCTGAGCGCGATAGTCCTTGAGCGCGATAGCAATTACTTTGCCAACCTTAACCCCCGCGATCTCGACTTGGTCCCCGGTCTTGAGCCCCGAGATGTTGTCGAAATTGGCGTAGAGAACGTAACCATTGTTGGAGAACAGTTCGACCCGGCCCAGGCTGAGCGACAGGTACGCCAGCGCCGCGATTCCCACCAACGCGAAGATTCCCACGATCAGCTTGGTTTGCCAGCTGGCGTACATCGTCCGCCCTCAAAGTGCCTCCACTTCGCGCTCGTCGCCGGCTGCGCGGCCGGCCAGAAAGCGGTTAAAGACCTCGTCATTGGCCGCGGTTACTTCGGCTGGCGAGCCGACCAGCCGTATCCTGCCCTCGTGCATGAAAGCCACCTGGTCGGAGATCTCGAAGACCGCCGGCACGTCATGGCTGACCATCACGACGGTCAGGCCGAAGCGTTGTTGGGTATGGCGCACGAGGGCGTGGATCGAGCCGGTGCGGGTGGGATCGAGGCCTGTCGTCGGCTCGTCGAGCATCAGGATCTTGGGATTGCGGATGAGCGCGCGCGCCAGCGCCACGCGCTTCTGCATCCCGCCGCTGAGCTCGGAGGGGAACTTGCGCTCCATCCCTTCCAGCCCGACATTGGCCAGCATCTCGAGCACCCGCCTGGCGATCTCCTCGCGCTTCAGGTGAGTCTTTTCGACCAGTGGAAACGCGACATTGTCGAACACGCTCATCGAATCGAACAGCGCGCCGCCTTGGAACAGCATCCCGAACTCGGCGCGCACGGCGTCCAACGCGCGCGCACCCAGACGCGTCACGTCGACACCCTCGATCAGGATCCGACCCGCGTCTGGCCGCAGCAGCAGGTTGAGATGCTTGAGCAGGACGGTCTTACCGCAGCCGCTGGGGCCGACGATCGTGCAGATGCGCCCGCGGGGAACGTCGAGATCGACCCCTTTGAGCACCTGCTGGTGGCCGAAACGCCGGTAAAGTCCGCGCACCTCGATCGCATTGGCGCCTGCTCCGTTATGTCCGACCGCACTCATCACCGGAACGCGAATTTTATAAGAGGATCGAGGTCAGGAAATAGTCCCAGGCCAGGATGAGCACGCTGGAGAGCACCACCGCTTCGGTGGTTGCGCGGCTCACCCCGGTCGCCATTCGCTGTGCGTGATAGCCCTTGTAGCAGCACACCCACATCACGACCAGCCCGAAAAGCAACGCCTTGTACAGGCCGCTCGAGATGTCGTGGGCGGTGAGGTTCTGCGCGATGCCGTGGACGTAGCTGCCGCCGGGTGCGCCCATCAGGCCGACGCCGATCACGTAGCCGCCCCAGATTCCGATCACGTCGAAGATGCTGGTCAGCAGCGGAAAGCTGATAACGCCCGCGATCACGCGCGGCGAAACCAGGTACTGGATGGGGTTGATCGCCATCACGGTCAGCGCGTCGATCTGCTCGGTCGCCTGCATTGAGCCGATCTCGGCTGCCATCGCCGAGCCCGCCCGCGCGGTGACCATCAGCGCCGCCAGCACTGGTCCCAGCTCGCGCACCAGAACCAGCGCGACCACCGTGCCCAGCGCGCCCTCGGAGCCGAAACGGCGCAGCGTGTTGTAGCCTTGCAGGCCGAGCACCATCCCGGTGAAGGCGGCGATCAGCGCGACGAGGAAGAACGACTCGGCGCCGATAATCCGCACTTGCCGGATCGCGAGCCGCGGCTTGTACGGCGGCAGCGCAATGTAGAGTAGAGCGCTCAGCAGGAACAGCACGAAGCCGCCCAGCGCCGTGACGTTGTCGATCACCAGCGCGCCGAGGCGCTCGATCGCTTCTTCGATACGCGACATTTACAGATGCGCCGCTCGTCTAGCCGTGTGCGATCCCAAGCCGGGCGAGCTGGCTGAAGGTATGGGTCATGCTCGGCGTGCGCACGAACTCGGCGAGGTCCTCGAGTAGGTCGAGATCGAGCGCCGGCGCGCGCAGCCGCACCACCTGGCTGGGCAGGCCGTGCCGGTAGCACTCTTCGAGATGGCGCGCGAGGCTCTGCGAGCCGAAGCGCGTCGGGATTGCCTCGGCCGGCGCGCGCGCGATGATATTGGTCCCGCTCAGATCGCGCGACGGCACCAGCACCACCCCGCGCCCCTCTTCGGCCAGCGCGGCGAAGACCGTGTCGATATCCTCGCTGCTGACCAGCGGAATGTCCGAGAGCACGGTGCATAGCTGGCTCACGCCCTGGGCGGCGAGCGCCGCACTGGCCAGCCGCACGGCGGCGTTGAGCCCGCGCGGATATTCCTCGTCGATCACCAGCGCGCCCGCGCCGCGCGCGATTCCTAAAAGTGTCGGATCCGAAGTCACCACCGCCACGTGTTGCGCCGCCCGCGCGCCCAGTGCCGCGCCCAGTACGTCGCGGAACATCGCTTCGGCCAGCGCAATCCGATCGGCCGCGCCCAATGCGCGCCCCAGGCGCGTCTTGGCGAAAGCGAGATGCTTGGCGGCTATCAGGATGGCACGCACGGCGATTCTTTATAACGCAGGCGGCTGATGGAGCCAACTGCGGCGGCGTCCTTCGCCTTGACAGCCTTTGCCCTGCCACGAAACATTGAACAAACGCTCGCCATCGCCCGCGACGCCCGCCGTCGGACGCGCGCGGCTGAGCCGGTCGAGTTCGACGAGAGGGAGGGCGGAGGTCATGGAGCGCAAGAAACCAACCCGGATGGTGTACGCGGCTGCGGCCGCGGCGGTCGCCTTGGCGGCGGGATGTCATCCGAGCCGCTCGGTCAGCGATTATCTCAGCGCCGGCGACCAGGCGATGCAGAAGACCGAGCTCAGCCAGGCCGAGGAGAATTACCGCGCCGCCGCCGGACTGGCGCCCAACGACCCGCGCGTCCACGTCGCGCTCGGCAACCTTTACATCTTCGAACAGCGGCCGACCCTCGCCCAGGCTGAATTCCTCAAGGTATTAGAGCTCGATCCGGCCAACGCCGCCGCGCATTCGGCGCTCGGTGGCCTTTACGAGGGACAATCCCAGCTCGGCGCTGCCGAGGAGCAGTTCCGTGCCGCCGTCGCGCTCAAACCGTCAGAGTCCAACTACCGTCTGAGTCTGGGCGAGCTGCTGGCCAAGCAGGGCAAGGCGGTCGAGGCGGAGGCCGAAATGCGCACGGCGATCGGGCTTGCGCCCAAGAACGCACGTGCGCACCTGGCGCTCGCCAATCTGCTCAACACCATGCCCGCTCGCAAGTCCGAGGCCGATGCCGAGTTCGCTCAGGTGCGCTTGCTTGACCCGCATCTGCTGCCCGTGCCCGCGCCCGCCGCTGCGCCGCCGGCCGCCGAGGCCGCCGCGACGCCCGCCGCCGCTGCGCCGTCAGGCGCAACTGCTGCCAAGGCTGCGAAGTTCAAGCC
This sequence comes from Candidatus Binataceae bacterium, assembly GCA_035650475.1. Classification (NCBI taxonomy): domain Bacteria; phylum Candidatus Binatota; class Binatia (SeqCode); order Binatales (SeqCode); family Binataceae (SeqCode); species Binataceae bacterium (SeqCode). The sequence continues at coordinate 81,379 of DASRHP010000008.1, forward strand.
ACTCAATCGCCGCTTCAAGCTGACTCACGACTCGCCGGTCTACCAGGCCGCCGATAGCGGCACTTCGGTGGTCGGCCAGGTGCATCGCGGAAAATTCGTGCACGTCACCGGAATCCAGGGCAACTATCTCCAGGTGACGCTGCGCAACGGGACGGTCGGTTTCATTCCGGTAACCGCCGCCGAATAGGCGCCGTCTCCCACGCAAACCGTGCGTTACCAATCGTAACCGCTTTCGAGGAGGTGATTCGACCATGGCCAGCCAACTCGTCAGCCACGAGGTGACCTTTCCCGGCAAGGCCTGCCAGCTCAAAGCCTTCGTCGCCCATCAGCAGGGCGGCGGCCCGCGTCCGGCGGTGATCGTGATCCAGGAGTGGTGGGGGCTCGACGATCATATCCGCGACGTTGCCCGCCGTTTCGCCCAGGAGGGTTACTTTGCCGTCGCCCCCGACCTCTACTCGCGCCAGGGCCACAAGGTCACCAAGGATCCCAACGTCGCCGGCGAGCTGATGTCGAAACTCGACAAGGCCGACGGCATCGACGACCTGCTCAGCACCGTGGCCTGGATCAAGACCCAGAAGGAGGCCGACGCCGCGCGCATCGGCGTGATCGGCTTCTGCATGGGCGGAAGCTACGCGCTGCTGCTGGCGTGCGTGAGCCCCGATATCAAGGCGGCCGCGCCGTTTTACGGCGAGGTTCCACCCGACGAGCAACTGCGCAACCTCCACTGCCCGGTGTTCTACGCTTACGGCGAGAACGACGGCTGGATCACGCGCGAGGACGTCGATCGGCTCGCGGCGGCGCTGAAGAAGTTCAACAAGCATGGCGAGGTCAAGACTTATAAGGGATGCTCGCACGGCTTCTTCAACGACACCCGCAAGGACGTCTACGCGCCGGCCGAGGCGCGCGACGCCTGGCAGAAGTCACTCGCGCTGTTCAAGCAGAATCTCGCGGCCGGAGCTTAGGCCTGAGGCTTTGCTTCCGCGCCGGGCTCGGCCTGCGCGGCGGGCGCTTCGCCGTCTCTGCGGGCTTTCGCGTCAACCGCAGCGCCTGCCCTCACCACGGCGTCCGCCGAGGCCGGACCCTGCGCCGCGGCTTCGGCGCGCGCGGGCACGACGTCTGACGGCGGGTGAGCGGCGAGCACCTCGGCAAGCTCGTCTTCGAGCGCGGCGAGCTTGACCGGCTTGCTGATATATCCGTCCATTCCGGCGGCAAGACATTTCTCGCGATCACCGGGCAGCGCATGCGCGGTCATCGCGACGATCGCCGCGCGGCGGCCGCCGCCCTTCTGCTCGCGGGCGCGGATCTCGCGGGTCGCCTCGTAGCCGTCCATCTCGGGCATCTGGCAGTCCATCAGGATCACGTCGTAGGGCAGGCGCGAGACCGCCTCTATGGCTTCGCGCCCGTTGGATACCGCGTCCACTTCCAGGCCGAGCTTCTTCACTTGCAGCATTGCCACCTTCTGGTTGATCGGATTGTCCTCGGCAAGCAGCACGCGCAGCTTGCGCCCGGGCGGCAGCTTGAGTTTGCCCAGCCGCTCCCCTCGCGGCGCGCCCTCGGCCTCGGTCGCCGGCGCCAGCACTCTGCTCAGCGCATCGTACAGCGACGACTCCGGCACCGGCTTCATCAGCCACCCGCTGTATTCCACGCCGCGCAGCAATTCCTTGAATTCCTTGCTCGGGCCTACCGACGAGACGAAGATGACCGCAGTCGAGGCCAGCGCGGGGTCCGACTTGATCCGGCGCGCCAGCTCCATCCCGTCCATCCCGGGCATCTTTACGTCAACCAGCGCGACCGCGTAGGGCTGCGCGGCGGCCGCCGCGCCGCGCATCATCGCCAGCGCCTCGTCGCCGGTGGCGGCCGAGTTCGACTTCATCCCCCACGAGGTGAGCTGGCGGTCGAGGATGCGGCGGCTGTTGGCGTTGTCGTCCACGACCAGCACTCGCGCTTCGGCCAGGGCGGCGAAGCGCTCGGAGGCTGGCCGTCCGGCGCCGGTCTGCTTGGCCAGGCTGACCGTGAACCAGAAGGTCGAGCCGACCCCGGGCGTGCTGATCACCGAGATCGTCCCGTGCATCCGCTCGACCAGCTCGCGCGCGATCGACAGCCCAAGGCCTGTGCCGCCGAATTGCCGGCGGGTCGAGGCGTCCACCTGGCTGAACGGCTTGAACAGCAGGTGCAGCTTGTCCTTGGCGATCCCGATCCCGGTGTCACGGACCTCGACGCGCAGGACCGCCTCGTTGGGGTTTTCGCTCAGCTTGCTCACCGCCACGCCGACCTCGCCGTGCTCGGTGAACTTGACCGCGTTGGCCAGCAAGTTGAGCAGCACTTGGCGCAGCCGGCCGGCGTCGCCGTGCAGCATCCGCGGAACGTCGGGCTCGATCGACACCGTCAGTTCGAGCCCCTTGCGCCGCGCCTGCTCGGCCACCATCTCGACCGCGCCTTCGATCTCGTCGCCGAGTTCGAAGTCAACCTCTTCGAGCACCAGTTTGCCCGCCGTGATGCGGGAAAAGTCGAGGATGTTGTTGATGAGTGCGAGCAGAACGTCGCCGCTCTCGCGCACGTCGTGCAGATACTCGCGCTGTTCGGGACTGAGCTCGGTGTCGAGCAAGAGCCCGGTCAACCCGATGATCGAGTTGAGCGGAGTGCGGATCTCGTGGCTCATGTTGGCCAGGAACTCCGACTTGAGCCGCGCCCCCTCCAGCGCGGCGTCGCGCGCCTGGGTCAGCTCGGCCTCCATCCGGCGGCGCTCGCTGATATCGCGCACGGCGACCGACAGCCCCACGATCTCGCCTGCGGCGTCGAGGATGGGTGACTGGGTGACCGCGACTTCGACCGCGCTGCCGTCCTTGCGCAGCCGCACGGTTTCGTAGTGCTGGGCTTTGCGCGTGGTGCGAATCGCTTGGACGCGCTGGGCCAGCTCAGTGCGGCGGTCGAGCGGCACCAGCAGCGCGGCGCTGCGCCCGAGGACCTCGGCGGCGGCATAGCCGAAGAGCGCCTCGGCCGCGGGGTTCCAGCTGGTCAGGATCATGTCGGTGGTCTCGCTGTAGATCGCGTCGCCCGAGGAATCGACGATCGAGGCGAGCAGCGAATTGGCGGCCTGCGCGCGCTTGCTTTCGCTGGCGTCGCGCAGTGCCACCACGATCTTGCGTCCGGCGGCGTCGCTGTTGCGGAACGAGGAGGCGTTGAGCGAGACCGGGATCTCGCGCGCGTCCCGAGTCAGCAAAAAGAGCTCGACGTCGTGCACCAGCCCCGTGTCGCGCGCTTGTTCGACCACCGCCTGCGCGCGCATCGGGTCGGTGAACAGCGAAGTCAGCCGGCTGCCGATCAGTTCCTCGCGCGTGTAACCGCTGAGCTCCAACGCGCGCTCGTTGGCGTCGGTCAGGGTGAACGTCGAATCGCTGACCAGCAGCGCGTCGGGCGAGGACTGCACCAGGCTGCGGCTGTACTCGCGCTCCTCGCGCAGCGTGTTTTCGATCGCGCGCTGCTCGGTCGCGTCGCGCGCCACCCCGAAGATGCCGAACACCTTGCCCGCCTTGTAGAACAGCGACGCGTTGAACGAGATCGGGACCTCCCGACCGCTGGCCGCCCTCACCACCAGCTCGACGTTGGAAACGAAGCCGTCGGCGAAGGTTTTCCTGATCGCGTCGCGGGCTGCGGAGGGGTCGGTGAAGTAGGTTTCGAACAGCGTGCCGAGCAGCGCCTTCTTGGGCAGCTCGGTCAGCCGCGAGAGTTGTTGATTGCCGTCGGTGATGCGCATCTCGGCGTCCACCATCACCATCGCGTCGATCGACGATTCGATCAGCCCGCGGGTGTATTCGTGGGCCTCGCGCAGTTCGGTTTCGATTTCCTTCAGTCGGGTGATGTCATGGCCGATTCCGGCGCCTGCGACTATGTTGCCCGTGCTGTCGCGAATCGGGAAAATTTTTACCAGCGAAACGAACCAGGTGCCGTCCTTTTTTTTCGCGCGCTGCTCGAAGCTGATCGGCTCACCGGTCTCGAACAGCCGTCTGTCGGCTTCCAGCGCGGGGCCAAGTTCTTCAGGGGGGACGAACAGATCAAAGCCGTGGCCAATCGCCTCCTGCGCGGTAAACCCGTAAGCTTTTTCCGCCGCCGGATTCCAGCTGGTTATTTTGAAATCTTTCGAAAATCCGATTATGGCATCGGGCGAAGCATTTACGATCGTGGCCAACTGCGCCTGTTCGCGCTCGGCGCGTCGGAGCTGACTGAGGTCGTGCACGATGACGGACATCCCAAGGATGTTTCCCGCCGAATCGAACATTCCCGACGCGACCAGCGAGCCATCGACGGTGCTGCCATCTTTCCTTTGGAGCTCGACCTCGATCCGGCGAACCAGGCTCGGCTGCTCTTTAAGCGCCGCGAAGTCGGCGCGGATCTGCTGGTCGACCAGCGAACGCGCCGCGGGCGGTACATAGAGCTCGCTAGGAGGCCGCCCCAGCGCTTCCTCGGCGGTAAACCCAAACAGCCGCTCCGCCCCTTTGTTCCAGCTCATCACCCGATAGTCGGGTGAGATGGCCACGATCGCGTCGTCGGAGGACTGCACGATCGCGGCGAGTAGCGCCTGCTCTCGCTCAGCGCGCTTATGCTCGGTGATGTCGCGGGCGATGCTCGACATCCCCAGCAGTTCACCGCCGCTGCCATAAATACCCGAGATGCTTATCGAGATCTCGATCCGCGTACCATCCTTTCTCCTGACCGGCACTTCGAGGCGGCGGACGAGTTCTGGGTGTCCTGTCAGAGTGGTAGCATCCTTTTGCAACAAATCCGCGGCGTGGGCCCGAAGCTCAGGCAACACGTACAACTCGAGGATGGAGCGCCCGATAGCCTCTTCCGCGCTGAAGCCAAACAGCCGCTCTGCCGCCTTATTCCACGTCATTATGGGAAACTTCGGAGGGGTCGGCGAAAGACTGAAAATTGCGTCGTCGGAGGACTGTACGATTGCCGCCAGGAGTGCCTGCTCGTGTTCGGCGCGGCTTTCATTAGTAATGTCGCGTGCAAACCCGATTATGTATTCGAGCTTGCCTCTGTCGCCGATTACCGGAATCGCGATGATATCGAGCACGCGCCGGTTGCCCTTGAGAGTCGTCAGCTTCCATTTCTGAAGCCGAATCCTTCGCCCTTCTTGCAGCTCTTTGATGGCGATGGGGATCTCGTCGGCCGACGTGGGAGGCTCGCCAGTCTTGTATATATTTTCGCCAAGAAGCTGATCCGGGCTGTCGGCTTCGAACAGCTCCACTGCTGCGCCGTTCACCTTCAGAACCGTTCCATCGGGGGCGTATACCACCGCAGCGTAGGGCAGCGGTTCGATGCTTAACGGAAAGGTGACCGGCACATTGGAATTGCGGGCCACAGGCTGTGAAGCCACTGCCGTGGATTCCTTGCTTCGATTGTTCATGGGCCTGGGCGCCTGTCTCGAGATGAGACACCGTCGTGCGGGTTAAGTGCCGCTGGGCGATGAAGCAACGGGCAGGCCAATTACCAGTTCAGTGAACTGGTATATGGTGCCTCGGCGGGTCGGCACGCAGGCGTCTCATTCCGGAGACGGAGACAGAGCGAGAAAGCGCTTCTCGAACGGCACCTCCAAGAAGCGCCGTCGCAGCAATGGGCGACCTAGACCGGTTCGGCGCCGATATGACGGGCGACGCGGCGCGCCACGCGCACCCGCCACCACGCGTAGAGCGGCGGCAGCAGCAGAAAGATCACCGCCACCGTGCTGATCATGCCGCCGACCACGGGCGCGGCGATCGTGCGCATCAGTGAGGCACCCGCGCCTTCGCCCCAGAAGATCGGCAGCAGGCCCAGCGTCAGCAACGCCAGCACCATCACCCGCGGACGCATCCGATCTACCGCCGCATGCTGGAGTTCGACCTCGATCTCCTCTGGGGTGAGGCGCGCGCCCTTGGCCTCGGCGGCGTCGCGCAGCGCGTTGATTATATAGATCAGCATTACCACGCCGCCCTCGACTGCGAATCCCACCAGCACCAGCATTCCCATCCAGGCGGCGATGCTCATGTTGTAGCCGAGCAGGTACATCGCCCAGACGCCGCCGCTGGCGCCGAACGGCACGCATAGCATCACGATCAGCGATTCGGCGACGCTGCGGAAGTTGAGGAACAGCACGACGAAAGTTATGATAAGTGCGATCGGCGTGACGTAGGCGAGGGTGCGCACCGCGTCCTGCAGGTATATGTACTCGCCGCTCCACACCATCGAGTAGCCGCGCGGCAAGGTGATCGAGTTGAGCGCGCGGCGCGCCTGGCGCACGTAGCTTCCAATATCAACTCCGGGCTGGAGATCGATATATATCCAGTCGGTGAGCTCGCCGCCCTCGGTCTTGACCGCGGTCGGGCCCTCGACGCTCTCCATCCGGGTCACCTGCCCGAGCGGCACCTGCTCGCCCGATTTGGTATAAAGGATCACGCGCCCGAGCGTGCCGGGCGAGCTGCGCAGCTCGCGCGGATAGCGGATGTTGACCGGGTAGCGTTCCTGGCCCTCGACCGTGGTGGTGACGTTGAGCCCGCCGATCGCGAGTTGCACCGCGTCCTCGACGTCCTCGACGGTGAGCCCGTAGCGCGCGGCTTCCTCGCGCTCGACGTGGAAGTTGATGTAGTTGGCTTCGTAGACGCGGTCGCTGAGCACGCTGCGGGTGCCGGGCAGCGGGCGCAGGGTTTCCTCGATCCGGCGGCCGATTTGTTCCAGCCGTTCGAGGTCGTCGCCCAGAAGCTTGATGCCGAGCGTGGTTTTGACGCCAGTGTTGACGTTGTCGACCCGCTCCTTGATCGGCATTGACCATGCGTTGATGATCCCCGGAAAGTGGAGCGCGCGGTCCATCTGCTCGACCAGTCGATCGGGCGTCGTCCCGGGCGGCCATTGGTCGCGCGGCTTGAGCTTGATCAGGATCTCGCCCATGTAGAGCGAAACCGAGTCGGTGGCGGTCTCGGCCCGCCCCATCTTGCCCAGCACGTGCTCGACCTCCGGGAAAGTCATGAGGATGCGGTCGGCGCGCTGGAGCAGAAGCTTTGACTGGGTAATCGAGATCCCCGGGTATGCGGTCGGCGCGTACACCAGGTCGCCCTCGAACACCGACGGCAGAAATTCCATCCCGATCCGCGACCATGGGATGACCGTGCTCACCAGCAGGGCGACGAACAGCACCCCCACCGCCGCCCGGTTGGCCATCGCCCAACGCAGCAGCGGCCGGTAGGCGCCCTGGATGGCGCGGTCCAACAGGTTGCCCTCGTGCGCGATGTCGCGATGGGTGAGCGCGCCGCCGCGGGTCATCAGGTACGACATCAACGCCGGCGTCAGCGTGACCGAGAGCAGCGCCGCAGCCGCCATGCACACGGTCTTGGTGAAGGCCAGCGGCTTGAACAGGCGGCCCGCCTGCGCGTGGAGCGCGAAGACCGGGATGAAGCTGAGCGTGATGATGAGCAGCGAGAAGAACAGCGCCGGCCCCACCTCGGTGGCGGCCTTGATGATCGCGCGATCGTGCTCGAGCTTGCCCTCGGCGAGATAGCGATGGCCGTTTTCGACCATCACCACCGCCGCGTCCACCATCGCCCCGATCGCCACCGCGACGCCGGCCAGCGACATGATGTCGGCGCTCACCCCCGCGTAGTACATCACGATCGCCGCGAGCAGCACGCCGACCGGGATGGTAAGCACCGCGACCGTCGCCGCGCCGAAATTGAGCAGGAATACCGCGATCACCACCACCACGATCAGGCATTCCTCGATGAGCTTGTGGCGCAGGGTTTCGACCGACTGCTCAATCAGGCCCGAGCGATCGTAGATGGGGACGATCTTGAGCCCGGGCGGGAGGTCGCGCTCGACCTCCTTGAGTCGTGCCTTGACCCGCCGGATCGTGGCCAGTGCGTTGTCGCCCGCGCGCATCTCGACGATCCCGACCACCGCCTCGCCGCGCCCGTCGAGGTCGGCGACTCCACGGCGCAGCTCGGGGCCGAGATGGACGTTGGCCACGTCGCGCACGTAGATCGGCGCGCCGTCGGGGCCGACGCCGAGCACGATCGAGCGAATGTCGTCGAGCGAGTGGATGTAGCCGAGCGCGGTGATGCGGTATTCCTGGCCGCCGCGCTCGAGCACGCGCCCGCCGACGTCGTTGTTGCTCGCCTTGATCGCGCGCTTGACCTGCGCCAGCGACAGCTTGTAGGCGATGAGCTTACGCGGGTCGACGTCGACCTGGTACTGCTTGACGAAGCCGCCGAGCGAGGCGACCTCGGCCACCCCCTGCACGGTCGCGAGCTCGTACTTCAGATGCCAGTCCTGGTAGGAGCGCAGCTGCTGGAGGTCGTAATGGCCGGTGGGGTCCTCGAGCACGTACTCGAACACCCAGCCCACGCCGGTGGAGTCGGGGCCGAGCTGCGGCTGGATCCCCGGCGGCAGCTGGGCCGCGGCGTAGTTGAGATACTCCAGCACCCGCGAGCGCGCCCAGTAGAAATCGGTGCCATCGTGGAAGACCACGAACACCAGCGAGAAGTTGAAGAACGAAAAGCCGCGCACCACCTTGACGTTGGCCGCGCTGAGCAGCGCGTGCACCAGCGGATAGGTGACCTGGTCCTCGACCACCTGCGGTGGCTGGCCGACGAACGGCGTGTACACGATAACCTGCACGTCGCTCATGTCAGGCACCGCGTTGAGCTTGATGTTGAGCAGCGCCCACACGCCCCAGGCGCAAATCAGCACCGAGACGAAGGCAACCAGGAAGCGATTGCGCACCGAGCTTTCGATCAGCCGCTCGAGCATCGCCTCAGCGCCCCCCACGCTCCGCCGGCGTCGCCGCGCCCGCGGGCCGCGGCGCGCCGGCCGCCGGCAGGCCCGCACCGCCCTCGGGCGTCAGCGTCATCGCGCTCAGCGCCTCGCTGAGGTTGGACTCAGAGTCGATCAGGAACTGCGCCGAGGTCACCACCCGCTCGCCCTGCCGAAGCCCGCCGAGCACCTGGAAGTAACCCTCGGACTGGGTGCCGGTCTTGATCTCGCGCGGCTGGAAGCGGCCCTCGCCCGTCGCGACGATCACAATCTTGCGCACGCCCGAGTCGAGCACCGCCTCGGCCGGCACCGCCAGCGTCGGCTGCGGCGCGCGATGGAGCAGCGTGACCTTGACGTACATCCCCGGCCGCAGCACCAGCCCCGGATTGGTAAACTCCAGCCGCACCCGCACCGTGCGGCTCTGCTCGCTCACCGAGGGATAAATGTAGGTGACGATGCCGTCGAAGCGCTGGCCGGGCAGGGCGTCGAGGCTGACCTCGGCCTGCTGGCCGGCGTGCACCTTGGGCAGCTCGCGTTCGTAGATATCGGCGTAGACCCAAACCCGTGAGAGGTCGGCGATGTTGTACAGCTCGTCGCCCGCGCGGACGTGCGCGCCTTCGACCACTTTACTCTCGGTGACCACGCCGCTTGCCGGCGATTCGATCGGCAGCGTCTCCGACGGCTTGCCGCGCCGCGCCAGCTTGCGCAGCTCGGCCGGCGCGATCCCCCACAGGCGCAAGCGGGTTTCGGCGGCGGACATCAGGCTGGAGCCGTCGTTGCGCGCCTTGTTGTCGCTGTCGCCGCCGGCGTGAGTGTCGGCGAGCTGGCGCGCGCGCAGGTAATCCTCCTGGGTCAACACCAGTTCGGGGCTGTAAATTTCGAGCAGCGTTTCGCCGCGGTGTACAGGCTGTCCGGCGTAGGCGACGTGCAGCTTCTCGACCCAGCCGCTGACGCGCGCGTTGACCTGGCTGACTAGGCGCTGGTCGTAATCGACGTAGCCGGTGGTGTGGATCGATTCGGTCACGACCCGCGGCTCGACTAGCGTGGTGCGCACGCCGAGGTCCTGCAGCATCGCGGGATCGATCCGGATCTCGCCGCTGCGCGCGGCGGCGGCTGCGCCGCTGCCGGCATCACTCGCAACGCCGGCGCGGGCGACGGCGGGCGCCGCAGCCGGCGCGACGTGCGCAGCCGGCACGAATTCCTCGCTGGGCGCGGCCGGCGGCCGCCGCGGCGCGGGCAGCGCCGCCGGCGCGCTTTGCGCGGCCGGGGTTTGCGGAGCGTCGGCCGAGCGCCGCCAGCCGGCGAGCACGGCGGCGGTTGCCACCACGCCGAGCACGACTCCGGCAAGGAAGATCGCAAGCAGTGACGGCCGCCTCATCGCGCGGCCCCCGTCTGGTTTATCGCTGCGCCGGTCACTTCGTCGATCTGCGCGATATCGCGGTAGCGGTCGGCTTCGTTGTGCCAGTACGCGGTCTCATACTTCTCCAGGTTGTCCTGCGCCGCCAGCAGGGTCAGAAAATCGACCTTGTCCACCCGGTAGGCGCTGATCGCCGCGTCGACCTCGCTGCGCGCCAGCGGGATCACCTCGCGCTCGTAGGAACGCGCGGTTTCCTCGTGCTCGGCCAGGCGCGCGAGCAGATCGTGCAGCGCGCCGAGCGCGGTGTCGCGCGCCGCCGCCAACCGCGCGCGCGTGCGGTTGAGCGTGGCCTCGGCCTCGTAGAGCTGCTCGCGCTGCTTGGAGAAATAGAAGACCGGGATGTCGAACATGATCTGGCCGGTCATAAGATCGGGCCGCACCGCCGCGCCGGTGACCACGGTCTTGCCGTTTGCCGTGCTTGTAGTCCCCGGATTGTCGTTGCGCGAACCGTAGGCCAGGTATAGCAGCATATCCGGCAACGGCGCGCGCGCGGCCAGCCGCTCGTTGAGAGTGTCGCGCTCGACCGCGCGGCCCAGCCGCTGCACCTCCGGATTCGACGCCAGCACCATTTCTTCGAGCTGCGCCGTCGGCAAGCGCAGCGCCGCGGGCGGCAGCGCGCCGAGCGGCTCGATCGCGACCGACGGCCGGTTGAGTAGCACTTCAAGGCGGATCAGCCGGGTTTCGCGCTTGCGCGTCAGGTCAAGCAGCGTGGTGTCGAGCTGAGCCAGCGCGACGTCGGCGTTGAGCACGTCCTGCTGGAGGCCCGGGCCGAGCTGATACTTGGAGACCGCGATATCGCGCAACTCGCGCAGCATCCGCCGCTGCTCGAGCGCGAGCTGGATATCCTTGTCGACCACGAAGATGTCGGCGAAGGCCAGCCGTACCGCGGTGACGAGGCGCAGCAGCGCGATCCGCACGTCGGCCTGCGCGACCTCGGCCTGCTTGCCCGCCACCGACTGGCGCAGGCTGAGCTTGCCGGGGAACGGATAGCGCTGGGTGAATTCGATCTGCTTTTCGGTCGCGTTTTCCTGGGTCATCGAGAAGGTCGTCGGCAGGTCCTTCATCCGATATCCGACGTACGGATCGTCGGGCATCCCGGCGGGCAGCACGCGATGGCCCGTGGCCTCGGCTCCGTAGCGCGAGGCCAGCAGGTCGGGATTGTTGGCGATCGCCTCGCCGATGAGATGCCTGAGTTGCCCTTCAATCACCTCGGGGTTGTTTTCGAAATGTTGAGGCAGCTTGAGCGGCGGCAGCGGCTGCGGCGCGACCACCGCGCCGGCAGGCGCCGTCGCCCCGGGGCGCGCCGGCGGGCGAGAGGGTTGCGCGGGGATAAGCGACGCCGGGCCGGCGGCCTGCGCACTCCCCGCGGCCATCAGCAGAAAAAGCGGCCCGGCCGCGAACTTGCGAAAAACTCTCCAAACAACCACGTAACCGTGCGATACCCAAGACATAGCCAACCCCGCCTTTTGACCGCGCACGCGCGATCATAGGTGCAACCCGCGCGCCAAAACAGCCGCCCGACGCCTGGCCAGCGTCGCCAAAGCGCGCCTTTTGAACCGGCGCGCGGGCTAATCAGACCAATTCGCGGATCGTCGATGGAGGCGCGCGCAGCAGGAGCGAGGCCGGAGACTCCCGCTCCGGCCGAGGATCGAAGGCGGTTGCGCCCGATGCGCGCTCAGGAATGAAGCTTCGGTAGTCGCAGGCGCGTTTGACCGCAACCAGGACGACGCCGCCACGTTTGGAATGTTTGCCGAAAACCCGTGTTTGAAGACGCGGATGGATCGCGGACTGGAGAGAGCGAGCGCGCGGAAGTAGGGCGAGCGTCAATGCCACCAGTAACACGGCGCACAACGCCCGGCTGCCGACACCGCGGAGCCTCCGCCGCCCGAAGTCCATCGCACGATCATATATGCGGCGGCGGCCTAAACAAGTGCCGGCGCGGCGCCTCGCGATTGGAGGCCTCAGCCGGCGTCGTCGCATCGCCAGTGCCCGGCGGCGCGCGTCGCCTGGGCGACAACCGCGGCTACGGCGCGCAGATCCAGGTGCTGTTGATGCCGTGGACCCAGGCCCCGGACTTGGCTCCGCTGCTGGTGCAGGCGATCGGCGGATTGGCCGGCGGGTCGCAGTCCGGACAATAGAAGCTTGCCCCGTTGACTACCGGCGCGGGCAGGCTGGCGAACTTGATTCCGGTGCTGACCGTGAGCCCGCTCACGCTGCCGCCGACGTTCGCATAGACCTGGGCGAGCTTGCCCGGATTGGTTAGCGGCACGCCCGAGGGAAGCACGGCGTCGCGGATGGTTACCGGCGAGGTCGGGTTGCTGATCACGTTGACGATTTCGGCCGACGCAGTACCGCCGAGGCTGGTGCCGACGTCGCTGATCGGCTGTCCGCCGTTGATCGCAAAGTGCGCGCCGCTCGCGTTGGGCGTGTCGAGCTCGCCTCCGTGGATCACGATCGGTGCCCACGAGTTAAGCGCCAGCACGTCGGCGAGGAAGAGGCTGTTGGCGCTTTCCATGTCGCTGAACGGGTCGCGAAGCACCGCGCGCCCGCCGATGATGAGCGGATAGATGTAGCTGCCGCGGTCGGTGAAGATCGGCAGCTCGTAGGAGCCCGAACTGCCCTGCTGAATGATACAGCCGCCGGTTTGCCCGTCGCATTGCAGGCGGTTGTAGTCATTGCCGTTGCTCTGATTGGCGAAGACAAAGCCGTAGTTGGTGCGGCCATTGCCGCCGAACGCAAATATATTGCGCAGGGTGTCCTGGAAGTCGTTGTCCCACAGCTCGACCGCAATCTCGCTCTGGAAGCTGCAATGCAGGTCCTCGAAACGCGAGTTGACCGCCCATACCGCCCACAAGCCCCCGCCCCCGCTCCCTCCAGGGCAATATTCAAGATTGTCGAGGTGAATCCGGTTCATGAAACTGCCAACCTCGATCGGAAAAAAAGCGTCGAGGCGCGTATTCGCCAGCAAGCTGTTGGTATTGCCGATTACGGTGCCCGCGGGTGAAGCGCCGAAATTCAACAACAGCAGCGAGTTGCCGTCGACCGCGAACTTGGCGGTCGGTCGAGTGAAGTTCGCAGTGTAGCGCGCGCTATTCGAGATTCGCACCGAATCGTAGTAGCCATTGACGAAACCGTGCCCCGCCGCGCCCGGGTTGTTGCCGGGCCAGAGCGCGGTTCCCAGCGGCGTCAGCCCGGGGAACATCACGGTCTCGTAGTAGCCCTGCGTGAGCGTGCCGCTCGCCGCCGTCGAGGCGACCATCACGCCGTCCTTGAACAGACGCACCGTAGAGCCGTCGTAGGTCAGCGCGATATGGTGCGTGACGTTGGTCGTCAGTGACGCGGTGTCGCTCAACCCGTAATGCGTTCCGCCGATCTTGATATCGGCCTGCAACTCATTTGCCGGCGTGCTGAATGGGTTGACATAAAGGTCGAACGCCCCACCGCCCACGTTTCCTGCCGCCCCGCTGCCCGGCGCGTTGACGTAGGAGCCGATAATATTGCAGTAATTATTGCCGCAGAACGAGCTGCCCACCGCGTCGAGGTACGTCTCGACCGTGAAGGCCGACAGCCCGCTGAGATTCATCGGCGGCCCCGTCCATCCGAGATCGAGCACCGGTGCGCTGTTGTTGACAGTGTCGTAGGCCGAGCCGGTTCCGCTGGCAAGCTGCGAGCCGATCACTTCCAGGGTCCAGGTCACGCTGCCGTCGGCCACGGTGGCGCCCTGAGTTGTCGGCCAGGTCGGATGCGAGCCGCTGCCTGAAGTGCCGCCGCCGGTTGCGACCTCGATATTGCCGTTGCTGTCGCGCAGCTCGGAGAATTGCGGATAGGCGTGGTTGGCCTGCCAAGTCGCGGTCACGCTCGAGGCCAGCGGCGGATTGCTGGTCGGGGCGCTTTGCACGATAAGGTCCGGCCCGTAGAAGATCGGCATCAGGACGGTGTTCATGCGTCCGCCGCCGAAGACGTGCAGGTCGCTGCAATCGATCAGCAGCGGGGCGGTGATCCTGTAGCATCCCGGATACGGCGTCGGCGGCAGATAGACCGGCGGGATGTTCTCCTGGTTGCTCGGATTGACCGCGCAGGCCGCGTTGATCGCGCTCTGGATCGCGGCGGTATCGTCGGTGGTGCAGTCCCCCTTGGCGCCGTAGGGCGGGGCCTTGACGTTGATCACGCCGTTGACATGGCCCGAGATGTTCGCGTTCTCGTCGATCACTGTGTAGGGCGGTGTACTGCCGTTGCTCACGCGCACGCCGCCGCCAGCCACCAGCGCCTCGCGCGCCTGGGCGTCGCCCGCAAGCGAAGCCTGAACACTGGCCGCCCCCGCGAGATTGCGTCCGTTGGCGTTGAGGTCCTGCTCCAGCGGTCCCCCCGCGCACGCCCATGCCCCGCGCGTGCCAACCGCCATCGCGCCCGCGCCGCCGCCCGAGCAGGGCGTGGTCTTTTGGCAATCCCTGCACCAAAGCAGCATCCCGTCCTGTTCCACGGGCAGGCTGGCGAAGGGCAGGCTCACGATAGTCGGCGCGATCGCCTGCGCACCGGAAAACCGCTGGTTGATCGCCTGGCGAAAGTTAAAGCCGGCGCCGACGCCGCTGAAGTTCGGGATCGGTTGGTACTGGCCCGCTGCGCTGCCGGCGGCCAGGACCAGCGCCGCCAGTGCGCCGGCGCATGCCGACGCGATAAGTGATCTGTTCATTGCGCCACCCGTCAGAATCCGACTGCCAGCCATGAGAAGCCGTTGCTCTTCTCGCCCGTCCACGGCGGGCTTGCGACGCCGCTCAGATTGCCCGGTACGTCGAGCACGAAGGTCGCCCCGCTCAGCCCCCAGCTCACGACCGAGGCCGCCAGATTGCCGCCCGACGTATGGTAATAGACGTTGGTCGCGAGCGGCGGCAGCAGGATCGCATTGGGAAACGGAATCGGCCAGCTCACCACGAATTGGGTGTCGCTCGTGAAGTTCTGCTGCGCCAGCGAGAAGTAGCCCCATTGGATAATCGCGACGACCGGCCCGCGGCTTACGTCGGTCAGCGGAATCTTGAGGTAACCGTTGGTCTGCAGCGAGCAGGTCAGCTTGGCCAGCGTCGCCTGAAGCGCCGCGATGCTCGCGACGTTGGTGTCCTGGCGCTGCTTGAGGAAGGCGGTGCGGTTGGCGAGCTGCTGATGCGGCTGGTTGCTGATCCCGATTCCGCTGAAGCTCGCGCCGCTGCCCGCCCCCTCCACCGGATCGGTCTGTTGAATCTCGTAGACCTCGTTGGCCGCGAAGGCGGGATTGTCGATGAGCGTCGGCATCATCCACCTCAGAACGTGAACGTCCAGGTGCCTTGGTAGTCGGCCGAGCCGTTGAAGGCGAAGGCAGGCACCACCGCATGCGCGAGCATCGGTCCCGGCGGTGCGTTGAGCGCGGCGAGCGTCCAGACCACCGAACCGTCGGTAGTGGTCGCGCCCAGCGCCATCGCCCAGGTCGGCGGCGTGGCCCCGCTGGTGCCTGCGGTGGTACAGCGCTGGACGTTGCCGTTGGCGTCCACCAGCAGGCTGCCGACGGTCTTGGCCGTGCTCGCGCTCCAGGTCGGGTTGTTGGTGCCGACCGCCGCGGGCAAGGCCACCCCCGCGGCGTTGGCGAACAGCCCAACTTCCTGCACCGTGATTCCGGCCGCGGCGAAATCGGCGCTCGCGCGCAGCGCGTAACTGAATTGCACGCTGCCCGGACTTGGGAAGGTGTGGGCACCGACCGCGTTGTAGTATTTGGGCGCAAGCGCGAGGTCGACGTCGCTCGCCGCGGGCGTGGCGTTGCCCGAGCCGAAACCCACCGCGAGCGCGAACTGGCCGGCGGTGACGCCGGCCAGCAGGTTAGCCAGCGCCGGCAGCCCGGCGTCCACGAACAGGTTGCGGCACTCGTACAGCAGCCGGCCGCGGCTGAAAATTCTCACGATTCCTTTTGGCCGTTTCACCATCGCTCTATCCGTTCGCCGAGATCGGCACTCCGTTGGCGAGCACGCCCGAGTCAGCCACCACCGGTTCATTGGCCCCATAAGTTACCCCGATATGGTAGTAGTGCGCGTCGTAGCGCGGCGCGATCACGCGCACGTCAACCAGCGGCGCGATCGGCGCGCTTAGCACATCGGTCGGCGCCGGCGCGCGATCCACCGTGCCGGTGAAGTCGCTCGGCACGGGCGTCGCCTCCGCCAGCGGCGCTGCCACGAATGCCAGCGCGTCGAGCAAGCAGCGCGCCGGCTTGAAGAAATTAATCGCCGCGGCCGCCCGCGCCGCGTCGCCGCTCCCGATCGTTTGCCCCGCGCCGAGCTGGATCAGCACCCGGAACACCGCCCATCCCTGCGACGGCGGGTATGCCGTCCCGCCCCAGCTCGCCTGCCCCTCCAGGAAGCTCACCGCCTCAAAGCCCATCGCCGCCAGTACCTGCCGGATCGAGGCGGGCGTGCCGTGGATGCGATGCAGCGGGATCGCCGTCGTCAGCAGCGTACGCCAGGTGTCGAAGTCGCTCGGCCCGGCGCTGTCGGAGGGCGATTGCAGGGTGTCGACGTCGCTCAGCGTATCGATGTCGGTCAGCGCGTCGATACTCTCGCCCGAGCTGCCGGCGAGCTGCCAGCGCGGGTCAAACATGTCGAACTGCCAGGCGAGGTAGGGTAGCGCCGAGTCGGGCGCCGAGTCGAGCCGGTAGACCAGGATCGGCGTGAGGTCAAGCTCGTCGAGCCGGTTGATCAGCTCGAGCATCGACTGCGAACGCGCGTCGTTGATCGAGGGCGCTAGCTGGAGCTTGGCCATCTAGTTCACCGTGCCGCGTGCGCCGCTCATGAATGCTCCGCCGCCGTCGCCTGGGCGAGCGCGATCGAGGTGCAGTTCGCCCACTGCCCGGCGCTGAGCTGCGTATAGACGGGGGCGGTGAGCACCACCTGGTACACGCCCGACACCGAGAGCGCGGCGACGATTTCGCTCGGCACGATATCGCGCTGGATGCGCGAGGCGAGGTTGAGCGCGAAGCTTTGTGCGGCGGCGTTGACCGCATCCATTGTCGCGATCGGATCGGCGTCGGCAAACAGAGTCACCGTGCCGGCAATCTGATAGTCAACCTCGCTTACAGCGAGCGCGTTGACCGTGTCGGTCAGCGGCCGCACATTGTCGGCGCTCAGCACGCCCTCCACCTTGGCGAGCAGCGCCGAGTTGGCGATCGCCGCGCTGTTGGGCGCGGAGGCAGGCTGGATCGTGATCGGACCGGTCAGGACATAAATGTTGACTGTTCCGGGCACCGGCGAGATGACCTCGACGTCGATGATCGAGGGATCGGCGCCGAGCGCGAAGAAGCGGTAGGCGCCTGCGGGTCCGGCCACGCTGAACTCGTTGGGCGCGGTCTGGATGCGCGCACGCAGATGGTCGTCGGTTTCGGGCTCGGCGCCACCGCCGGTGGTCTCGACATTGGTCACCGCGGCGATTAGCACGTCAGGGCTCAGCAGCGCGTTGACCTGGCCTGCAAGGTAGCCGTTGGCCGCGCTGCCCGCAGTGGTGCAGGTTGCGGAGACCGTGCCGCTGGTCGTTCCCGCCGGAATCGTCAGGTTGGAGTCGGTGGCGAAGATGAATTGCCCGTCCGAGGTTCCGGCCTGAGTGCCGGCGGGAATCGTGTAGGCGAGACTGAGCGGATTTTGGAGCGTGAACTGCAAGGTGGTGACGGCGCCTTGCGCCGGGAGGCGCGTCACCCCGAGCAGCTGCCCGATGTAATCAATCATCGGGAAGACCGCGAAGGCGAGCAGCGTTTGTTCACCGGCGAACTGGATCGCATCGCGCACCAGCGACTCGCGGTAGGCGTAGAGGTTGATCAACAGGCGCTCGACTTGCGCCGGTTGAAGCGTACGGCCCGAGGCCGCCTCGAACTGCGAGATCATGTCGCTGAGGACTTTGTTGGGATCCAGGCCATTCGCGTCAGCGACGAACGACGGCCGCGGCAGGTTCGGTACTCCGGCTCCCATCTGGCCTTCCTTTCCAATGCCGACGCGTGCCGAACGCGGCGCAGGCGCCGGCTAGGCGGCGCGGCCGGTGCCGCCGATCGTCACCCTCGTGCTGCGCGCGGGTGTCGGCATATTGCCCAGGTCGAGCTGCCACGAGATCGTGATCTCGACCTGGGCGCCCGCCGGTTCGGTGTCGAGCAGCGGCGTGCTTTTTACCGACAGCACCTTCACTCTTGGCTCGAACTGGGTAATCGACTGAGTAACCTCGCGCACGATTGCCGGGCCCGCCTCGCTTATCGGCGCGTCGATGAAGTTCCAGACCTCGGTCCCGAAACCGGGGCGCAGCGGATCGGTGCCCTTCGGCGTGGTCAGAATGATCGCGATGCACTGGTTGACGTCGTCCACGCCCTGGACCACCTGGCCGAGCCCGGAGCCCGGCGCGCCGGGCGTGTCGAGCTTCATCGACCAGTCGGCTGACGTGATATCGGCCAGGGTCACTACTCCGCCCGGCATCTCGATACTCCCGCTGCGGCGCTCTCAGTTGGCGACCACATCAGTGCTCGCGCTGGTGATCGTGCCGTGCAGAGTCCCGCCCTCGTCGTCGGTAACCTGCACCGCGTCGCCGAGCCGGGCCACGCCGGCCATCTGGCCCGCGGCGCCGAGCTGAAGCTGCGCGCCGTCGGCCGGCACCAGCGTGAGGTTGCCGCTGGCGTCGATCGCGAGCGACGCCCCGTTGAGGCTGATCTTCATCGTCGCCCCTTTCGGCAGATTCAGCGCGAGCGCGTGCGCGGCGCGGTCGTACTCGAAGCTGGCGCCGTCCTTGAAGGCAACGTGGAACTTGTCGGCGCTGTGCACCGGCGGCGTGTCGGCGGTCGAGTAGATTGCGCCGAGCACGGCGCCCGCCTCGTCGCGCTCGTCCATCAGGCAGACCACCTGCTCCCCGAGGTCGGGCATCCAGTAGCCTTTGTCATCCTGCGTCTTGAAGGCGACGATCGGCAGCCAGTACGAAAGCATCTGGTCGCGGTCGGGAAACGCGACCCGCACTCGCGCCCCCTGCACATCCTGTTGCCTCACCAGTCCGACCCGGAACATCGTCGCCTCACGCGAGCTGGGGGACGGGCGCTGCGTTGACGCGGCGCACGTCGATTTCCGTGACGTAACCCGTGGCGCGCGCGAGCCGATGATGAGCGCGCTCGATCATGTAGGTGCCGTCCATCGCGCCCCATCCCGACAGTGCCACGTTGTTGCCCGCCACCAGCCGCGTCGCGCCGGGCGCGCTCAGATGGCCCGTCACGAGCAACCGGTTGGTGTCGTGCAAAGCGGAGATCGCGCGCTCGCGCGCCTGCTGCCCGTTCTCGCAGCGTACCACCAGCTTGAGCTCGTCGCCGACGGCGACCGCGGGCTCGGCCTCGGCGGTCTGCGTGTAGAGCTGCTTGCTCGTCGGGTCGAAGTAGGAAGCCTGCGCCGCACGATAGATGCGATGGGTTTTGCTGACGAAGTCGAAGCTCATCACGTCGCTGCGCGCAAGCGTCAGAACCGCCGGCTGACTGTCCAGCGCCGGACGCGGATAGAAGACGATCTGAGTGCCGCACACCGTAAACTCGTAGTCGTGCTCGCGGGCGAGACGATGGAGGAATTCGAGGTCGGTTTCCTGCTTCTGCGTGACCCGGAGGTAGGCGGATTCCAGCGCCTCCGGCGCACCGACGACGCTCATCCCGTGGCGCCCCGCCACCGTAGCCGCGATCTGCGCCAGCGTCTGCCCCTCGTAGCCGAGGCTGTTGCGCGTGCGCAGCGGGGGCGTGATCCACGCGGGTAAACATCGCAGATGGAAAACGTCGGGTGGCCCCTGCAGCTCGAGCTCGTCCACCTGGAAATCGCCGCAGGCAAGCAGCGGCTCGCCGCCGTAACCGAGCAGCAGGCTCACAGCGTCGCCCTGCTGCGGGAACCAGGCGGCCTGCCAGCGGCGCTCGCGGTCCTCGAGCTCGATTTCGAGCTCGCCAGCGCGCCCGCCGAGCTCGTCCACGTAGCTGATCGAGAGCACCATCCGCGAGACATCGGCGGTGATGTTCACGCCCTGGTAGAGCAGCACCCAACTGGGCGACCGAATCGGATATACAGTCGCAGTGCTCATGGTTGCGACACCGCGTTCGCTCTCCAGGGTGGCAGGCCGCTGGTTACGACGCTCCACTGCTGGATAATCGGAATGGCGATTACTATTCCCGCCTCGAACACCGGTTCGATTGGCACGGACGGGTTGGCCATAATAATCACTTCGTAGTTGGTCGGATCACCGTAGTACTGGAAAGCAAGCAGGTCCCAGCGCTCGCCGGCGAAGGTGACGTGCTCGATAAACTGCGGTGCGCTCATCGCGGCGACCTCACGATTGCCGACGCCGGCACGTCGGTGTATGAGACTTCGGGCCCGGCTGGGCCGCTGGGCGCCGGATTATCAACCAGCGCCGACGCTCCGGGAAGCCCGAACACCGGCGCGACGTAGCCGGTCGCCGCCGCCACGGCGGTGAATACGGCCGCCGGCAGGGAAAAGCTGATGGGTGCGGGAGCGAGCCCGAGCGGCGCAAAGGCGGGCCGCGGCGGCGCGGCCGGGTCGAATTCAGGCACCCATTCGCGCAGCCGTACGCGCATGCGGATCGCGAGCGGGCTCGCGTCGGCGGCGAGCTGGACGCCGCTGGAGGCGACCGCCTCGACTACGAAGAAGCCGCGGAAGACACCGTTGCCGAACACCAGCGCGCGTGCCTGATGGTCCCGGGCGGCCGCGAGCAGCGCTTCATACTGGACGGCGGGATTGGTGAAGGAGGCGTGGAAGAGCATCGCGAGCGTGATGCATTCCAGACCGTCGCCAACCCATTGCAGGCGCGGTCGGTCCTCGATCACTCGCTGCTCGGCGTATTGGAAGCGTCGGCTGGATTCCAACGCTTCGGGTGAGGCGATCACCGCAAAAGGGATTTCACCAAGTAGCGCGAACATTATAGTAACTGGACAGAGCTCCCCGGACAGAACGTCAGTTGTCGAACTCCATGCGCCGGCGTCGGACCATCTCACGTGCCAGCACTTGATGGAGTTCGCGGCCGTGACGCTCGAGTATATCCATCAGCCGCCGCTCGAGTCCCTCGTCGCGCTCGCCTTCATTAGTATGAATAGCCAGGTTGGGTGAGTAGTTAATCACGATTGGCACGCGCGGCGGAACGCGAGATGAGGCCGCGATCCCATTAGAAGCAGGACGGACTCCGAACGACAAGGGCCGGGCCGCGCCGCGCGCTGCCGGCGCGATTAGCCGCGCCGCGCTCAGGGAGACAGCGGCGCCGCTTGACAATTCGGCGAAGGTTGTCGATGCGCGCGACATGTGTGATGGGCCGCCGGCAGTGGAGCGCGGGGCGGGAAAATGCAGCAACGAATCAAGCCGTGCTCCGATAACGCGGATCACATCGGCCACGCGCGCAATCGACTGAGTAATGGCTGCTCCTTGAGCGTCCGTCGAGCTGCGGCTCTCGCCTGCCGCCTGCGCGATGGATGGCGGGACAGGTTGTACGATCCGGCGCGGGCGGCGAATGGCGGGCGGGCGCGCCGCGCGTGCGATGCGACGCGACTCAGTCTGTGCATGGGTGGTGCGGGCCGCGGATGCTTGATGGATCGTTGCGGAGACCGCGGCAACGTTCTCTGAAATGCGCTGCCCTTTCGCTACGAAAGACGCCAAGCGGTCAAGAGGGATGCCAGAGCCGGGGGCGATCAATCGTTGAACGAGGGTGCGCCGCAGTTCGATTACTCCAGCCGTACCGCCACCGGAGTGCATGCCGGAAGCCCGAATTATGCGGCTCGCCATCTGACGGAGCGGCCTAATCGCATTTAGGATTCGTCCCGCCACGCCCGGCAGCGGCGCGGCCGTGTCGCCGCGCGCTGCGCTGGCGCGAACGGAATCGACCGCGCGCGCGTGAAGTTCCACCGAACGACGCGGGAGAGGCGGCACGTCGCGGCGGTAGCGCGCCGCGTATTCGGTGGAGTCAGCGTAAGGTGCCGGAATGGCCATCATCCTCGAGAGACGCGCCGCGTTTGTCAGCGCGCTCGATGATCGCATCGCGCGGCGAAGCGCAAGAGCCCCTGGGCTGGCAGCCGCCATCGAAAGATTCGTTCTGGCCGTGCTGGTCACGTTCAGCCGCCAGGCCGCTCATCGGCGGCTTCCTCCGGCGTGCGGTTGTACTCGGCCACCGCAGCAAGCCAGTAAGCGAGTTCCTCGAAATCCATCGCGGCTAGTTCCCGGACTCCGAATCCGAAGCGGACGAGGCCTGCGAAGGCGCCGGCGCCGGGGAGCCCTGCGCCGGCTCGTGAAAATTTGTGCCCGTCACCTCCGCCTGAAGGATCAGGACGTCCTCAAGGTCCAGCTCGAGCACGTCCTCATATACGATCGGCGCGCCCTCGATCTGGGCGAGCTCCGCGATGAGCGCGAACACCACCGCCGTGGGATCGGGGTTGCCGCCGACCGCGCGCTGCGCCCGCATCAGGTCGCGTCCCTTGCCCTTGCGCAGCGTGGCGCTCCGGCCCGACGGCAGCGTCAGGCTGCGTATTTCGGGCGAAGCTGAGCGCCTTGCGCAAGGCGCGGCGGAAGTTCTCGTTTCAGCCATCTTCATTACCCGCGGTTAGCCGCCGAGGTTGGCGCGGAAAGTGTTGAGCTGGTCGGCGCCGTTGACGACGTAAATATTCGCCATTACATCGAACAGGAAAATCTGCGTCCCTCCGATATACAGTTCGGAGTGATACACGGAGATCACGGATGTGGTGTCCACTCCCTCGTGAAGTTTGAAGTTCATCGCACCCGCGTCCTTGAACACGCCGGTCATCAGATAGACCAGCGGCTGCTCCTGCGTGCGCCCCTGGCTGGTGTAGGTTTCGAGGTTGCCGCGGATCTGGAAGTAGTGCGCCTGAAAAGGGCTGTTGAGCACTGCCTCGGCCTCGGGATAGATCGAGGCCCACTTGATCTTGGCTTCGAGCTTGTCGACGCCGGCCCAGAACTCGGCCGTGCCGGCCATTCCCAGCCCCTTGTGATCGACCATCTTGTGCCTGGGCTTTGCGACCTCGACCTCCTCGGCGCGGCCCATCAGGCCGATACCGTCAATATAAACGTTGGCGTTGGTGATCCGATTGACCGAGAGATTTGGCATCGCGATTGAGCCTCGTGCGGCCCGGCGTCGCGGAAGGGCGATGGCGGGCGGTTAAGCCGAGCTAGGCGTTGAGCGTGACCGCGGTGAGCGCGGAGGTATTGCCGAGCGCGCTCAGCAGTGTGGTATCGATAAAGACGTTGTAGGTCAGGCGCTCGGCGGGCGGTGGCGGCATCACGTCGAGGTCGAATACCAGCTGCCCGGCAGCGACCTGGCTGGGGGGATTTTCGTCGGGATTGTAGCTCGCGCTGCCGGCGACCAGCGCGCCGCGCCCGATCAGGCTGCGGATGAAGGCGTTGGCGCTGGCCAGGATCGCCGAGATTAGCGCGTTGCTGATCGGCTGATCGATGAACTGGAGCATCGCGAGCTCCACCGACTCCTCGATCACGTCCATCGTGCGGCGCACGTTGATGAAATTGTCGGGCGTGGTCGAGGAAGGAAAAGCGGCCGAACGGTTGCCCCAGAGGCGCGGGCCGGTGCCGAAGGCGTTGAAGATGGTCACGACGCCCTGGGCGTTGAGGTTGTTAACGTCGCTGGCCGCGTCGATGACCGAGGCGTAGAGCGTCACGTCCGGGCCGAGCGGGCCGTTGACGGGCGTGTTGGAGGGCGACCACCAGTAGCCCTTCTGGAGGTCCTTGGCGGCGATCGCGCCCGCCACCCATTGCGAGTACGGGCCGACCGCCTCGGAGTTGGCCGCGTTCTGAACCGGCGTGCCCGCCGAGTTGAGCGTTACGCCGGTGGGTATCAGGCCGGTGTCGAGAAACTTCTCCTGCGGGTAGCAGAGCACCGCGCGAGCCGAGCTGGTGGCAAATGCGTTGCCGGTTGCGGCGCGGTCGGCGATTATCGTCGCGGGCGAGGTCGACGGCGGTGAATCGATGAGCGCGATCGCGCGGATGGTTTCCGCCATCGAGAGCAACGCGGCGGCGGTTGGCGCGTCCTGCGAGTAACCGGGCGCGATCAGGATCTTGGGAAAGAAGCCCAGGGTGCCGTAAGTCGTGCGCAGCGTCTGGATTCCGGAGTAAACGGTGCCGCTGACCGCGCCGATTATGTCGGTGTCGGTGACCTTGCCCGGGTCGGCGTAGTTGAATGATACGCTGAGCGCCTGGCCGGAGGTGATCGCGCCGCCGCTCTTCGCAGTAACTACTCCATTTACGGCGTCGAGCGTATAGTCAGTGCCATTGATGTAGGTAGTGGTGCCGGCTGAGTTCTTGACCGCAACGTCCCATACGCCCATGTGGCCGAGGCTGACCGCCTGCGCACCCGACGCCGGCATCGCGAGCGCGAGCCCGCTGACGGCGGTGAAATGGACGTAGGGATTGAAGACGTCCACCACCACCGCCTGGCCCGCTCCCTGGGCCTGGATGGCGGCCAGCGCGTAGGGCACCGTGTAACCCTGGATGAGCGGGCCGAAGGCGGCCGCCGAGCCGGCGATATTCGGATTGGCGGTGAAGTTCACCAGCGTCGGCGTCTGGAGCAGAGTGCCGGCGAACGTGACCAGCTTCCAGACTGCGGTCCCGTCGTTGGTGGTGGCGTTGAGCGCGGTCGCCCACACCGGTGCGGCGGAGCCGGTGGTGCCGGAGGTCAGGCACTGCTGGACGTTTCCATTGGCGTCAACGATCTGCTGGCCGCCGGAAACCATCCAGTTGGCCTGCCAGAGGTCGAGCGCGCCGGCCACCGCCCACAGCGGCGCGCTGCCCACTAGTCCGATCACCGCCGATTTGACGACCGTGATCGGCATCGGCCCGGTGGCCACCTCGATGGTTTCGATTCCATGTAGAAAGCTGGCTGGCATCTCTTTTCCTTTTCAACACTGGTAAGTGCGGGTTGGCTGTGGGTGCCGGACAACTGCCGAGGTCGGGTCCGCCAATAGATCAGTTCGTGGGGCTGGTGGGATAAGGCGAGCCGCCGGCGATTGCGGTTACGGTGTCCGCGTAGTTATAGCCGACGACAACGCTCGCGCCGGCCGGGATAGCGCCGCCGCTTATGCGAGTGATGATGCCGTTTACGGTATCGACTGAGTAATCGACGCCGCCCACATAGGCGGCGCCGCCGTCCGCAGACGCAACGCTCACGCCGCTGAGGTTGCCGATGGGAAGGCGGATCTGATCCTGCGCGTTGAAAGTGAAGCTCGCCGGCGGCGCGGCAGCAGTCGTCTCGCCCGCCTCCTCCAGTGCGTTGCCCTTGGCGAAGAGCGGGAAGTTGTCCGCCGTAGACGCCTCGACGGCCATCGTGTCGAGCGCGTAGAGACACGACCAGGCCCAGGCCGCGCCTTGCGCGTCGCGGCCGAGGAATTTCTCGCGCAGCGGATACATCTTGCGGCAGCCCGGGACGCGGAAGCCGGTCAGCGTCGCGCGGATCGCTTCGAGCAGGGCGTGGGCGCCGGGGCTCGGCCCCGACGGATCGGCGCCGAAGCTCCATCCGAGGTCGCGCACCATCAGCGTTATCTCGAACTCGAGCCGCCGCGTCTGGACGATCGCGGCGGTATCGACGGGTGCGCCGTAGGTTGCGCCGCGCCAGGCGACCAGCGCGGCGCCGATGCGATGGGCAAGGCGGTAGGCAGCGGGCTTGTCGGGAAACTGCACGACCTCGACGCTGCCGAGCTGGGCGCGCAGTTGGGCTGCAATCGCGGACTCGATCGTCGCGATGTCGAGCGGCGTTGGCGGAGTGAAGGTCTGGCCCGCCCACGGAGCGTCGAGCGTCACACCCATCGTCAGAACCCCTTGAGGCCGCCGCGGTTGAACATCCGCGCCGGCAGCGCGCCCGAGCGGTCGCCGCCGGCCTCGCTGGCCACGGCGCCGGCCGCTTCGCCGGGCTCCTGATTGTCGAGCGCGAGGCCGAGCGTGAGGGTGCCGTCGGCGACGCGCATCAACAGAGCGAGGGCGTCCTCATAGCGCGTGCGCGCCTCCGCGAGGTCGTGCAGGGGGCGCAGCGTCTGAAGTCGGTACATCGCGACGTCGCACGCCAGGCGCACCAGCACTGCGGGCGGATCGCTGAGCGGCAGGGCGAACCGGCTTTCGAGGTAGCCGTCGATTTCCGCCGAGGCGTCGGCCAGCGCCTGGGCCAGGGCCGCTTCATTGACCGTGGTCTGGGTCGGATCTTCGTTGGTCAGCTGGACCAGGTCGCGGTTGGGATAGCGGGCGATCATGTCGGAGGGCTGTGCGTATGCCATCGTCGATTCTTCCTTGCGCCGGCCGCCGGTGGGCGGGAGGCCCGGGGCGGGGCCTGGCGGCGTCCGCCCCGGGCGTGCGGCGGGAGGAGGGGGTCAGGCGAGATATTCGCTGACGATGAGCTCAGCGCTGTTGCGCCAGATGTTGGAGGTGGTCACCCCGGAGCTGGCCCCGGCGCCAACCATGAACTCCGAGTGGAGCAACTGGCGGGCGGCTTCCTCGAGCGCTGGCGGCACCAGCAAATAGACGCCCTTGCCGCTGGAGAGCGCGCCGAAGGGCAGGCCACCGTCGGTCTTGAATGAGCGCATCGCGGCGCGCGCCGCACCGTAGTTGGCCGGATTGCTGAGATCCATGTTGCTCGCGTAGCAGAGCTGCCAGAGCCCGACGCCAGTGTTGGCGCGGCCGTCGACGCCGTAGCGGAATTCGCGGCGGTTGAAGACCGCTTCGTCGGTCAGCGTGTTCATCCGGGTAACCGCGTACTCGCGACGCAGCTGGAAGATGAACGGACGGATCGGGCGCGACGCGTCGACCAGGAACCAGTATGGCCCGCCGCCGCCGGAGTTGACGTTGGCGACCTGGGTCTGGTTCGAGCCCATCGGGCCCACCGGATGGGTGGTCGCGAAGAACGGCTGGCCGTCGTAGGCGAGCACCGAGGCAGGCGTGGCGACGGCGCTTTTGATCATTGAGAAAAGCAGCATGTCCGGGTGGACTTTGGTGTCCCAGCCGAGCTGTTCGATGACCGGCTCGTAAACGCCGTAGGTGTCGTCCTCGATGTCGTTGCGGTCGATGCCGATGGTGTCTTCGAAGTTCTTGTTGACGATCGTGTAGGCGTGGGCCTCGAGCGCCTGGACCACGCGCTCACCGAGCCACTCGCGAAAACGGGTGGTGCGGCCCAGCCATGGATAGGTGGTCTGGCGCGAGCCCGAGCGGACGATCGAGGCGATCTGCTCGTAGTAGCTCGGCGGCTTCTCGAAGCCGCGCTGGAAGATGACGTCGAAGCCGGTGAACAGGGCGGTGAGATTTGCTGCGCTGATTTCCATCGTTACTACCGTTGAGGCCCGCGGCGCGGCCGCGGGGCGGAGGATGGCGTCGCGGTGTCAGGCGGCGAGCGCCGCCTGGTGCCAGAAGTCGACCCAGACCTGGCCGCTGGGGTCGAGGTTGACGACCGTACCGGCCACGCTGCGAGTCGGCGCGCCCCAGTTGTACGAGACCAGCACGGTTGACGCCGCCGCGATCGCGCCACCACTCGGCGGCAGCATGATCATCCCGGCCTGGTAATCGACCACGTAGTCCTTGCCCTCGACGTAGGTGGTGCCCGGCGGTGAGGAGGTCACCACCAGCTTGGAGATGTTCTCGTGACCGACCGTGATTACCTGCGCGCTGGTCGAAGCGGGAAAGGTATGCGACTCGCCGCTCACCGCG
The DNA here is from genome assembly GCA_035650475.1 of Candidatus Binataceae bacterium. Lineage (NCBI taxonomy): Bacteria > Candidatus Binatota > Binatia (SeqCode) > Binatales (SeqCode) > Binataceae (SeqCode) > Binataceae bacterium (SeqCode). The sequence goes on from DASRHP010000008.1 coordinate 109,282, forward strand.
GTTGCCCCCGAGCCGTCGCTCGCCGACACGGAATTGTCGTCCACTGCGAAGCACAGCGCTCCGACCTGCGCCTGTGCGAGCGAGCCGTCGTTGACCGCATACATGAAGACGCCGCGCCGGCACACGATCGAGATCGCGCCCGCCGCGCCCGCCGGCTGGTTGGTGCCAGGAATCATCGCCGACGAAGTATTGATCGCGTCCTGGCCGGGCAGACCGTTGTACAGCCGCTCGGCCCGCCCGACGATTTTCAGCCCCGACGCTGAACTGGCCGGGACCGCGTTGCCGTTGGCGTTGAGTGCGACCATCGCGCCCAGATAGATGGTCGTATTCGCCTCGACCGGGTAGATTTGCATTCGCCCGAAGTCGGCCATTTCAGGCGTGTTGCGGGAGCTGCTTAGAGCCGCCATGGGGTTACCTCGTTGGGATTGTGCCTGTGGATGAAGGGCGCGGCGGCAGGCTTACTCGCCGCCGTGATTGAGGCGCAGAAAATCGCCGTGCCCCCCACGCCTGCGCCGCAGATAGTCCTGCGCATTTACTCCGAGCTGAACGCAGATCGCGGTCTCGACCGCGCTGAGCGCGTTTGCGCCGGCGCGCCCGAGCTGACGCGGCGGCGCGATGTCGGCCGCGGCGCGCTCGACCTCCACGCCGAAGACCGCGGGCTGGCGGGCGACGAAGGCGGCGAAGCCGTCGACGTCGGCCTGGCAATACGAGACCGCCCACTCGCGCTGGGCGGGGATCAGCTTGCCCGCGCGGATTGCCTCGTCCACTGCGCGCTCGGCGCGCTCGCGCGCGCCCTGCGCGCGCATCCGGTTGAGCTCGCTTAACACCTTCTGGAACTGCGCGACCGGGACGTAGCGCGCGGGGTCGGCGTCCGCGCCGCCGGCGCTCATCGCGCCGCCGTCCGCCCGCGCCCCTTCCGCGCCGCGCTCGTGCTCGGCGCTGGCCTCGCCGTTGGCTGCGTCCTGCGCGTCATCGTCCGCGTCGCCGCTGAGCAGTGCGCGGACCGCGGCGAGCGCCTCCTCGGCCGAGGCTTCATCCGGCAGGCCCAGCAGCTTGCGCAATTCGTCCAGCAATGAATGCATGATTCCGTCCCTGGCATGGCCCGCGCTTGCTGCCGCGCGCGCCGAAATTGCGGTCAGATAGAGGTTGGGATTGTTGGTCAGCCCTGCGCGCAGAAGCCGCATAACCTCGCCCTCCGCGGTGTATTGGAAGACCGGCGAGATGTAGCGGTACTCGCGCGACGCGATCGCCATCGCGCCGTGCGGAGTCCACTCGACGCGGCCCCACAGCGCCCCTTCCCGCGCGGCGAGTTCACAGATCCATCCCGCCGCCGGCGCCGGACGCCCTTTGGGTGCGGCGAAGTCCGTCGCATGGTCGTAGTCGATCGGCAGCCCGGCCGCCATCGCGAGCTCGTTGGTCGCCGCGATCACAGCGGCGGGGTCGCTGAGGCGGAAAGGGCCGCGGCCGTCGCGACCGGAAAACTCGCCGGTGGGGATCAGCATTACCCATTCGGGCGGCGCCGCTTCGCCCAGGTGGCTGTCGTCGAGCACGACGCCATGCACGGCGAGCGCTGCGCCTTGCGGGGCGGGCCTGGCGGATGTGAAGTGCGTCGCGTCCATCGCGGCGGATTGTGCCGCAGGCCGCAAAGCCCGGTAAGGGTGAAATATTTCACCCCCAACGATCCGAGGATGGACGGCCGCACGACTAGCTATTCGGCGCGAATACTCAATGGGGGTGACTGCGTATCAATTTGTGCCGGTAATTCGCGGATTTCAGGGTTGGCCGAAAGTCTGCGGCGAGAGCGGCTCTGCGATGAAGCGCGCGCCGTTCCGCTCGAAGTCACGGGACTGACTAATGAATCCGTGCAGAATTACTAACAGTCGCCGCCGCGTGCCGGTGTTGCGCTGCAGAGCGGAGGGTCAAAATAGCGCGCCCGCAGGGACAACGCGTTACACTCGCGCGGCGCTCGCCAGCCGCACGGGCCGGAGCCAAGCCGCGCGCGCTCTCATTCGGGCAGCTCACCGAGCAGCATTCGGGCTGCGCAAAAGTTGGTGCTCGGGAGGCTCTCGCTGAACCATTCATAGACCGGCGCCAGTGGGGCGCGGGCCTGCGCTACGCGGCCCCGCGCGCGCATCAGCCGCGCGATCGAAGTCGCGGCTCGCAGCTCCCACGATTTGGCCTCCCGCGCGCGGGCGACCTCGATCGCGTCGTGCAGATACGCTTGGACCGAATCGAGTTCGCCTGCCGCAGCGGCGAGTTCGCCGAGCAGGCGGCGGATTTCGACTAGCGGGGCAGAGCGCTGGACGAGGGCCATCCGCGTCGGCATGCGGGGCGCGCGCCCGGGCCCGGGCTCAGATGCGGTCGCTGACCGCGTCCTCGCGCATCGTCGGCTCCGGCCGCTTCTCGATCGGCTGCCAGTGGCGCACGCTCTCGCCGATATAGACTTGGCGCGGGCGCGCGATCTTCTGCTCGGGGTCGCGCACCATCTCGGCCCACTGCGCCATCCAGCCCGAGGTCCGCGGGATCGCGAACAGCACCGGGAACATCGTCATCGGAAAACCCATCGCCTGGTAGATGATCCCGGTGTAGAAGTCCACGTTCGGATACAGCCGGTGCGAGACGAAATATTCGTCTTCCAGGCCGATCTTTTCGAGCTCGAGCGAGATGTCAATCAGCGGGTTGCGGCCGGTGACCTCGAACACCTCGTAGGCGAGTTTCTTGACGATCTTGGCCCGTGGGTCGTAGGCCTTGTACACCCGGTGCCCGAAGCCCATCATCTTGCGCTCGCCCGCCTTGACGCTCTTGATGAACTCGGGCACGCGCTTGACCGACCCGATCTCCATCAGCATCCGGATCACCGCCTCGTTGGCGCCGCCGTGCAGCGGACCGTAGAGCGCGGCCGTCGCCGCCGCCACTGCCGAGTAGGGATCGACCTGCGAGCTGCCCACCGAGCGCATCGCGTTGGCCGAGCAGTTCTGCTCGTGGTCGGCGTGCAGGATGAACAGCACGTCGAGCGCGCGCTCGAGCACCGGGTTGGGCTTGTACTTGAGCTCGGTCATCTTGAACAGCATCGAGAGGAAGTTGCCGGTGTAGCTGAGCTCGTTGTCGGGGTAGACGTAAGGCAGGCCGCGCGTATGGCGGTAGGCCCACGCCGCCAGCGTCGGCATCTTGCCGATCAGCCGGCGCGTCTGCAGGCGGCGCGACTCGAGGTCCATGATGTCCTTGGCGTCGGGGTAGAAAGTGGACATCGCGCCCACCGTGCCCACCAGCATCCCCATCGGATGAGCGTCGTAGCGGAAGCCCTGCATGAAATGCTTGATGTTCTCGTGGACCATCGTGTGGGTCTTGATGTTCTCCTCCCACGCCCGGTAATGCGCCTCGTTGGGCAGCTCGCCCTTGACCACCAGGTAGGCGACTTCGAGGTAGTTGCTGCGCTCGGCCAGCTCCTCGATCGGGTAGCCGCGGTAGCGCAGGATGCCGCGCTCGCCGTCAATGAAGGTCACCTTACTGCGGCACGACGCGGTGTTGGTGAAGGCCGGATCGTACGACATCAGGCCGAAGTCGTCGGCGCCGGTCTTGATGTCGCGCAGGCGCGAGGCGCGGATCACGCCGCCGTCCTCGATCGGGATCTCGTACTGCTTGCCGGTGCGGTTGTCGGTAATCGTCAGTGAGTTCTTAGCCATGAGCGTTTCCTTCTCTGGCGCAAGCTTCTACCGGGCAGTCTTGTCCGATCAGCGCGCGAACTCAACCCCGCGAATCAACATATATACAGCTCAAGGATCGAGCACGCCGGCGCGCCCACTGGCGCCGCCCGGCCGCGCATGGCACGCTGTCCGATCATGAGACTCTGGGGCGACCAAGCAGGGCGCGCGCCATGATCGATCGCCTGATGACCTCGCTCTCGGCCGCCATCGTGGCGACCATCTCGGCGATGGGCTACGGCGGGATCGTGCTGTTGATGGCGATCGAGAGCGCCTGCGTGCCGCTGCCATCGGAAGTCACGATGCCGTTTTCGGGCTACCTGGTCGCCGCCGGGCGCTTCGACCTGCAACTGGTCGCGCTCGCCGGCGCGCTCGGATGTCTGCTGGGCTCGTACGTCGCCTATTTTATCGGCAAGGGCGGTAACCGCCTGCTCGTGCGCTACGGGCGCTACGTCCTGATCGCGCCGCACGAGATCGAACTCGCTGAGCGCTTCTTCGAGCGCTGGGGTGCGCAGGCCGTCTTCATCAGCCGCCTGCTGCCGGTGATCCGCACCTTCATCGCGCTGCCGGCGGGGGTGGCGCGGATGCGGCTTGTGCCGTTCACGATTTACACGCTGCTCGGCTCGTACCTGTGGTGCCTGGGCCTTGCGTGGGCAGGGATGAAGCTGGGGCAGCACTGGGACGATCTCGGCCCGTATTTCCATCGCTTCGACGGCGTGCTCGGGGTGCTGATCGTCGCCGGGGGCGGCCTGGTGCTATACAATCGAATCAAGGGAATCGGCGGCGCACACAGCGCCGCGCGCGACTGACGATTCAGCCGGCGCGCGTCAGTCGATTGCTGATTTGATGCGCGTGCGCGGCGGCGACCGTGCCGAGCGCTTTCGACGATGGCGGAGCGCGATTTCGATCCTGACCGGCTCACCGAGGTCTTCCGCAGCATCGATTCGATGCGGGTGAAGATGGCCTATGACCTGATCGCCGGCAGTGGGCTCGAGGTTTTCATCTTTGACGGCGACATGTCGCGGATGCTCGGCTCGACCTCCGCGGTGCCGGCGCGCCTGATGGTTTACGCCTCGGACGCGGCTGAGGCGCGCGCCCGCCTAAAGGACCTTGGCTTCAGCGAGTAGCGGGTATCATCGCGCCGCCGACTCGACCATCGCGGCGAAGCCGCGCAGCGCGGCGGCGATGAAGGCGCGCACGCGCGCCGGGTCTTTGCTTCCGCGCCGGTGGGGGACGTCGGTATGCGTGAACGAATCGACGCCCCACGGGCGGACCGCTGCGATCGCCGCGCCGACATTCTCAGCGCTCAGCCCGCCGGCCAGGATTACGGGCACGCGCGAGCGCTCGACGATCGCGCGGCTTATCTGCCAGTCGTGGGTTTCGCCGGCCGTGCCCTTGGCGCCCGAATCGAGCATCAGGTAGTCGGCTGCCTGCTGATGCGCGTCGGCCTCGGCCATTGTCTCTCCGGCGCGCACGGCGATCGCGCGCAGTAGTCTCGTCGGCGCCACCCGCGCGCGAATCCATGCGCAGTCCTCGGGCTCGATCTCGCGCGCGGCGACGTGCACGACATCGGGCCGCACCGCGTCAACCATCGCGCAGATCTCCTCCCGGTCGTCGCTCAGCGAGAGCGCGACGCCGCGAGCGCGCGGGCGGATTGCGGCGAGAATTTCGCGCGCGGCGCCGGCGCCGATCGCCTCGGGCACCACCCCCGGCTCGGCCACCACCACGCCGATCTGATCCGCGCCCGCCTCGGCCACCATCACCGCGTCCGCGACCGAGGTCATGCTGTAAATCTGGATGATCATCTTTTTTCACCAACTCTCGCCCGCCGCTCCGATGGTGCGGCTGGCCTGAGTGCTGTGCGCGGGTTCATCAACTCGCGGTCGGTTAAGTTGCCCGCCTAGAGCGGCTTGACCAACTGGCGTTCGTACGCGGCGGCGATCGCCGCGAGCGTGTCGGCCTCGGCGGCCGGCTTGTCGTCGCGGATACGGACGATGCGCGCGAAGCGCAGCGCGATCCCGCCCGCATACTGCGGACTGCGCTGGAGGTCGCTGTAGGCGACCTCGACCACGATTTCGGGGCGCACGAACACGGTGCCGTGCGCCTCGTCGGTCTTGAGCGCGAGCAGCCGCGCCGTCATCTCCTCGAACTGTTCGTCGGTCAGTCCCTTGAAGGTCTTGCCAACCTCGACCAGCCCGCCGCGCTCGCCGTCGCGCGCCGCCAGATGGTAGTTCGACAGCCATCCGTGGCGCCGCCCGTAGCCCCAGTCGGCGGCGACGATCACCAGATCCAACGTGCGCGCGTGCTTGATCTTGAGCCATCCGCGGCCGCGCGCGCCGGGCGTGTAGCGGCTGTCCAGCGCCTTCGCCATCACGCCCTCGTAGCCCGCTGCAATCGCCTCGGCGTAGAAGCGTTCGGCTTCGGCGAGGTTGGCCGGCACGATCCGCGCGGCCAACGAGAGTCCGGTTTCGGCCGCCATCCGCGCCAGCTCGGCGTAGCGCTCTTGGTAGGGACGGTCGATCCACAACTCGCCATCGCGGGCCATGAGATCGAAGACGAACAGGCGCACCGGCTGCTCGGTGCGCAGGCGCTCGACCTCGCGCACGCGCCCGAAGCGGCGCATCACCTCCTGAAACGCGAGCGGGCGCCCGCAGGCGTCCACGGCGATGACCTCGCCGTCGAGGATCGCGTGGCGTGCGCCCAGGCGCGCGGCCGCTTCGGCCACTTCGGGCAGGCTCGCCGTGATCTCGTTGAGCCGGCGCGAGAAGATGCGCACGCCGTCGGGCGCGCGATGGATCTGGACACGCGCGCCGTCGAGCTTGTGTTCCAGCGCGAAGCGGCGGCCGAGGATGGCGAAGGCGTCTGCGACCTCGCGCGCCGGCTGCGCGAGCATCGGGCGCAGCGGGCGCGCGGCGGCGACGCCCGCGGCCGCCGCCGCGGCCATCTCAGCGCGGGCGGCGCCGAGGGCGCCGCCCGGCGCGCCGGCGCAGGGGGCGGCTGGCGCGCGCAGCGCGCGCGCCAGCCGCCCCACGTCGCCCTCCAGCATGTGCATCCGCCGCACCTCCTCGGTTGGCCGCCCCGCCATCTTCGCCAGCGCCTCGACCATTAACCCCTCGCTCATCCCGTGGCGCATCTCGCCGATCAGCACCTTGGCCGCGTACTTCGCCTCCAGCGCCGTCATCCGCGCCAGCAGCTCCCGCAGCATCGCGAGCTTGCGCGGCCGCGCGTTGCGTCCCTCGACCTCGGCGATCTCGGCGAACGTGCGCGCGACCTCGTCCAGCGTGAGCGTGGGCGCAGGCTCCTCGCGCCGCATGCGCATTGCCATCTCGACCGCCTCGCCGAAGTCGGCCGCGGCGGCGAAGATCTCCTCGCCCTGGTCCTCGCTGCCGCCGAGCTCGGCCGCGATCTTCCATACCGCGCGGCCGCTGATATTGAGCGGCTTGGCCGCGCCCTGCTCGAGCGCGCGGCCGACCATGAAGCGCGCGGCAACCGCGGCCTCATTGGGCTCGAGGCCGGCGAGAAAGTCGGCGGCGAGCGCGGCTATTTGAAGCCGGCTGGAGGTCTGGCTAAGCGACTGGCAGAGCTCGGCGAAATCGTGGAAAGAGGCCACAGCAGGGATTAAACCCGCCCTGTTGCGATTTACGCAATAGCCGGCTTCGCTTCCGCTGCAAGCGGGATTTCCTATTCGGTCCCGCGAAGAGGAGGGGCAAGAGTTGGGATAATTGGCGCACGGGCGAAGCAGTCGCGTCGGACCGGCGGGCAGGGAGGCGCGCCCCGCTGGAGTGGGGATGCCCCTGATCGGCGCCGCGTTCGCCTACCCCCCGAGCGGATGCGCGCGCAGAAATTCCGTGAGCGCGGCGACGAACTCCTCGCGCTTCTCGTGGAAGAACTGATGGCCCGCGCCGGGGATGATGTGCACCTGCGCGCCCGGGATACGCTCGGCGATTATCTCGGAGTTGCGCGCCGGAATCAGCACGTCTTCGGCCCCCGTGATCACCAGCGTCGGCGCCGTTATCTGCGGCAAGCGATCGTAGGTCTTGAATTTGAAGGTCGAGTCGAGCTGGAGCTTGTAGGCGTAGGGCGGCGTCGGATGCTGCAGGACCCGCGTGATCGCCGCCTCCAGCACGTCGCGATGGCTCCGGATGTAGCCCTCGGTGTATCCGAGCGGCCACGCGCGGCGGATGATGTCGGCGTCGGAGAGCCCCGCGCGCGGCGCCATCAGGATCTTCATCGACTCCGGCGGGGCCGGCACCGCGTTGCGCCCGCCCGCCGTCGTGCAGCCGAGGGTCAGCGTCTGGACGCGCGCGGGATGGTTGAGCGCGAGCTCCTGCGCGATCATCCCGCCCATCGAGACCCCGAAGACGTGCGCGCGCGCGATGCCGAGAGCGTCGAGCAGGGCGGCCGCGTCGTCGGCCATCGCGGGAATCGAATACTCCTCGCGCGGCTTGTCGCTGCGTCCGGTGCCGCGGTTGTCGCACACGATGGTGCGGAAGCCGCGCGCGAGATCCGCGATCAGCGCGGGCTCCCACGAAAGCGCGCTGCTGCCGAGCCCCATGATCATCAGCAGCGGAGCGCCGCCGCCGTGGCTCTCGTAGTAGAGGTTGATGTCGCGGACGCGGACGGTGGGCATCGCGGTCTCTCCTCAGGCCCTGAAATTTTGCGCCGGCGCGCTTAGCCCGTCGCCGCGCGCATCGGCGCCGGCGCCTCACTGGGCGCGCTGTCGGCGGCCGGCTTGCGAAAGCGCATGATCAGCTCGCTGCGCAGGATGTAGGCGGCGTCCTCGTAGATGAAGCCGTGGCGTTCGAGGATCTCGGTCAGCCGGGCGCGGGTGTAGTGCGTGATGTGCTCGTCCTTGTAGCCGCCGGGCTGGAAGAACCCGTACAGCGGCTCGATCGTCCGCCAGCCGACCGTCGCGTAGTCGGGCGTCCCGATTATCAGCATCCCGCCTGGCCGCAGCACCCGCTTCATCTCGGTGAACAGCGCGTCGTCGTACGGGACGTGCTCGATAACCTCGGAGCTGATCACGCAGTCGAAGCTGCGGTCGCGAAAAGGGAGACCGAAGGCGGTGCCGCGCACCAGCGGAATCCCGTAGCGGCGCAGGAAACGCACCTTGTTGTGGCTGAAGTCCATCCCGATCGCGTTGTTGAGGCTCTGGATGATCAGGCTCGAGCCGCATCCGACGTCCAGCGTGCGCCCGGCGTTGCGCGCCCAGGAAACCGTGATGTTGTGCCGGCGGCGCTGCCAGTAGCGCTGGAGCGGGATGATGCTGTAGAACGCGCGCTCGTCGTAGTCGGCCGAGTCGATCGAGTTGCGCATCCGCCACATGCTTAGCGCCGAGCGCATAATGTCCCAGCCGAAGCGCAGCATCCGTGCATGCGAGCGCCCGGCCGAGCGCGGAAAATAGGTGAACGGCACCTCGGTCACGCTGAAGCCGCGCGCCCATGACTTGATCAGGATCTCCTCCTGGACCTCGAAGTTGCGGCTGGTCAGCTCCAGTGCTTCGAGCACCTCGCGCCGATAGAGCCGAAAGCCGCTGGAAAGATCGCCGATCGGCACGCTCAACAGCCGGCGCAGGAGCGCGTTGAGCATCCAACTCGACATCCGCCGGCTAAGCTCGGTGTAGGCGACCCCGCCGCGCACGTAGCGCGAGGCGATCACGATGTCGGCGCGCTCGCGCGCACGCCACATCTTGGCCACGAACGCCGGCTCGTGCGACATGTCGGCGTCCAGCGTCAGGACCCACGCTCCGCGCGCCTCGGCAAAGCCGGTCGCCAGCGCGCCCGCGTAGCCGCGCCGGCGCTCGGGCAGCACGCGCGCGCCCAGCTCGGCGGCGACCTCGCGCGTGCCGTCGCTCGAGCCGCCGTCGATCACCAGGATTTCGGCTTCGAGATGGAAATGGTCAGCGATCTCGCGCAGTCGCGGGATGAGCGCGCGCAGGTTGTCGCGCTCGTTGATCACCGGCAGGATGACCGAGAGGTCGATCGCCATGGGACAATCCAATAGTCGCAATCGGGGACGAAGGAAACAGGCCCGCCACCGCGCGCGCACGCCCGCCTTGATTCACCCGCACCGCGCGCCGTAACTTTAGCAGCCGGAGGCGGGGCTGGCGATGCGAGCGCAGAGTAATTCTGACCGCGGACTGTTTCGTTCATCTCTTGCGGCGCTGGCCGCGCTCGGGCTGGCGCTCGCGGCTGCCGCGACGCCCGCCGCCGCGGCGCGCCACGGCCGGCGCAGGCCGGCGCCCGCGGCGCCCGCGGTCGCGCTCAGCCAGATCCACGTGCTGGGCGATCGTCCGGCGCCGTTTGCGCTCGACGCCCACGCGGCAATGATGATCGACGCCCGCTCGGGCGCCGTGCTCTACGCCTACAACGAGCGCGAGCGGATGCAGCCGGCGAGCCTGGCCAAGCTGATGACGTTTTACCTTGTGCTCCAGGCGCTTCAGCAGCATCGGATTACGCCCGAGACGATGGTTACGGTCAGCGAAAAGGCGTGGCGGCTGTCGATGGATCAGAGCGTGTCGCGGATGTTCCTCGGGGTCGGGCAGAAGGTCTCGGTCCACGACCTGCTGTACGGCCTGATGGTGTCGTCGGGCAACGACGCCGCGGTCGCGCTGGCCGAGTACCTCGGCGGCTCGACCGACGGCTTCACCGCGCAGATGAACGCCGAGGCCAAAAAGCTCGGGCTCGACGACACCCACTTCGAGAATCCCGACGGCCTGCCGATGCCCGGGATGTACACCACCGCCGCCGACATGGTGAAGCTCGGGCGCGCAATCACCGAGCGCTTTCCCGACGCTCGCACCTACACTTCGGCCAAGGAATTCACCTTCGACAAGATCCGCCAGCCCAACTTCAACTCGCTGCTGTTTTACGACTCGCGGGTTGACGGGCTCAAGACGGGGCACGTGCAGGAAGCCGGCTACCATCTGGTCGCCAGCGCGCACGCGGACGGCATGTACCTGATCTCGGCGGTGCTGGGCGCCTCGTCGTCGTGGGCCCGGCGCACCGAGACCGAAAAGCTCATCGACTGGGCCTTTCGCACCTTCGCCAGCGTGCAGCCCGACTGGCACAAGGCGCTGCCGGCGAAGATGCGCGTGTACTGTGGCGCGGCCAACGAGGTCGCGGTCGCGCCCGCCGCCGTGCCCTACGTCACGGTCGAACGCGGCCAGCAGGGCAAGGTCGGACTTCAGGGCGCGTTCGACGCCAACTACCTGGTGGCGCCGGTCGCCCAGGGGCAGAAGGTGGGCACGCTCGCGCTGATGGTGGACGGCAAGGCGCAATCGACGATCCCGGTCCTCGCACAGGGGGCGGTCGCGCCTGGCGGCTTCTTCAAGCGCGTCATCGATCGCGTGCGCATGCGCCTGTAAAGGGCGCGCGCTCTTGATTTTTCCCGGGAAGTGGCTGGCCTGGTTGGCGGGGCGGCGCTCGGGCACGAAGCGCTTGGGGTCGTCCCAGAACTCCGGATGGCGGTCGCGTCCGCCCAACTCCGCGCGCAGTTCGGCCTCTCTAGGTGTCGGGCCGGCGCTCGCCGTCGGAGGTTCCTTCGGCCTCGCCGCTGCGGCGGGCGGTGGTATCGGCCAGCACCGCGTCGATCGTGGCGAGCAAGCGGTCGTGCGCGATCGGCTTGGGCACGTAGGCGGTGCATCCCGCCGCCGCCGCGCGCGCGCGATCGTCGATCGACGCGTACGCGGTGACCGCGATCACCGGGATGTTTTTCCACTGCGGATGGCTCGCGAGCAGGCGCGTCAGGGCCAGCCCGTCGCGTCCGCCACTCAGCGCGAGATCCATCAGCACCAGGTCAACCTGGCCTTCGGTCAGCCGCCGGCGCATCTCGGCTTCCGACGCCGCCAGGCTGACCTCGTAGAAGTTGCCGAGCAGCGCGGCCATGAAGGTCTGCGTGTCGGTGTCGTCCTCCACCACCAGCAGCCTGGGCCGCTGGCGATGCGGCAGGCGACGCGGCTCGGGCGACGGCTGCTCGCCCGGAGTCTGCGGCACCGGATGGCGAATCTCGCTCTCGCGCGCGAAGCGGATGGTGAAGGTTGAGCCGGCGCCCTTGGTGCTTTGCACCGAAAGGCCGGCACCGTTGAGCTCGAGATAGCGCTTGGCCAGCGCCAGTCCCAGACCCCATCCCTCGAAGCGCCGGTTATAGCTCGATTCCTCCTGCAGGAACGGCTCGAACAGGCGCGGCATGAAGGCGGGATCGATCCCCACACCGTTGTCGCGGACCTCCAGCCGCAGAGCGCCGAGCCGATCGCGCCACAGGCGGACCTCGACCCGGCTGCGACGTCCGCGCCGCGTGGGCGGGGTGAACTTGAGTGCGTTCTGCACCAGGTTGGTGAGCGCGCCATTGAGGCAGTGCTCGTCAAACATCAGCGCAACCTCGGGCTCGTCAATATGCGCCTCGAGCGCGATCCCCTTGGTGGCGGCGAGCACGTGCAGGTCGCGCAGCAGCCCCTCGACGAACGGCTTGAGCCGCAGCGGTTTGGGCGCCACACTGAAGGCGCCAGCCTCGATCCGCGAGTAGTCGAGCACGTGCTCGATGGTGCGCAGCAGGCGCTGGCCGGCGCGGTCGATGCCTTCGAGGAAGACGTCCTGGCTGTGGTCGCCGCGCATCGCGAGGTACTCGGCGACCAAGCCTGTGTAACCGAGAATCACGTTGAGCGGCGTGCGGATCTCGTGGCTGGTGTTGGCGAGGAAGACCGACTTCAATCGCGAGGCTTCCAACGCGGCGTCGCGCGCCCGCTCCAGCTCGGCCTCGACCTGCTTCTGGCGCGTGATGTCGCGGATGTTCAGGTGCACGCACGGCTGCGAGCCGAGGTTGAGCCGGACCCCGGTCACCGAGGAGGGAATCTCGGCGCCCTTGCGCGAACGCAGCACCGTCTCCAGCGCGAGCACCTCGCCGCGCTCTGCGATTTCATGCAGAAAGCGTTCGAGATCGCCGCGGCGCGCCCAGAATCCGGTCTCTTGCGGCGTCCTTCCCAGCAGCTCTTCAGGCCCGTAGTCGTAAATGCGCTTGAAGGCGCGGTTGACGTCGGTGATGCGCCCGTCGGCGACGCGAAAGATCAGCTTGGCGTCGAGGCTGCCCTCGAAGACGCCGCGGAAGCGCGCCTCGCTCTCGCGCAGCGCCTCTTCGGCCTGCTTGCGCGCCGTGATGTCGCGCGAGTTGACCAGCACGCTGAAGCCGCTGTGCTCGTTGCGGATGAGGCGGCCGATCGATTCGAAGTGGCGCGTGCTGCCATCCTTGTGGACCGCGCGAAATTCGAGCACGCCGGTGATTTCGGGATTTAGCCGCGCCTCTTGCAGCGCCTGGCTGAAATAGTTGAGCACGCGCTCGCGATCGGCCGCGTGGACGAAGTCGAAGACGTTGCGCCCGACCAGTTCAGTCGGCTCGTAGCCGAGATGGCGCTCGACCGACGGACTCTCCAGCCGGATCGTCCCGTCGGGGTCGAGCACGGTGACGATGTCGAGCGAATTTTCGACCAGCGCGCGAAAGCCGATCTCACCCTCGAGCGTGCGCGCGCGCCGTGCGTCCTCTTCCACCGGGGCATCTCCGTCCGCGGCGCAGCGGCGCAAGCTGCGGCGCGGGACATCTGAGGCGGGGCCGACAATCAAAAGCAATCGTCTGCCCGGTAGTCGAAGCTCGAACTGAAGCAAGCTTCGCGCCCGCCCCGGAATTGACTTTAATTAGCCAATTTTTATCAAAACTTGCGGAAATTATTCAGACGACGCTGACAAGTGTGATCAAGTGCAACAGTTGAATGCTAAATGCAACTCTATTCTCCGAAGCATGTCTTCCACACGCAGCCTATGGCAACCCAAGCGGTCGGGTTTGCGGTCGCTCCGCGCGGGTCGTCTACGCTGCGGCGGCTAGCGACTGCACCGGCTGCGGCGCTTGACCGACGCGCAGTCCCGTGCACAGCGCGTCCCATCCAACGCGGAGCGCCGCCCATTCGCGCATCATGCTTGAGGCAAAGAGCTCGGACGCGCCGCTGACCGCGGCAGTGAAACGGAGCAGCGCCGCCCGCAAGTCCGGACCGATCGGCGCGGCGAGCAGGGCGAGTCGGGCAGCACGCGCGGCCCGCTCCGCCGGCAACTCGTCTGACAGTTGTTCAATCGCCCACTTGGCGGCGACGAGCGGCAACCCATCGGTGATTTCTCGCGACCATAGCTGGCGCGCGCGCCGATAGGCTAGCTGAGCGGAACGATAACTGCGGTCGCGCCCACTCAGCCAGTTCTCCGCCCATCTACGCCATCGTGGGTCACGATAGCCATCGCGAGCGATGAAAATCGCCACCGTCACATATTTTTCGACCGCATCAGGGTCCGTATAGACGTAGGCGCCATCCCAAGGCAGCATCGATTACTCTCCGAAGCACACAAGCGGGAGGGAAAGTCCTCACTTACATGCTTAAGCATGTGGTGTGCCGAATCCGTACACGTCCCGGATACGCTATGGCTATTTCAGTCCCGGATGCATTGAGATAGCCGGAGGTTTCTCAACGTACACCGTTGCCGCCGTTCATGCAGCGCTGTTCCCTGTGGCACCTGATCCTCAATCTGCAAAATGACTTTGGGGCGGCAGGTTCCCAGCGAGAATAGACCTCCGAAGAGGCCGCTGAGGACGCGAACCATTTTTCGAAGGCGCCGAGAGTAGTTCTCAGGATAGGTCAACTTTGATGCTCAAGATGCAACGTTGCACAAAGTGTAGCGCCAGCACAACTCGAATTGTTCGCGATTCTCGCGAAGTTTATGAGCGCAGCCATGATCGATCGTACAAGTGCGCCAAGCTGGGGAGATCTGAGACATGAATAGATAAATTCAGCAAGTCGCTTCGGAGAGATAAGCGTCTTAAAGTAAAGTCCGGCATATTTAGTGCTAACCGAATACGCAAAGTCAGCTTCGCGCGCCGGCGCAGTGACGCGCGCCTTGGTCGTGTGTACGACTCTCGCCGACTCGCGCTGGCGGCCTGATGAGGGTGCGACGTCATACACTGCTGAGTTGAAACCTGCGACTGCTGTCGCCTGGATCAGCGACGGGCCTCGATAGCCGTTGCCGGCGATGCTCAGTCGTTTCTCCTGATGCTTGGAAAGGAGATATTGCAATGGCGGACAATGACCGAAGGCGTTCGCATTTCGAGACCGCAGGGAAGGTGATGACCGTCAAGGAAGTTTCGGACTATTTGCGAGTCCATCCTTCGACGATCTACCGATTGGTGAAACGCGGGCAGATCCCAGCGTTTCGCATCGGGAGCGATTGGCGCTTCAACGTGGAAACGATCGATCAGTGGCGCACGCAGCGCGAGAGCAGATAGCCGGCGCCTGAGTTGTCAGGCAAACGGCGCGCGGCGCGCGGCAGCGCAGCATTGGGGGATGATGGGCGCAGGGCGAGGCAGGCCCGGCGTCAGCGGTCAGGTTCAGAGCGGATGGTTCGGGAGCCGGGCGGGGTCGCGCACGCGGAGGAGGCGGAAGCGGGGAGCTTCAAAAGGCACCTATTTCTGCACTGCGAGACAACTTTGAGCCTTGAATGGCCGGCCATCGTCGGCATTACTGGCCTAATTTTTTTCTTCGCGACTTTATTTCTGCGGGAATCGTCTATCGCACGAGATTTTTGTCTGGGTGCCCGGAAGCGCGCGACAGACGCTTGCTTTTTGTAATAGGATTCGCGCCGCGGGAGGGCTTGGTCGTCCCGAACAGAGAGAGCAGGCGATGGCTGACCAGGACATGCGGCGTCCGCAGATCGACAATCCGAGGGTGATGACCGTCAAGGAGGTCTCCGAGTACCTCCACGTTCATCCGTCGACGATCTATCGGCTGATCAAGCGCAGGCAGATCCCGGCGTTCCGGATCGGCAGCGACTGGCGCTTCAACGTCGAAACGATCGACAAGTGGCGCACGCAGAAAGAAATGAAATAGCTATTTGACCGTCGCTATTGCCCGACGGCCATATAGGCCCAGTACGGCGCTCCGCCCGTGGGCGACGGGTTGCCTCCGCTCATCCCGACGTACACCTTGCGCCCGAAGAAGAACGGCATGCCGAAGTCAAAGTAGTCGCCGAGCGCGGCGCCGAGGTCGTTGAAGGCGTGGTTGCCGGTGTTGAGCAGCGTGATTGCGTTGGCGATATACACGGTCGCATGTCCCGTGATCAGGTTGACGCCGGTGTTCTGCACCTTCAGCGAAACCAGCCCGGCGGGACAATAGAACATTGTCGTTCCGCATGGCGGGATCGCGGAGCGGAAGAACAGTCCGTTGGAGCCGCTGTCGAAGAAGCCGCTGGTGGTGCGGCCGCTGTACGTGGTCCGGATGTCCAGCGTGGTGGCGTCGGCCTCATAAACATTTGCGGTAGTCGGGAGCTGATTGTTGCTCTGTGTGTCGATGCCTAGGATCAGCTTGCCGCTGACTGCCGGCGCTCCGCTGAAGGAGATCGCCGGGAACCTGAGAATCACGCCGTTGTTGTCCACCGGCAGATGCGCCACCGGATTCTGCACTGCCTCTTCGTCCGACAGCCCGAGCCGGCCGCCGCAGCCGGCGCTGGTGCAGGGAAAGTAGGCGCCGAAGCGGTTGTCGTCCGGCAGCAGGCCAACGCCGAGGATGCCGTTGATACCGAATTGCTGCGGATTCTTGAGCAGCGGGGTGCCGAGGTTTTTACACAGCGAAGGGACTGGCGGCCAGTTGGGGTTGATCACCTGGATTGGCAGGCGCAGGATCTTCGGCTCGCCGCCCATCTTGACGTCGGCCACGGCGATCCGGCCCCACGCGGTAAACGAGCCAAACGGCGTGCACTCGGCGATCGTCTCCCCGCCAGCCGCGGTTTCGGAGTCGAGCTTGATGGTGAGCGCCTGTCTGAAGATCCTCAGGCCGAAGGAGCCGGTATCGAGCAACAGACCGTGGATCCTCTGGCAACTGTCCGTGCCGGTGCGGCATATCCGGACCGTGGCGAAGGGTCCGTTGAGATATTTGCCGTACGGGCCGACCCACACCGTCGTGCCCATCACGTTGGGCGGCGTCGTTTGCGCGGGCGCGGCACTCGATGCGGCAGCGAGCGCTCCGAGCACGGCGATCATCGTCCGGATCACCACGCGCAGCTTCATTCGATCTGCGACTCCTCCACGCCCGGCGGCAGCATCGCGGGCAGCCATGCCCGGCCCCACAGCTCGCCCATGTGGCCGCCGGTCTCGACCGTGACGTCGGGGCCCGTAACCAGGGCATGATGGAGCCCGAAGATGGCCGGCGGCGTCCGCTCGGCGGTCTCGCGGTACTGGTTGAAGTACGCGCCAAGCAGCAGCGCGACGTCGGGCGGCATCGGTCCCCGCCACGCAATCGCGAACACGGTGCCGCCGGAGGTGACGTACTCGCGCACGACGGTGCCGTCGGGCGCCTTGAGCATCGCAACGCTGTACGGGCTCGCGGTGCGTGCGCCCGTCGGTGGCGCCGGGGCTGCGGATTGCGTCACACTCGCCTTCATCCGCGCGGCGTCGCGCGCGACCGAGGCCGAGGATTCACCCAATGTGGCGCGGGCGGGCCGCACCCCGGCGGCGAACGGCAGGATCGCCGCCGCGAGCAGAAGTACGAGTCCGCCGCAGAGCCGCCGCATCGCTGCGATCAACGTTAGAGTGCAAATGCATGCTGTTGCAACTAAAAGTATGCGTCGGATGCGGCGCTGGCTTTTGTGTCCGGCGAGCCGCCACAGTAATGATTAGGCGAGGCGCATGAGTGTCACGACGCGGCCGTGCCGCGGTTTGGCCGCGGTCATCCGGGCTCCGGGCGTGCTACATCCGCCGCGGAAAGGGACCAGCATGAACATGAAGCGTTGGAGCAACTTCATGACCGGAGTTGCGGGCGGCGTCCTCGGTGCGCTCGTCGCGAGCGCGGGGTTGTCGGGGCGGCTATGGCGCGGCGGCGTCGCCGAGGCGGCCGCGCACCATCACGCGCGCACCCTGAGCGCCGACAATTTCGTCCTCGTCGATCGCCACGGCGTCAAGCGCGCCACGCTCTCGATCGTGAGCGGCGAGCCGGTCCTGGCCTTCTACGGGCCCGACGGCAAGACCGCGCGCGCCTCGATCGGCGTTAACCCCGACGGTGTTGCGCGCGTGCGCCTGTACTCGCTCAACGGCGTCCCGCAGGCGGCGCTCGGCGTCACCGGCGACGGCAAGCCGGGACTGGCACTGCTCGACCGCGGCCAGCATCTGCGCGGCACCTTTGACGTCTCGATCGGCGGCGAGCCGACGCTGAGATTGTACGACGACAAGCGTCCGCGGGTGGGGCTCGACGTGACCGAGGCGGGCTCGCCGGGCGTGGCGCTGCTCGACACCGCGGGTAAGACGCGGGCGGCGCTGTCGCTGGCAAGCGATGGCAATCCGGCGCTGACGATGTACGACGCGGGGGGCAATTTGCTGCGCGAGCTGCCGTAGCGCGCGGCGCTCCGCCGGACGCAAGCTGCACGCCCGCCGCACTCAGCCGCCGCGGGCGCGGCGCGCTAGGCGTCGCGGCGCGTCGCGCCCGCCGGCTCTAGCAGCGGCTCGTCCGCCGCCGGAGCACCCAGCCCCAGCCGCTCGAGCACCGCGCGTTGGCCGATGCGCAATCCGCGGTCGGCCAGCTCGGCTACGATGTCGGCAAACAGCTTGACGTCGGTGTCCTCGCTCAGCGCGAGCGCGAGCTGCGGGTAGCGGCGCTGCGGGCCAAGATTGAGATCGACGATCGGCCGCACGAGGTCGCGCGTCAGCGTCGCGCCCAGCCGCCGCGCGTCGGACTCGACGATATCGCGGCGCACCGCGTCATGGACCTGCGCCGCGGCGCGCGAGCCGCCGCCCTCGCGCGGCGTCTCGGTGGTCAAGGTCTGCCCGAGCACCGCCTTGCTCACCTGGCGGTCGAGGAACTCGCAGAAGCGCTCGTAGAGTTCGGCCCCGCCCGCCTGGCGCGCCTCGACGAACTGGATCACCATCGACTCCGGAATTATCGCGGCGGCGTCGACGCCGATATTGGCGACCGCGCGCAACAGCGCCTGCTTGTCGGCCTCGGTGGCGCCGGGGCCGTACTTGCCCACGCGCAGCGGCTGGCCGAAGACCTCGGCGAAGCCAAGCCAGTCCTTGAGCACGTAGTTCTTGAACAGGTAGGCCCATCCGGCGGCGCGCGCCAGCCCGCCGCGCAGCGGCAGCCCCGACTTCGCCCGGGCAATATGGACGACGAACTTGAACGGAGCGAGCGGTGCGGTCAGCGGTTGATGGCCGATTGGCGCCTCGCTCTCCGCGTACCATCGCGAGCCGCCGAAGTGGGGGGCTGCGCTCGCGCGCGGCGCCAGGCTTTGCCCCTCCTCGCGCAGCGTGCGCACCAGCAGCTCCTCGCCCGAGATCCAGTCGAACATGAACCAGCGCGGGTCGCGCCAGACCAGCCGGCGCGGGAGCCATTCGCGCCCGGCGGTGTCCCAGATGATCTCGCTGGCGGAGAAGCCCTTGCCAAGCGCGTCGAGGATATCGAACAGCGCGCTATGGAGGTCGAAGACGCCACCGTTGAGCACGTCGTTGACGAGGTCGGCCGCCCGCCGGTCTTCGGCTGCCGGCGAGGCGGGAGTCACGACGATGCCGGCGCCGGCGAGCGCATGCTTGCGCGAGCTGAGCACGGCCAGGTAATGGAGGTCCTTCTCCTCCATCTCTTCGGCGAGTTCGAGATAGAGGTAGGGATCGCCGAATTCGGCCTCGCGCAGAATCGCGACCAGCTTTTCAGGCGTGAGGCCGGCGGACGGATGCGTAATCGAATAGATATTGCGCACGCCCGCCATGGTGGGCGCGGCCTGTTCCTCGCGCAGGCGCTCAGTATCAACTTCGCGGCCGTATGCGTCGTAGAGTGTCATTGGATCACCAGAGTCATTTACTCAATCCAGTATCCGGTCGAACTACCTAATCCTCGGCCCTTCCGTGAAGGGAAGGGAAGCGCGAACTATTGGATGGCGCCGTATTCCTGGCGCAGTGTGCCGATCGGCGTTGTGGGTGACAGGACGGCTTTGCCGCTGACTTGGTGGTTCGCTCGCGCTCGAGGCGGTCGTTGTCCCACCTGAGGTAGCGCCATAGTTGGACCCGGCTCAGGCCGAGCGCGGCGGCCGCCCGCCGACGGTCGCCGCCGGTCCACAGCAGCGCGGCCCGGCAGCGCAGCGCCGCCAGCCGCAGCATCCATCGCCGGAACGCGGTCTGACGGTCGCGCCGGCGCCTGTGGGCCGCGCTTTTCACAGCAGCGCCCACGCGCGCAGGCGCCCGATACCCGTGCGCCTCCGGAGGTCCTCCTCCGGCGGCATCTCGAACGGCGGGTGCGGCTCGCCGCTCAACGCGCGCGGCGCACGGCGCGCCGGCATATACGCCGCCTCCTGGGCCGGAGTGAGCGTGCTCGCGTAGTAGGCGAGCGCGCCGGCGATCGCGGCATCGCCGTGGCGTCCCTTCTGAGCGCGCCGCTCGGGGACGTGAGCGAAGCCGTTATCAACGACCAGCGCGCGATGGTCGGCGAGGATTTCGGCGTCGCGCGGCAGTTCGAGCATGCGCTCCTCGAAGGCCGCCTTGTAGCGCGGCATGTGTTCGCGGTACCAGGCGGGCGAGAGCATCACCTGCGCGATGCGCGCGCCGTAGCGCTGACGCGCGGTCTCGGCGAGGTACTGGCCGTTGCCTCGCGCATCCATCGCGCCGGCGACCAGGCGCGGCATCCGGTCCGCCAGGTGAAAGAGGATCTGCTCCTGCTGGCGGAAGGGCACCCGACGAAGCTCGATCACGAACGGCGTGCGGCGCACCAGGTCGGCGCCGATTTGCAGGGGCCAGATCACGGTCAGGTCGCCGAGCCGGCCGAAGTCCTCGCCGAAGCAGCTCATCAGCTCGGGGTCAAGCGTGGCGAGCGCGGGGTCGAGGTTGCGCTCGCACCATTCGCGCGCGGCGGCGACGCGCACTTCCTCGGGCCGCTCGGCGAACTCCTCGGCGACTTCCCATCGGAGCACCGGCGCGCCCGCGCGCATCCGGCTCTCGATCAGAATCGAGCTGAGAAAAGCGCTGCCGCGCGCCCGCGGTACGCACATCAGCTCCTCGTCGGCCGACTCCCCGTATTCATCGAAAATCCGTGCGCGCCATTCGCGCTCCGCCTCGATACTCCATCGGCGGCCGAGCTTCTGACACATCCGGTAGTAGAGTCCGTCGGCCAGCGCGTCGTCGAGCGTGATGCGATGAAGCGAGAACGGGCGGCGGCCGGCGCGGATGTCGTTGACCAGCGCGTTGAACGGGTTGTCGGCGCCGCTGTGGGTCGAGATCACGCGCACCAGCCCGCCCCACATCGTGAACGCCAGCGCCGCCTTGAGCAGGCCGGGCAGGTCGTCATGGAAGGCGGCCTCGTCGATCACGGCGCGGCCCTGCTTGCCGCGCAGGTTGGAGGGGCGCGAGCTCAGCGCGACGATCTTGTGGCCTGAGGCGAAGCGGATGCGGTAGGCGAGGATGTCGCGGCGCTCGTCGTCGATAGCGATCTCCTCGATCGCGCGCGCCGCCTTGTTGAAGTGGCGCGCCCACGCGGCCGCGGTCTCCACGAACTCGCGCGCCATGTCGCGGTTGTAGCCGAGGTACCAGCTGTCCATCCCGCGGGCGGCGGCAGCGCTCAGCGCAGCGTCGGCGGCTTCGGTCCAGGTGATGCCGACCCGGCGCGATTTCTCAGCGACTTTGACCGGCGACTGATCGGCGAGCCATCGCACCTGGTAGGGCAGCAGCACGTCGCCGGCGGAATTTGTTCCGCTCCCTTCTCTGAGTCCCTCCCCGATCGTTTTGGACGAGGATGGAGGTGCGGGTCGATCGGCGGCGCCGGCGGTCCGCGGGCGCCGCCGCCTGCTGGGCGGCGCGGGCGCCGGCTCGTGCGCGATACGCATATTAGTTAAGTCCAGCCTTACTCAGTGCCGCTGTGGACGCGCTCTTTCGGCGTAGCCGGCGCCGCCGGCGCGGCTGCCTCGCCTTCGCCCATCAGGGCGCGCGCGTGCGGGAGCGATTCGTCGAGCGGTGGCGCCGGCAGCTCGGCCACCTCGAGTAGCGCGGCGCGGATCCTGCGCTCGGCTTCGGTCGAGAGTCCACCCGGCGCCCCCTCTCGCGCGGCCGCGACCACCTTGCGGGTGGCGGTCCGCACGCGCTTGCCGATCCCGCGGCGCATCTCCTCGGCCAGCCGGCGCATCTGCACCGCCGAGCGGCAGATCGAGGCGACATGGCGCGCGAGCGCATTGAGGTCCGCCTTCTTGGGGTCGAGCTCGCGTACCTCGACCAGCACGTTGAAGAGGTCGCTTTGCACCAGACGCATCAGCGCCTCGTTGACGGTGTCGTCGGCGCCGCCGGCCGCCTTGACCACCTCGCGCGCCTGCGCGGTAGCGATCTTGAGCGTGGCCAGTCGCCGCTCGAGGATGCGCCCGTAGCGGCTGAGCGAGTTGATGCTGATGTGACAGCCGTGCTGGTCGAGCCAGTGGACGAGGCCGCGATAGTTGGCGAAACCGCGTTCGACCAGGCGGCGGTCGAGCTCGGCGCGCAGCTCGGGCGGCAGGGTGCGGAGCTTTCCGCGCCAGGGCATGACACTAGTTGGCGCAGGCCTGCATCGCGCTCACCAGTACTTGCGCGGGCGGGCGATTCCGGCCGGCGCGGCGGCGGTGTATTCGACGACGTCGACGCCGGCGGCGGTCAGCCGCGCATACCAGGTTTCGTTCTCGGCGCCGTCGATCTCGAGCAGGCCGAGGTCGCGCAGATAGGTAAGCTCGCGGCGCAGGGTGTTGAGGGTGAGCGGCAGCTTGATGTCGGCGAGCACGCGCCAGACGATGGTTTCCGAGACCGCGATCGGACGGCCGGCGTCGAGCACGCGCAGGATCCGCCAGCGGGCCTCTTCGCGCTGCTTCTGTTCAAGATCGATGGAGTCCATTTTCCTGGTAATCCGCGCTCACTGGGGATTGGCAGCCGGCCGTGTCACGGCATTGCCTCGACGCGCTCGGCCAGGCGCTGCTTGAGGTCCTCGATCTCGGCGCGCAGCTCGACCCGCATCGCGTCGAACTTCGCGTCGAGCGTGCTCGAAAAGCGGATCCAGTCCTCGCGCCGGACGTACTCCAGCGGCAGTTGGGCCTTGAGCTTGAGCATCTCGCGCTCGACCTCGTGCGAGAAGTCGCTGCCCTCGCGCTTGAGCGCGGCGATCTGGCTGTCGATCGCCGCCTCGTGGCGCTCGAACAGCCACTTGAGCGTGCCGACGTTGAGCGCCATGAAGGCCATCAGCGCCGCCGCCAGCGTGCCGACCGCGTCCCAGCTCATCATTTGGGGTCGGGCTCCGTATGCGACTTGATCGCCAGCGCGCCCGCCATCGCCAGCAGCACCATCCCCAGCCCCTTGCCGTAAGCGTCGGCGTCGCCGGGGCTGAAGCGACGGGTCACCGCCACCTGCACCGCCCAGAACACGACGTAGGCGAGCGCGCCGAGCACGCCGACCACCCGCCCGGCGTCGTAGGTCAGGTTGTCCTTGCCGGTCAGGACGTCGCTTAAGAACTTCATCGCCGCTTCCCCGTGCTGGCGGTCGCGGCCGCGCGTGCGCATCCGGCGAGCAGCGCTTCGCGCTCGCGCACGGCGCCCTTGAGAATCGCGACCGACGCGGCGTAGGCGCGAATCGTGTCGGCGGGCGGCGAGCCGGCTGTCAGCGCGCCGAGCGGGAGCGTCGGATGAGCGAGACGCGGCAGCGGGCAGGGGACCTGGCGAAGGAGCGGGACCTCGACCCTGACCGGCGCGGCCGGCAAAGGGGCCGCCGCGCCGGCGGCGCATCCCGCCATCGCGCAGCCGAGCCCCGCCGCGACGAGCGTCCGCGCCGCCGCGCGGGAAAGTCGGCGCGGCGCCTGTGCGCGCGCGCGTCGTTGCCAACCGCAAATCACCATCGCGCCAGCTTCGCGCTCTGCACGTTGCCCCATCGGATCGCCGCCGCGCATCCGGCGTCGATCCGCGCGCGCTGCAGCGCACGCGCGCCCGCCGCCGCCTGGCGCATCACTGCGGCGCCTTCGGCGGCAGCGGCGCGATCGCGCGCGGCCGCCGCCTCCGCGCTTTGCCTGAGTTCAACCCTGAGCCGGGCGACCGCGGCGTTCTGCGCTGCGACCGCCTGGCGCATCGCGGCACTGGCCGCCTGCGCCGCGGCAAGCTCAGCGCCGAGGCGGGCCGCCTGGGCGCGCGCTGCGTCGCGCTGATGGACGAGCAGGGCGCGATAGGCGAGCGCGGCGGCGACCAGCAGCGAAAGCCCGAGCGGCCGCCAAAACTGAAGCAGCGATAGCATTGGGGACGCTCCCGTTCCTGTCGGACGTGCCCGCGCTCAGCCCTGGGGCGCCCCCACCGTCGAGGCGGCGGCCGCGGGCGCTATGGCTGCCGCCGCTCCCATCGCCGCGCCGCCGGCTGCGTGATTCGCGGCGGCGGGCAGCGGATGCGTGCCGAGTTCTACCGCGGCGGCGACGGTTGCCGCGCCGTGATCGTCGATCGCCTGCGCATGCTTTTCGATCGCCTGGGCGAGCCTGGCGACCGCGCCCGCATGGTCGGCGAGCGCGGCGGCGTGCGGATCGGCGGGCGCGTGGGATGAGCCGGAGGCACGGCCGGCGACGGAATTTTCGAGCGCGGCCAGGCGCGACTCGAAGCTTTCCAACAGCGAGCGCATCTCAGCGAGCATCGTGCGTCCAGCAAGCGCGCCGAGCACGAAACCGCCGCCCGCCACCGCTACAAATCCCAAGGCGGTTGCGACATCGAGGTTCATATTGATTCCTCCTGCTTCAGTTCACCGGCGATCGGACGACCGAACCGGGCAACTCCCGAACTTCCGCGCTCACTCGTAGGCACGGTTGAGCCAGCCCTGGAGGAATTTGCAATCGCCGTCGGCGCGCCGCCCGCGCTCGAGCGCGGCGAGCGTGCGATAGTAGCCGGCGGCCTCCGAACGCAGCGCGGCGAGCAGCGCGAGCTGGTTGGCCGCGCGCGCGGCGCCGAGGGTGGCGCGTCCGATCGCACCGTCCTCCACCAGCGGCCGGGCGCAGGCGCGGAGGGCGCGCTGGAGGCATCGCGCGGCATGCTCGGGCCCGATATTGACCGCGAGGTCGAACAGCTTCACCGCGATCGGGCCGGGCAGTTCGGCGTAGCGGCAGCGCTGCCACCAGTCGCGGTAGTAAATGGCTATTGCCTGTTCGCGAGTGAGCGCGGCGATATCCAGATTGGGATAATCGCGCTTGGAGATTCCGAACCTGGTCTCGCCGCCGGGGTCGGCGGGATTATCGACGTAGGCGCCCTCGTTGGCGAGCACGCGCGCGACCGCGCGCTGAAAAGCCGGCGGATAGCTCTGCGAGGCTGCGCCCGGGCGACTCATGCGCGCAATCGTCGCAGAGCGCCCGACGGAGCATAAGGGTGAAATATTTCACCCCGCCGAAGTGGCTATTTTGTACCGCCCCCTGGGCTCGTACGGCCCGCCCGGCAGAGCGCGACGAGTGCCGCACCGCTCATCGCTGACCAGCGTGCCGCGCGCCTTGCTTCGGCGCCTATCGGCGGCCCGCGCTCAGCGCGGATGGCCAGGCGCGCGCGGCGAGGGCGGTGCGGACCGTGGCGCGGCTTGGGCCGCGCGGCGCGCCTCGGCGAGCACCTGGAACACCCGCCGCCGCGTGCATCCCAGCGTGCGCGCGATCGATTCGACGCTGCGCCCCGCCGCGCGCAGAGCAAGAATCTGCACGCGCCGCGGCGGCGGCTTGGGCACCTCGACGCGCTCGCCGCCGAAGGTCTGTGCGAGCCGCAGCGCCGGTTCCACACCGATCGTCTGCACCAGCGCGTCGTCGGGGGCCGGGTAATGGGGAACGTAAAGGCGGGTGCCGCCAAAGCGTTCAATCAGACGGGCGGTAGCCTCTTCGCCGATCAACTGGATGAAAAAATCGAGCATCGCGATCTCCCCCCACGGGAGCGAGTCTCGCCTGCGCCGCGCGCTGCCGCGGGCGCGACGACGGCGCAGGCGTCCGGGTTGAACTGAACCGGAGGCGGCGGGGGCGGCGGCGGACGGGCGCGGGAACCGGGTTGATACGGACCGCGCGAGGCAGGACGGCCGCCGGTCGCCACGGATCGACCGGGTGCAGCCGCCATTGGATTGCCGCTTGACCACATCGTGCCGGTGCGCACGGCCGCCCCGCATCCACTCACGCGGCGTGGATCGATGCAGCAGGCGCCGGCGAGCGGGCGAGTTCGCACGCGAGCTCGTCGAGCCGGCACGCGAGCTCGAGGTCGTACAGGCGGCGGCGCGCGACCGCGTTGCAGGCGTGAATGACGCTGCTGTGATCGCGTGCGAAGGCGCGTGCGATGCGCGGGTAGGAACCGGCCAGCCGCCGACGGCCCAGCCATCCGGCGTCAGCCAGATGACGGCACAGGTACATCGCGGCCTGACGCGCCTGGGCGATCCGGCGCGGCCGCGCGCGCGAGAGCATCTGATGCACGGTCAGCCCGAAGGCCCGTGCAACGGCTCGTTGCACTTCGGTAATCGACAGACAGCCTGGAGCGTATTCCATCGCTAGAGTCTCCCGGAGTGCGGCGGATGTGCGAGCGCGCGGCCGGCAGTCGCAGGCGTCCGGACGTGCGCGCGCTTCAACGGCGAGGCCCGTGGCGCAAGCGGCCAGGCACGGCACATCGGTTGCGCAGTTGGTGAGGAAGCTTGCTAAGTAGGGGGAGCATCGATGGTGGTGTCGCGATTGCGGATCGATGAGTGGACGAAGCAGCACTCAGGCGGTGGGCTAACGGGCGAACGGCCAGGCTAAAGTGGCCGTGGATCGGCGTGGCTGATGGCGGGAAATTTGCTTCTGAGGCCGGCACGATTCACGGATGTTATTTTCCTACAGTAGGATAGTATGTCAAGTGGACCAACTACAGTTGTGAATGACGACTTCCGCCTGCGTCTGCGCCTCATCATGCAGCAGTTCGGATCGGTGGCCGACCTCGCTCGCGCCGTCGGCGTTTCCGACAACGCCATCTACAAGTGGGTCGCCGGGCGTGGGCAACCGAGCATGACCAGCCTGGTCAGCCTGGCCAAGGCGGCGCGGGTTTCGGTGGAGTGGCTGGCCACCGGCCATGACGCCGCGCGCGCGCAGGCGCCGGTCGGGGACAGGGGCGAGTACGTCTTTTTTCCGCGGCAATCGGTGCGCCTGCAAGCCGGGCGCACTGCGCTGCAAAGCCCGCAAATCGTCGATTACGTGGCGCTGAAGGCCGACTGGCTGCGGCGGCGCTTCAACGCCGACCCCAAGGAATTGATGCTGATCGAAGCGGTCGGCGACTCGATGTCGCCTACGATCGACGAGGGTGACGTCGTGCTGATTGATCTCCGCGAGCCGCGCTTCCGCCACGACGGCATTTACGCGCTGCGTTCCGGCGCCGACATCGCGGTCAAGCGCGTGCAGCGCCGCCCCGACGGCAAGCTGGTCGTACGCAGCGACAACCCCGCCTACGAGCCCGCGATCGTGACCCCCGAGAGCATCGCCGTCCTCGGCTACGTAATTTGGATCGGCGGGCGTCTGTGAGCCGGCTGTGCGCCGACGCCTGCGGAGCGATGCTGTCGCGCGTTTTCTAACGGATGCGGGCATTGGGGATGCCGATGCGGGTTGCGGCCCCCCGCGGCGCCTGTCGCGACAGCCGCGCGGGACTGGAAAGGAGGCCCATTTCCGACTATTAGGCTTGGCATTGTCCGCCGGATGCCGAACAGGCCGCGCAGGAGAACCGACATGGCCAAGCGGGTGGGGATCATGGTTGCGCTGTGCACCGCGCTCGTAGCGCGGGCGAGCGGTGCGATGGCGCAGATGCCGCCGCAGGAGCAAACCACGGTGCGCGAGCTCGCGCCGATTTCGCCGCACTGGGTCGCCGCGCTCAGCCCCTTCGCGGGCTCGATCATGGTTACACCGATCGTGCTTATCGATGGCGACACCCAGCAGGTGGTGGGCAATATCACGGGCGGACTCGCGGCGATGTTCGCGGCCGCGCCGGATCATAAGCATCTATACGTCGCTGAGACCTTTTACTCGCGCCTGGTCCGCGGCGAGCGCACCGACGTGGTGACTATTTACGATACGCGCAAGCTCGCGCCGGTCGGCGAGATTGCGATCCCGACCAAGCGCCAGCTCGCGATCCCCGACGCGACCTCGATGGAGGTGACGACCGACGGGCGCTTCCTGCTGATGCTCAATCTCACTCCAGCGACCTCGGTCACCGCGGTCGATCTCGAAAACCACAAGGTCGCCGGCGAGGTCCAGATTCCAGGTTGCTCGGAGATCCTGGTGCTCGGAGCGCGCCAGTTCGCCTCCGTATGCGCCGACGGCGCGATGCTCACCACCCAATTCGACGACAACGCCAAGGTGACCAGCCAGAAGCGCACCGCCAAGCCGTTTTTCGATGTCGAGAAGGATCCCGTGTTCCAGCTCCCCGCGATCATCGGCAGCACCGCCTACTTTGTCAGCTATCACGCGACCGTCTATCCGATGGATCTGTCGGCGAGCCCCGCGCGCGCGGGTGAGAGCTGGTCGATGCTGAGCGCGGCGGACAAGCGCGAAGGATGGCGGCCGGGCGGATGGCAGCCGGTCGGCGGATGGGCCCGCGGCCATCAGCTCTTCGTCCTGATGCATCAGGGCGGTGAGTGGACCCATCAGAAGGCCGGGCCCGAGGTCTGGGCGTACGACGTCAACACCCACAAGCGCGTCGAGCGGATCCCGCTGCCGATCGCCTCCAACGCGATCCGGGTCAGCCAGGACGACAACCCGCTGCTGTTCGCGATGGCGACCAAGGAAGCGGCGGTGCAGGTCTTCTCGGCGCTCAAAGGCCGCTACCTGGGCACGGTCAGGGAAGTTGCGCAGAACCCGTACACGCTGTTCGGGCTGTAGCGGGACCATTCGAGGAGCGCGCGCGGTGTGCTGGCAATGCGCTGGGCGC
Source organism: Candidatus Binataceae bacterium (assembly GCA_035650475.1). Lineage (NCBI taxonomy): Bacteria > Candidatus Binatota > Binatia (SeqCode) > Binatales (SeqCode) > Binataceae (SeqCode) > Binataceae bacterium (SeqCode). The sequence continues at coordinate 137,906 of DASRHP010000008.1, forward strand.
GGTGCTAATTGGCAGGGCGGGAGCGCGGCGGACGCGGCAGGCCGCGCGCGGTTTCGCATCATAGGGGGACGGCGATGGACGCACTGGTGGAACGTCTGAGTCGGGCGGTGGCGCAGCGCACCTCGCGGCGCGGCTTTCTCGGCTACCTAGGCAAGGCGCTGGTCGGCGGAATGATGATTCCGCTGCTGCCGATCAACCGGGTGGTCGAGCAGGCGCACGCCGCGATGGCGGCCGGCGAGGGCGGCGAAGGCGAGCCGGGCGACCTGACCAGCTGCGATTACTGGCGCTATTGCGGCTTTGACGGCTACCTGTGCAGCTGTTGCGGCGGCGGCCTTACCTCGTGCCCGCCGGGGACGGTGGCCTCGCCGACCTCGTGGGTCGGCACCTGCCAGCATCCGACCGACGGCAAGGAGTACATCATCGCCTACCGCGACTGCTGCGGCAAAGACGTCTGCAACCGATGCTTCTGCGACAACAATAAGGGGCAGGTGCCGATCTACCGGCCGCAGCTCGACAACGACATCATCTGGTGCTTCGGCGCGAAGAACTTTGCCTACCACTGCACCACGGCGATCCGCCTCGGTGCCAAGACCTGATCGGCGACGCCTGGCACTTCGCCGATCAAAAGCCCCTGCTCCGCTTCCCTTCAGGGAAGAGGTCAGGGGCCGGTTACTCAATCCGCCGCAGCCCGAGCGTGCCGGTTATTCCTTGGCCGGCAGCTTGCGCGCGGGATAGGCCCGCCCGCGGCCGCAGGCGGATTGGTCGGCTTGGCGAATCCGGCTACAGTGGTTCGCGTGCCGACCTGCGCGAGCTGCGGAAGCGAAAACCCCCAGGGCATGAAATTTTGCGGCAACTGTGCCGCGCCGCTGGGCAATCGATGCGCGAAGTGCGGATTCGATAACCCCGCCTCGTTCAAGTTCTGCGGCCAGTGCGGCAGTCCGCTGCGCGCCGCAGCCGCGCCGTCTCCGGCCGCGCCGCCATCGACGGCCGCCGCTTCTCCGCCCGGGCAGGAGGTGCGGATCGCACCCGAGCGACCACCGGCCGAAGCGCCCGACGGCGAGCGCAAGACCGTCACCGCGCTCTTCGCCGACATCAAGGGCTCGATGGATCTGATGGAGGAGCTCGATCCCGAGGAGGCGCGCGCGCTGGTCGATCCCGCCCTGCGCCTGATGATGAACTCCGTCCATCACTACGATGGCTACATCGTGCAATCGACCGGCGACGGCATCTTCGCGCTCTTCGGCGCGCCCATCGCGCGCGAGGACCACGCCCATCGCGGGCTCTATGCGGCGCTCAGGATGCAGAGCGAGATGGGCCGCTACTCAGCGCGCCTGCGCGAGGCCGGCAACCCGCCGATCGAAATCCGTATCGGGCTTAACACCGGCGAGGTGGTGGTGCGCTCGATCCGCACCGGCGACCAGCACACCGAGTACACGCCGATCGGCCATTCGACCAGCCTCGCCGCGCGGATGCAGACGCTGGCGCCGACCGGCTCGATCGCCGTGACCGAGGCGACGCGCAAGCTTGCGGCCGGCTACTTCGAGCTCAGGCCGCTCGGCCCCACGCGGGTCAAGGGCGTGAGCGAGCCGGTCAACGTTTACGAGGTCCTCGGATTGGGGCCCTTGCGCACGCGGCTGCAAATCTCGGCGCAGCGCGGGCTTTCGAAATTCGTCGGACGCCATCACGAGATCGCCCAGCTCCAGCGCGCCTTCGGCCTCGCCCGCGCCGGCCGCGGCCAGATCGTCGCCGCCGTGGCCGAGGCGGGAGTGGGCAAGTCGCGCCTGTTCCACGAGTTCAAGTCGATGGCGCAGGGCGAGTGCCTGGTAATGGAGGCGTTTTCGGTCTCGCACGGGCGTGCCTCGGCCTACCTGCCGGTGGTCGAGCTGCTCAGGGACTACTTCCGAATCGCCGACGACGATGACGAACGCGCGCGGCGCGAAAAGATCACGGGCAAGGTGCTCGCGCTCGACCGCAAGCTCGAAGACACCCTGCCATACTTTTTCGCGCTGCTGCGGGTGGAGGACCCGGCCAGCGCGCTGGGTGAGATGGACCCGGCGATCCGCCGCCGCCGTACGCGCGAGGCGATCAAGAGCCTGGTCCTGCGCGAGAGCCTCAACCAAAGCCTGCTCGTGATCTTCGAAGACCTGCACTGGGTCGATGCCGAGACCCAGGGCCTGCTCGACCTACTCGCCGACAGCATCGGCACCGCACGCATCCTGATGATGGTCAACTACCGCCCCGAATATGAGCATCACTGGGGCAGCAAAACCTACTACACGCAGTTGCGGCTCGACCCGCTCGGGCGCGAGATCGCCGCCGAGATGCTTACCGAACTGGTCGGCGACGCGGCCGAGATGCACTCGCTCAAGGATCTGATCATCGAGCGCACCGACGGCAATCCGTTCTTCATCGAGGAGATGGTCCAGGCGCTGTTCGACCAGGGCGTGCTGGTGCGCGAGGGCGCGGTGCGGCTGGTCCGGCCGTTGGGCTCGATCCGCATCCCGCCCACCGTGCAGGGCATCCTCGCCGCGCGCATCGACCAGCTCTCCGCGGCCGACAAGGACCTGCTCCAGATGCTCTCCGTGATCGGCAAGGAATTTCCGTTCGGGCTGCTGCGCCGCGTGACCAGCCATGCCGACGACGATTTGTCGGCGCGCCTGGGGCGGCTCCAGCTCGGCGAATTCATCTACGAAAAGCCCGCATTTCCGGAGAGCGAATATACTTTCAAGCACGCCCTCACGCAGGAAGTCGCGTACAATTCCGTGCTGATCGAGCGCCGGCGCGAAATCCACGAACGGACCGCGGCGGCGATCGAGGAGTTGTTCGCCGAGCGGCTCGACGACCATCTCGGCGAACTCGCCCATCATTACAGCGCCAGCGGCAACGCGGCCAAGGCGGTCGGCTATCTCAAGCTCGCCGCCGAACAGGCGCGCGCCCGCTCGGCCTATGAGGACGGGCTGCGCTACGCCAACGAGGCGCTGAGGCTGCTGGAGACGCTGCCAGCCTCGCGCGAGCGCGACCTCGACGAGGTCGCGCTCCATGGGACCCGCGGACCGCTGCTGGCCACCACCCAGGGCTTTGCCAGCGCCGAGCTGGCCGCGTGTCTCAACCGCGGGATGGAGTTGTGCCAGCGCATCGGCGAAGGCCCCGAGATGTTCAACATCATGTTCGGCCTGTGCAACTTCAATCTCGCGCGCAACCGGCTGCGCGACGCCGCGGAGCTCGCGGGCAAAATACTCAGTCTGTCGCGTCTTATGAACGATGAGGTGCGGCAGGCCGCGGCGCATTCCACTCTCGGCGCGGCATGTCTGTGGCGCGGCGAGCTCGGCGCCGCCCGCGAGCATCTCGATCGGGCAATTGCGTTTTACGATCGCGACATCGCGCGCTACCTGCCGATGCCGATGGCGCTGGTGGTGCCGTCGCGCGGCCAGATGGCGTGGGTGCTCTGGATGCTCGGCTACGCCGACCAGGCGCAGGTGCGAAGCGAGGAAGCGCTGGAGCTGGCCCACCGGCTGGGGCGTCCGTTCAGCATCGCGTTTGCCCTCATGCACGCGATCGCGCTGGCGCACTGGCGGCGCGACTATTCGACCGTCCGGCCGCGCGCGGAGTCGCTGATGGAAATCGCGCGCGAGAACGGATTTCCCTACTGGTCGGCGGTGGCTTCGATGATCGTCGGCCGCACGCTGGTCGGCGAGGGAAATCACTCCGCGGGAATCGTCCGGATGCGGGAGGCGATGGCGACGCTGGTCGAAACCGGCGGCGAGTTGATCCACTGCCAGGCGCTGAGCTTGCTGGCCGAGGCATATCTCGGCGCACGCGAGCCCGAGCGGGGGCTCGCGACGATCGCCGAGGCGCTCAAACGGATCGAGACCAGCGACCACCGCCTGCACGAAGCGGAGATCTGGCGCTTGCGCGGCGAGTTGATAACGCTGCACGGCGGCAGCGCCGAGGAGGCCGAGCGCAGCTTGCGCCACGCGCTCGAGGTCGCCCGCGCGCAGCGGGCGCGCTCGTTGGAGCTGCGCGGCGCGACCAGCCTCGCTCGCTTCCTCCAGCGCAGGGGACGGCGCGAAGAGGCGCGCGCGATTGTCGCCCCGGCCATCGACGGCGTCAGCGAGGGACACCAGAGCGCAGATTTCCGGGAAGCGGCGGCGCTGCTCGACGAACTGGGCGCGGCGGCCGATTGAGCCGCTGGCGCTGCGCGGACGGATTATTTCCCGCAGAGGTTCATCGGCGCCGTCCGCGCGGTTTGCCCGCTCGGGGCACCGCTTCCATCTGGTTGCGAGCGCGGCGCCTCGGAGGTCGAGGTTACTGGTAGCCGCGCAATCTCCCTTGACGGTTACCCGGAACTTGGGCGCCGCAGCACAGATGCAGGTTCGCGTTCTAACATGAACCGGTGTGGCCGCGAGGAGTTTTTACCGTAGGTAATCGCATGTCCGGAAGGAGCGCGCGCGCCGCATTTGCGCTCGTGGTCGGCCTGGCGATGTTGCCGTGCGGGGCCCGGGCGCTCGCCGTCACGCCGGCCTTCGGTCACGTCTTCATCGTGGTCGAAGAGAATCACAGCTACAGCGAAGTAGTCGGGAACAGCTCGATGCCGTTTCTGAACATGCTAATCAACAACTACGGCCTGGCGACCCACTACTACGCCAATGCCCATCCTTCGCTGCCCAACTATCTATGGCTTACCACCGGAAGCAACGACGGCATCACCGCCGACGTTTGTCCAGCGACGGTTACCCAGGACAACATCGTGCGCCACCTCAACGCGGCGGGAATCAGCTGGAAGGTGTACGCGGAGAATCTGCCCTACGCGGGGTTCCTGGGCTGCGCGGCTGCGGGCGGATACGTTGCGAAGCACAATCCGTTTGTATACTTCCGCAATGTGAAAAGAAACATCGCCAATCAACGAAGAATCGTTCCGTTCACTCGGTTTGCAAGGGACCGGACAAACCATACGCTTGCGCGATATTCATTCATCATTCCCAACCTCTGCAACGACGGCCACGACTGCTCGCTGAGCACGGCCGACGCGTGGCTCAATACCAACATCAGCCCGCTGCTCAATATGAAAATGTTCCAGCCCGGCAACGGCGCGGTGCTGATCATCATGTTCGACGAGAGCGTCAGTTCGGACACGGCCAGCGGCGGTGGCCACGTGGTGTGGGTGATCGTGGGGCCGAAGATCAAGCAGGGCTATATTTCGACGACTTTCTACCAGCATCAGAACACGCTGCGCCTGATGCTCGAAGGGCTCGGGGTGATGAGCTATCCGCAGGGGGCCGCCACTGCCTGGGACATGCGCGAGTTCTTTAGCCGCTGAGCGCCGGCGTGGTCAGCGGGCTCTGCGGCCTGGTGCGGTTGTGCAAAGGCGCGGGGCGGCGCGCGATGCGCGCCGCCCCGTACAAACGTGAGCCGTATGTGCGCGTTCAGGCGCGCCCTCCACGCAACAGCTTGCCTGGCGTCGCTCCGGTCGCGCGACCTTCGTCGAAGGTCACCTCGCCGTTGACGATGATCGACCGGTAGCCGCGCGCGCGCTGGACCCGGCGCCATTCGCCGCCCGGGAAATCGCGCGCTATCTCGCCGATCCAGTCAGGTTCGATCGCGAGCTGGTTGAGATCATAAACCACGACGTCGGCCGCCATCCCCTCGCGCAGCATCCCGCGGTCGCGGAAGCCCGCCGCATGCGCGGGCAGCGCGGAGAGCCGGTAGTGCGCCTCCTCCAGCGTTATCTTGTGCTCGTCGCGCACCAGCCAGGCGAGGAAGTCGGTGGTGAAGGCGCCACCGCAGAAGAACTTGGTATGCGCGCCGCCGTCGGAGACGCCCGGGAAAGTGTAGGGCGAGGCGTTCATCATCTCGGCCATGAAGTCGGCGTTGAAGCCCTTGTTGGGGCCGAGGAACTCGACCTTGAGGTCGCCGGCGAGCGAGAGGTCGAGCATCACGTCGATTGGATGCTTGCTCTCCTCCTGCGCGATCTGGCCGACCGATTTGCCGACATACTTTTCGAGCTCGGGCTGGTCGTTGACCCACTGCACGATCAGCGTATGCACGGCGCCGCCGACGCCGGCCTGGATCGCGCGCAGCTTGCGGTCGGCGTTGTCAGTCTCGCGCTTGACTGCCTCACGCAGCACCGGGTCGCGCATCTTGGCCATGCGCTCTTCCTTGCTGCCGGTTGTGATCGCGCGCCACGCGGGGCTCGCGTCGTAGAGGTTCCAGTGCTCCAGCGTGAACGCGAAGCCGGTGCGCACGGTCGCGGTCTGGCCGAAGATCGGCAGCCCCTTGGCGCGGCATCGCTCCAGCCATCGCAGGCTGCGCCGATGGACCTCGGGATCCTTGCGTGTGGGCAGGATCGCGTTGTGCAGGATGGGCCGGCGCGCGGCCGCCGCCAGCCGCTCGAGGAAGGCGAGGTCGTCTTTGATGTGGCCGGTGGCCTGGGTGATCTGGATGAAGCCTTCGTCGCGCTCGCGCAGGACCTCTGCGAGGTTGAGGATGTCCTCGTCGCACATCGTGTCGGTCACCATCGGCGAGCCGTCGAAGTCGGCCTGCGTCGAGTCGGGGCCGAGACGCTGGATCGAGAATCCGCACAGCCCGGCGTCCATCCCCTCCGCGAGCAGGCGGCGCATCGCGGCGCGCTCGGCGTCGGTGGCGGGGCGCGTCTTGGCCGCCTCCAGCCCCATCACGTAGGTCATCAGCGAGGCGGTTGGCATGTACTGGATGCAGTTGACGCCCTTGGGCGCGCGCTCGAGCGAATCGAGGTACTCGGGGATAGTCTCCCAGTCCCACTTCATCCCGGCCTTCATCGCTTCGTACGGGATCGCCTCGGTGCGCGTCATCGTCAGCATCGAGCGCTCGCGGAAATCCGGCTTGACCGGGGCGAAGCCGAAGCCGCAATTGCCCAGCACGACCGACGTCACGCCGTGCCATCCGGAGATCGTGCAGTACGGATCCCATCGGATCTGCGCGTCGTAATGGGTGTGCAGGTCGACGAAGCCCGGGGCGACGATCGCGCCGCCGGCGTCGATCGTGCGCCGCGCAAAGCCGGGCGCGCGCCCGCCGATCTGTGCGATCTTGCCATCGCGGATCCAGACGTCGGCCTGGAAGCGCGGCACACGGGTGCCGTCAACTACGGTGCCGCCTTTGATATGGAGATCGAAATCGGCCATCCTCGGTTCCCTCCGTTGCGGTAAGGACTTCGAACGTCTGTATTAGCCCTATAGCACCGGCGGGCGTCCGGGCCCAAGCGCGGCGACAGCGAGTAATCGCTGCGCCTGCGGCCAAAAAAAAGTGGGGCCGAAGCGGCCCCACCGATCCAAAATGGCCGAGGTCGCTGGCGCGACGGCCGCTATTGCGAGACCGTGCTTTTGCCCGGGCGGGCGAGCGGCACGATCTGCGCGATGTCACACTGGACCATCGCGCGCAGCTTGTTGTCGATCTGGTAGAAGCGGGTGACCTTGATCGGCGAGAGCACGGCGGTGAATTTTGGGATGTACTGCTTCTGCACGCTGAGCCGCGCCTGCTTGATCGCCATCACCTCGTCGAGCTTTTTCTTGGCATCGGCGTCGGTCAGCGTTTCGTAGGCTTTGGCGTAAGCCTTGATCTCGGCCGCGTGGCGATCGTCGAGCTTGTCCATCTTGGCTTCGTAGGCCTCGTACAGCGGCCAGAAGCCCTGCGCCTCCTGGTCGCTGAGCTGCATATTGGCGGCGACGATCGCCTTGCGCTGGGCGCGGGCGGCGGCGATGTCGATCTGCTTCTGCGACTGGGCCGCACTTTGCTCGGCGGCCGGAATCGCGGTGGCAGTCAGGCACAGCGCGGCGGCGGCCGCACAGGCGGTGAGACAACGGCTAAGGCGCATCGGGCTTTCTCCTCCCTCTGGGACGAACGTTGGGCCGCCGAGCGTGCGGCGCGTTTGGCAGACGCTAGCTGATGGCGCTATGCGCCTCAAGCAGGGCGTCACTTGTGGCAAAACCCGCGCACGAACTTGACCAGGGCGTGGATTTCCGCGTCGTCGAGGTCGTTGTTCCAACTCGGCATGTCCATCGGCAGCCCTACCGACGGCCCGCCGTATTTGATCGCGTTGAACATCGTGGCGTCCGTCAGCTTCGCCATCTGCGCGCAGTCGGTGAACTTCTGCGGCTTGGTGGCGAGAGTCGGAACCGAAGGGCCGTCGCCCTGGCCCTGCGCCCCGTGGCATCGCGCACAGTAGGTCGTGTAGTTCCCGCCGGCGGCGCCGCCCGGCGACGCCGCGCGCGCGACGCCGGAGGCGAGCCCGAATGCGGCCAGCAGCGCCGCCCACGCTGTGATTATCCTGAGCGCGTTCAAAGCACCCCGGCGCAATCAGACGCCGCCGTCGCGCAGCAGAAAGTCCGGGCCGAGCGCGCCCAGCGTCGGACATCCGATCTGCGCCAGAATGCGGTCGATTTCGTCGCGCAGGATGTCGATCGCTTTGCGCACGCCGCGCGGCCCCGCCACCGCCGCGCCGTAGAGCGTCGCCCGCCCGACAAAGACGAAGCGCGCGCCCAGGCAGAGCGAGATCACGATATCGGCGCCGCGCCGCACGCCGCTATCGAGCATCAGCGCGACCTTGTTGCCGACCGCCGCGTGCAGCGCGGGCAATGCCTCGATCGGCGCCGGCGCCTGGTCGAGTTGGCGGCCGCCGTGGTTGGAAACGATGATCCCGTCAACGCCGCATTCGGCGGCGCGCCGCGCGTCGTCGGGATGCAGGATGCCTTTGACCACCAGATGGCGCGGCCAGAGCTTGCGGAAGGCTTCCAGGTCGGCCCAGGTCAGCGGCCCGGACATCTGCGAGGCGACAAAAGCGGCGAGCTGCTCGGCGTTAATGCCGGGCCGCGCGTAGGCCGCCCAGTTCTCGAACCGCGGCATCCCGTGGCGCAGGTAGCCGACGATCCAGGCCGGATGGGTCAGCGCTTCGGCGATCGTCCCCAGGGTCGAGAGTTTGAGCCGCACCGCTTGGCCGAAGCCGTTGCGGATGTTGCGCTCTCGCTTGGAGGAGATCGGCACGTCCACGGTGAGCACGAGCGTGCTCAGGCCGGCGTCGCGCGCGCGGCGGATGAGGTCTTCGGTGATCCGACGCTCGTGCGCGGCGTAAAGCTGGTACCAGGCGTGGGTCGGCGCGACGCGCGCGGCGGCCTCGATCGACGCCGTGCTCGCGCCCGACATGATGAAGGGGATGTTGGCGTTGGCCGCCGCCTCGGCCAGCATCAGGTCGGCTCCCGGCCGAAACAGCGCCGCCATCCCGGTCGGCGCGATCCCGAAGGGGCTGGCGTAGGCGCGGTCGAAGAGCGTCGCCGACTGGTCGCGCCGGGAGACGTCCACCAGGTAGTGCGGCAGCAGCCGGTAGCGCGCGAAGCCGGCCTCGTTGCGCGCGAGGCAGCGTTCGTCCTCGACGCCGCCCTCGATAAAGTCGAAAGCGATCTTCGGCAGCCGCCGCTTCGCCATCCGATGCAGGTCTTCGATGTTGACCGCGCGGTCGATCTTCATGAGGTCGTTCCGTTTGCCGGCCGGGTCTGGAACTTCGGGGCCGGTCATTCTATACCCCGTGCTGTAATCCGAGAGGAAGGGCGGCGAGGTTGGCAGGCCGGCTCTTTCAGGAGAGGACCACGATCATGGCGGCTGACAGTTCACGCTCGCGCGGCTCGGCGTCGGCGGCGCTGCGCGCGCGCCTGAGTCACCCGGTAATCGACTCCGACGGCCACTGGGTCGAGTTCGGCCCGCAGCTTTTCGATTACCTCAGGGAAGTCGGCGGGACGCGCGCGGTCGAGGGCTTCCGCGCGCGCCCGTTCGAAGCGTGGCATCTCACCGTCCCGCTCAAGGAGCGGCGCGAGCGCCGGCTCGACCAGCCGGTATGGTGGGGTGTGCCGACGCGCAACACGCTGGACCGGGCGACCGCGATGCTGCCGCGGCTGCTGTACGAACGGCTCGACGAGATGGGGATCGACTTCGCGGTCCTCTATCCGACGGCCGGCTTGCGCACGCCGTTCATCGCCGACGACGAGCTGCGCCGGATAACCAGCCGCGCCTTCAACCGCTTCTCGGCCGAGCAGTTCCGCCAGTTCAGCGACCGGCTCACGCCGGCGGCGGTAATCCCGATGCATACGCCGGACGAGGCGATCGAGGAGCTGGAGTACGCGGTCAGGGAGTTGGGGCTGAAAGTCGCGATGATGGCGAGCCTGATTCGCCGCCCGATTCGCGCCGCCGGACCCAATCCGTACGCGCAATGGCTCGACACCCTGGCCCTCGACAGCGAGCACGACTACGACCCGGTGTGGGCCAAATGCCAGGAGCTGGGCATCGCACCAAGTTTCCACACCGTCTCCAAGGGCATCGGCACGCGCACCTCGCCCTCCAACGCGGTGTACAACCATATCGGGCATTTCGGCGCCGCCGCCGAAGCGATCTGTAAGGCGCTGTTCCTCGGCGGGGTGACGCGGCGTTTCCCGCGCCTGCGCTTTGCTTTCCTCGAGGGCGGCGTCGGATGGGCGTGCGGCCTGTACAGCGATCTGATCGGCCATTGGAAGAAGCGCAATCCCAGGGCGCTGGAGGATATCGACCCGGCCAATCTCAACCGCGAGCTGCTCGCCGAGTTGTTCGCCCGCTATGGCGGCGCGGAGCTGGCGGCCGGGCTTGGGCGATGGAAGCTCGACAGCGAAGCCTATTCGCCGCGCACCGCCGACCCCGACGCCCTGCTTGACGACTTCGCGCCATGCGCGATCGAGCGCGCGGAGCAGATCCGCGACCTGTTCGTGCCGAATTTCTACTTCGGGTGCGAGGCGGACGATCCGATCAATGCCTGGGCTTTCAACGCCCGCGCCAATCCCTACAGCGCGCGGCTGGGCGCGGTCTTCGGCTCCGACATCGGGCACTTCGACGTGCCCGAGATGACCTAAGTGCTGACCGAGGCGTGGGAGCTGGTCGAGGACGGCCTGATCTGCGAGGCGGACTTCCACGATTTCGTGTTTGGGAATCCGGTGCGGCTATGGGCGGGCAACAACCCGGATTTCTTTAAGGGCACGGTGGTTGAAAGCGCGGCGCGCGCGGCACTGGCCGGAGCTTGATATTTGAGCCCGCGCCTGGGGAACCAGGGGAGGCTCAGTACAGGGCGGGCAACAGCCCGGAGTTCCTCCAGAGCGTGGTCGTCGAAAGTGTGGCGCGGGCCGCCTGAGCGTCCGCCGCGCCAGCGGGCGCCGCGGGACGAGCGGGGATGGCGATACCTTTGCGCTCAGCTTGCGGCCTCGGGGAAGATCCGCATCAGCTTCTGGCGCACCGGCTCGAAAGAGAACTGGTTGAACGGCTTGACCACATAGGCGAGCGCGCCTTCGCGCAAAAAGGTCTCCTGCGTTTTCTCGAACGGCAGCACGCTGACCACGACGATTTGCTTGTCCGGCGCTTCCTTGCGCATCAGGCGGAAGGCGGTCAGGCTCTCGATACCCTCCAACTCGGGCATCATCACGTCGAGCGTAACCAGGTCGGGTTTGAGCTCACGGAAAAGCTTGAGCCCCTGGGCCGCGGTCTCGGCCTCACCGACGATCTTGCAGCCGAACTTGACCAGGTGATGCCGGATGATCTTCCGGGCAAATGGCGAATCGTCGATTATGAGCGCCCTGATTGCCACCTCAACCCTCCCGGCAGTGTCCGATCGTTGGCGCCCGCCGAGCCATCAAAGTAGCACCCCGGCCTCTCAACCCGCCGCCTCGCAACGGTGCGGCTATTGGATGAGCAGTGCATGAACCGCTCCGGTATCGGAGCCGCCGCCCGGTCCCGGAGTGCCGGGCGCCACCTGGCGGATGAAGACAGCGTTGATGGTTGAACCGTCGGTGCCGATGATCCAAACCTCGGCGAACCCTTTGACCACCGGGTTGCATGTGCGTCCGCCACCGCCGACCAGACAGGTTCCCCAATCCACCAGCGGCACGGTCACCGCGCGCGGGTCGCCCGGATTGTGCCGGCTCCAGGTGCCGGCGGGATCGATTCCCGGCGATGAGAGGCGATCGGTGATGCCCTGACTGGTGGGGCCGGTCTTCGCTCCCGGCTCGCCCGTCAGGATATCACCGATGCTCACTGAGCAGTCGCATCCGAAGCCCAAATTCTGTCTGAAGACCTCGGCGCCGGTACCGGCCAGGGCCAAGCCCTGCCAGCAGCCAGGTCCACATGCCGTCTCGTCTTTGCTCGGCGTATGCATCGCGATCGGTTGTCCGTACACGTACGGCGTCAGATAGGAGAGCCCAATCGGAATCACGCGCCGCGCCGTGGCGAGCGCGCGCAGCGCCGCCACCGAGGTCGCCGCGGCGGTGAGCTGCTTAATGCCGACTAGCTTGGCGAACAGCGCCGGCACCGTGCGGCGTGCGCTTACCGTAACCGTGTAGTTGGCCGAATTTACCGTGATGCTCTGAATTTCGCTCAGCGCGAGGTGGTTGGCGAGTGCATAGGTGCAAGCGGCGTTCTCGGCCGTAGTGGCGTATGCGCAGGCCGGATCTTTGTTGGGCAGAGTGACGTTGCCGAGGTACGTCGCGCCTGCGAGTGCGGCGGCGTCTGTGGCGGCCTGGAGCCGATTCTTGTTCCAGTAGAGGTAAAAGGCGTCAATCCCGATCGCCGCAACGCCGATCACAGCAGCCAGCGCCAAAGCTAGGATCGCCATGACCTGACCGCCCTCGCGCCCGCACTGTTTCATTTTGCGCTCCCGTACTTATTCACTGGCGATCGGTTGCAAATAGCGATCCGTTCCTTGGGAAGCCGCAGAAGGCTCATCAGTAGACTGCAAATATAAGCATCTCTGCTTCGGGCCGGTATTGAGCCGCGCACTTCAATTCCAGGCTGCTGTCCTTGTATCAACTCGTGACATAGACAACTGCACAACGGAATAGACATCTGCATTGGATGGTATGGTTCATGCTGGTCTCGCTATGCAATCCCGGCATTCGGGCTCGCAGCTCGATGAAGTTTTTGATGGCAGGCGACAGTGTCTCAAATACGGACACCGAATGCGACGCGCGACGAGGCCGTTGTTCCACCTGCGCTACTCCAGCCGAGCGCGGGCGAGCGACGCCGGTGCGGCGCGGCGCCTCGCTCTGCCCCGATGGGCAGACGCTGGTCGAGTTTGCCTTTATACTTCCGCTTTTCCTTCTTCTGATGCTTGGCGTGATCCAGATGGTACTGATAGGTGGCGCGGCGCTGGCAGTTAATCAGGCGGCAGTTAGCTGTTCGCGCTATGCAGCTCTAAATCCCACTTACAATGCCACGCAAATCAATTCCTATTTAACTACCGTAGCCTCGCCGCTCATCAACGATTCCGGGCTCAAGCCTATCACCGTTACGCCGAGCAGCGTGCCGCGCCCGACCGGAAGCGCGGTCTCGGTTACGGTGACTTATGATCTGAAGACGAAACTTATCCTGGGCAAGAGTTTCTTCGGGGTCACATTTCCGACGCAGATATCGGTTACCCATACGGTGACCAGTGAGTAGTGGTCGAGCGACCGAATAAGCAGAGGAAGCGGATGGATACGGCAAAGAGCAGGAATCTGGTTCGCCATACGAGGGGCGGGAGTTTCAAGGTAACGCTCGCCGGTGGAAGTGCCGAGGAGCGAGCCGAGTTGCGCAAGGCGCTCGACGCGCTTACCGAGCTCCACGTCGAAGTTGCCGAGCTATCGGTCCCGCCGGCGCGGCGCACGCCACCTGACGGCGGCGGCGCAGTGGTGCAAGTGCTGATGTTCGTTTTGGGCGAAGATCCGGAGCTGTGGGGCGAGGAGCTGCGCTCGTGGATCGCGGTGGGCGGTTGGGCACTGGTGGCGGCGGTGCTGCCTAAGCGCTCGGCCGAGTCGGTCCGTCAGGCGCTGCGCGCGGGTGCCAACGAGGTGCTGTTCCTGCCGCTTGACCCGGTCGATCTGGCGCGGCTTTTGCTCAAGGTCAGCGAGGAGCATCGGGGAGCAGGCGGCGGCGCAGGCAAGGGCGTTTATTCGCTGGTCAGCGTGGCGGGGGGCGAGGGCGTCAGCACGCTGAGCGTGATGTTGGGGCTGGCGCTGCTACGGCTGACGGGCAAGAAGGTGGCGCTGGTTGATCTGGGCTTGCAGGCGGGCGCGCTCAGCGTGCTGCTCGATCTGGATCCCCAGCGCACTATCGCCGAGCTCGCCGATCCCACTAGCGCGGTCGATTCGATCCGGTTGGAACCAATCATCTGCAAGCATCCAAGCGGTCTGCATCTGCTCAGCGCTCCCAAGGCGATCGAGGAGGCCGAGCTGGTCTCGGCGGCGACCGTGGAGGCGGCGATGGGCGTGATGGTCGAGTTGTTCGACTTCGTGGTGGTCGATTGCGGCCATCACATCACCGAGGGGCTGGTGGCGGCGTGGGAGCGCTCAGGCAACGTGCTCTACGTGCTCGACCAGTCGATCGTGTCGATCCGCTGCGCCCAGCGCTTCCTCGATCTCTTCGGGCGCCTGCACCTGCGCCACGTCAGTCTCGACCTCGTGCTCAACCGCTTTCGCCCCAGCCATCCGATCACGGTGCAGAAGATCGAGGCCTCGCTCGGCCGGCCGATCGCGCTGTGCATTCCGCGCGATGAGAGTGCGCTCACCGCTGCCGAGACTGCGCAGAACGGGATGGCGGAGCTGCCGGTGCGGACCCCGGCGATGGTGGCGGTGGACCATCTTGCGCGGATGCTGCTGGGGGGAATCTATGCCACCGGCGGAATCCAGCGACGCGGCGTCTTTTCGCGCCTGTTTGCGGCGATGAGCCACTGAGGAGGTTTCTCAACGATGGGCCTGATCGATCGCTTGCATGGACAGGCCGAGCGCCCGCCGACGGCCGTCCAGCCCTCGCTTATGGGCGAACAACGCCCGGCGGCCGCCGGGGTGGGCGTCAACCCAGAGCTGTTCCAGGACCTCAAGCGCCGCGTGCAGGAGCGTCTGCTGCGTAATATCGACGTGACCAAGCTGGAGGAGGCCGGCTACGCGCCGCTGCTCTCGGAGATTACCGCGGTCATCAACAGCCTGATCGAGGAAGACCATCTGCTGATAACCGAGGCCGACCGCGCGCGCCTGGTCGAGGTCACCACCAACGACATGCTCGGCCTCGGCCCGCTCGAGCCGCTGCTTCAGGACAACGAGATCTCCGACATCCTGGTCAACGGCTACAACCAGGTGTGGATCGAACGCCGGGGCAAACTCTACAAGACCGCCGTGCGCTTTCAGGACGACGCCCACCTGATGAGCGTGATCAACCGCATCGTCTCGCGCATCGGCCGGCGCATCGATGAGGCTTCGCCAATGGTGGACGCGCGGTTGCCAGACGGCTCGCGCGTGCACGCGATCATTCCGCCGTTGGCGATCGACGGCCCCGGACTGTGCATCCGCCGCTTTGGCGGCCACGCCTACCGGATGGGCGACCTGATAACCAACGGCACGCTGACCCGCGACATGGCCGAGTTCATGCGGCTGGCGATTCTGACCCGGCTCAACATCCTGGTCAGCGGTGGCACCGGCAGCGGCAAAACCACCTTGCTCAACTGTCTGTCCTCCTATCTGCCCGAAAACCAGCGGATCATCACAATCGAGGACGCCGCCGAGCTCGCGCTCCAGCAGCCGCACGTCTTTCGCCTCGAAACCCGCCCGCCCAACGTCGAGGGCAAAGGCGAGGTCACTCAGCGCGAGTTGTTTCGCAACACGCTGCGAATGCGGCCGGACCGGGTGATTGTCGGCGAGGTGCGCGGTGCCGAGGTGCTCGACATGTTGCAGGCGATGTCCACCGGGCACGACGGCTCGATGGCGACGATCCACGCCAACAACCCGCGCGACTCGCTGGGGCGGCTGGAGATGATGATGCTGCTGTCAGGGGTCGCCCTGCCGGAGAAGGCGATGCGCCAGTACATCGCCGCGGCGCTCAACGTGATTATCCATATCGCGCGTTTCTCCGACGGCAGCCGCAAGGTGATCAAGATCACCGAGATCACCGGGATGGAGGGCGAGACCGTACTCACCCAGGACCTGTTCGAGTACGTGCGCGCCGGGGTTGACCCGGCGGGCACGGTACTGGGCTCGTTCCGCGCCAGCGGCACGCGCTCGATCTACGCCGAGCGGATGGAGACGGCGGGATTTCCGCCGCCGCCCGAGATGTTCGTCGCGCGCACGATGACGTGATGGAAGAGAAGCTGCTCGTTGCGATCCTGCTGTTTACGGCGCTGCTCACGCCGCTGCTCTTCTACGTTGTCCATGGGCGGGCCCAGGCGCGCGAGCGCGAGTATCGGCTAATCCGCCGGCTGCACGGCGCGGTGAGCGGCACGGGCGGGCGCGCCGAGCGCAAGCCGCCTGCGGTCCTGCTCGCGCAGGCAATCGCGCCGATGCCAATTCTCGGCCGTCCGCTTTCGGAGTTTTTGCTTCACGCCAGCCGCCGCAGCCTGGTCGCGACGCTGGTGCTGTTCGCCGCTGGCGTCCTGATCCTCGGCCACTGGTTCCATCCGCTGGTCGCGCTGGGTGCGGGCCTCGCCCTCGGCGCGCTGCCCGCGCTCTACCAGCGCCGGCTGCGCGCGCGCCAGCTCAAGATGTTCTCCGAGCAGTTGCCCTACCTCATCGATTTGCTCAAGTCGGCGCTCGAAGCGGGCCATACCCTGGTACGCGCGCTCGCGATGGCGACGCAGAATCTGCCCGATCCGATCTCGAGCGAGGTGCGGATGATGGTCGAGCAGGTGCAGCTCGGGATGAGCATGGCGGAGGCGTTGGAGGGGATGCTGCGGCGGGTGCCGGTGGAGGAGCTGAAGTTCCTGATCGCGGCGGTCACAATCCAGAGCGAGGTTGGCAGCAGCCTGGCCGAGATTCTCCAGCACGTCTCCGAGAGCGTGCGCGCGCGCCAACGCGTCGAGCATCAGCTGCGCGCACTGACCGCGCAATCGCGGGCGAGCGCGGTGATCGTCGCGCTGCTGCCGTTCCTGGTGCTCGGCGTCTTCACCCTGATCAATCCGCAGTACGCCTATCCGCTGCTCTACCATCCGCTCGGCGTCCGCCTGCTGCAGCTCGCGATCGGGCTCGACGTGGCGGCATTCTTTGTGATGCGGCGGCTGTCGCAGGTGGAATACTAACGATGCCGACCGCCGCCCCATTGGTCGCTCTCACCGTCTTCGCGCTCGGTCTGACCACCGCGGCGGCGCTTTACTTCGCGCTCATCGCCACGCGCAGGGCAGGCCCGGCCCGGCTGCGCGCCCCCGGCGAGGCCGGCCTCGAAGCGGTGCCCAGCCGGCTCGCGCGGCCACCGCTGCGGCTGGGAGGCATCAGCGGCAAATTTCTCGCCTGGTGGGTTGACTGGCTGGAGTCAGGTGAACGCACGCGGCGGATGGTGCGCAAGGCGCAGAGCCACCTCATCCTGGCCGGCTTCGATCGCGTCGAGCAGGTCGCGATCTATCTCGGTGCGCGGCTGCTGACGCCGATCGCATCGGTAATCGTAGGGATCCTCTTCGGCGTCGCTTATCCTGAATGGCGCGGCGTCGCGATCATCGGTGGTGCGGTCTTCGGCTATCTGCTGCCCGACTGGGTGCTTGCCAAGCTCGCCCGCCGCCGCCAGCGCACCATCCTGCACGAATTACCGCCGATCCTCGACCTGCTGGTTGTGACTCTGGAGGCCGGGCTGGGTCTGATGGAGGCGATCCGGATCGTCGGGCGCGAAACCGAGCGCAGAGGCCAGGTGCTGGGCCGCGAGCTATCGACTGCGGCAGCCGAGATGGCCGCCGGTGTCTCGCTTGACAATGCCCTGCGCGGGCTTGCCGAGCGCTGCGGAGTTGACGACGTGAAGGCAGTCGCCGCGGTGCTGATTCAGAGCCAGGAAATCGGCGGGCGGATGGGGCCGGCGCTGCGCGCCGCCGCCGAGTTACTCACCACCAAGCGTCGCCTGCGCGCCGAGGAGGCGGCGCAGCGCAGCTCGATCAAGATGCTGGTGCCGCTGGTGCTGCTGATCCTGCCGGCGATGATGATCATCATCCTCGGCCCGGCGCTGATTCAAATCTTCGAGCTGCTGATGGGCGTGTAGGTCACGCGAGCGCAGCCGCTCTACCAGGCGTTGGCTCGGGACGGGGGGCGCGGATGGCGCGGCTGATAGCCGGTCATTTTCTTGTAGATGTGCATCACGATGCGGTAGAACTGCGCGCCGCTCGCATGCGGGTATTGCTTGCGTGCGGCGGTCTTCGCGCGTTCCCACGCTTCCTCTTCCGCCAACGTACGGACGACGCCGACAGGCATCACGATAGCTCCTCAGGCCGCGCGATATCGACGCTTACACCGCGCTAGAGCGCGGCGGCGCGTTGGCGCGCGTTGAGCCAGAGCTTCTTGAGGTCCTTGGGCAACTGGCTCATCACGTCCCACGCCTCGCCTTCCATCCCGGTCGGGCTGCCGAGCAATTCTTGCAGAGTCGCAAATACTGCGACGACCGCGCGCTCGGCTTCTTTCTCGTCGGGCAGCGACGCGATCAGGCGGACCTCGCCGATGAATTGCGGCCCGTGCACGCGGCGCACCTGGCGATCGGGACGGTCAAGCGACTCCCACAGGCTTTTCAGCCCGGCTGGCATTTGCGCCTCGACGTCGGCTGCTTCGGACGGCGTGAGCCGGTCGCGCAGTTCCTGGAACACGGCAAAGGTCAAGGACTCCGCCCACCGATCGTCGCATCCCATGCGTTCGGCGACTCGATGAATAAACGCCTTTTTGTCCATAGCGCCACCCTCGTCTCGATCCATTGGGGAGCATCCGGCGTGCCAGCGCCCGAGGTGGCGAAACATTGAGAAAATCGGCGCGCGTGGGACTCGCATGTTTCCTTCAGGGACAACGCTCTGGGCCCGCTGTGCCCCAATCGGGCCGCCCACGCGGGTCGAGTGCGGTTTTGGCGCAATGCGGCGCGCGCCGCCGCCAAGAAGCCTTTAATGCGCGGCCGCTTTCGCCGGCGACAGCACGGCGGCGACCCAGTTGCGAATCATGTCGCGGTCCGCCGCGGACAGCCGTGCCTCGCGATGCATCGGGTAAATGTAATACCAAGGCGGCATTTCCCCCTCAGCGACTTCCTCGGCGGTCTTCTTGAGCTTCCGGAGCCGCTGCGCCGGCTGGTAAGCGTCCCATCGCGAAAAATTCAATTCGCGGCGGCCTTGATGCACGTCATAAGCGACCACCCAGGAAAGCGGCGCGACGTTGCTGTACCACGGCCACGCCGTCTCGTTGGAGTGACATGGATAGCACGCGCGTCTGAGCACGGCCTTAACCGGCGCCGGCGCCTGGATATCGCCAGTGACGGGCGGGTTGGTCTTGTCGATCTGGAACGCCTGAGCGACGATCAGGAACACCGCGAACGCGAGCGCGCCCAATTTGACTATACGCATCATCACACCTGCCCGAGCCACTTCATCACGTAACGCTCCCCATGGCGCCGCTGGTGCATCGGCGTTGTCACGGCCGATGGACCGGAGCCGGACGGGCGCCGAAGCTTCGAATCTCCGTTACCCGCCGTGTTGCCTCCGCGGTTCCGACGCTGCGCCAGAGCGTGGGAACGAACGCCGCAGCGAGAGCTATCGCCCAGTCGCGCGCGCTGATCGGCGCGATTCGCAGCAGCCCGGCGAAGGCGCCGACCGTCATGAACAACAGGACGCTGAGCGCGATCAGCATCGTGATAACCCAGAACGCCCATCGCGCGGGCAGACCCACGCTCCACCACGGACGGTCGCCCGCCCGCTCGGCCCATACCAGGACCAGGCTGCCGATTACGATAACCGCCATCGCCGCCCCGCGCGCGTAAAGCTCGCCGTGATCGAGCCGCGTCACATAGGCGGCCAGCGCGACGACCGCCAGCAGCGCGCCGCTGATCGCGGAACGTAGCACGCGTGTCCGCCCGAGTATCGGCGCGCGCGGATCGCGCGGCGACCGGCGCATCACGTCCGCCGGCGCGGGCTCGCCCTCGAAGACCAACGCGGAAACCGGATGAACGATAAGTTCGAGCCATACCAGGTCCACGGGCAAAAGCAGGATTGGCAGGCCGAGGATCAGCGCGCCGATAGCGATGGCGACCAGCGCGACCTTGAACGCGATCAGATAGCGCAAGGCGTGCTGGATATTGGCGAAGACGCGCCGCCCCTCGCGGATGGTATCGACCAGCGCAGCGAAGTCGTCGTTGAGCAGCACCAGGTCGGCGGCGGCGCGCGCGACCTCGGTGCCCCGCCGGCCCATCGCGACCCCGATATGCGCGCGGCGCAGCGCCGGCGCATCGTTGATCCCGTCGCCTATCATCGCGACCACCTCGCCCGCGCGCACCAGCGCATCGACGATCTGGTACTTCTGCTCCGGCTGGACGCGGGCGAAGATGCTTGCGCGGCGGGCGAGCGCGGCGGCGCGTTCGGGGCTCAGCCGGACAAGTTCGGCGCCGGTGGTGATCAGGTCGTCGTCGTGCGCGATGGCGGCCGCTTCGGCGACCGCATGGGCGGTCAGCGCATGGTCGCCGGTGATGAGCTTGAGGTGGACGCCGGCCGACTGGCATTGCGCAACCGCCGCCGGAACTTCCGGACGCAGCGGATCGTGGAAGCCGAGCAATCCGTAGAGCTGAAGCCCGCGCTCGTCGCGCTCGCGCTCGCCGCTGAAGCCGTCTGCGGCAAAACGGCCCCCGACGGCTATTACGCGCATCCCGCGCTCGGCCAGCTCCGAGTTCATCGCGAGCGCCCGCTGGCGGTCGCGCGCGGGAAGGTCGCAATGCTCGAGGATGCCTTCGAGCGCCCCCTTGGCCACGATCCGCGCCGCCCGGCCGGCCGGTTCGCCGGCGGCGTCGGGCACGGGCGTCCATACGTGTGCCATGTGCTTGCCGATCATGTCGAAGGGGTAGTCGTAGGCGAGCCGCCAGCGCGCGTGAAGCGACTCGGGCGCGACCCCGTGGGTGCGGCAATGCTCGAGAATTTCGCGGTCGAGCGAATCCTGCGCCCCCGGCTCGCATGCGAGCGCCGCCGCTTCGAGCAGCGCGCGCTCGCCGGTCCCGTCGTTGAATGGAACGTGGATGTCGAGGGTGAATCTGCCCGCGGTCAGCGTGCCGGTCTTGTCCATGCAGATGACCGTGGTTGCGCCGAGCGTCTCGACGCTGGCCAACCGCTTTACCAGCACACCGCCCTGGCTGAGCCTGAGCGCGGCCAGGGTCAGGAACAGGCTGAGCACGAGGACCACCTCTTCGCATACCGCCGACATCGCGAGGCTGATCGCATAGAGGAAGGCGTCGTCGAGCGGCGCGCCGCCCAGCCATCGCGCCACAAAGACTAGCGCCGCCAGCGCCAGCGCCGCCCCGACCAGCCATCGCACCAGCCGCCCGGTCTTGACCTGGAGCGGGCTCGGCTCGAGCACCGCCTCGCCGACCAGCCGCGCGATATTGCCGAAGCGCGTGCGCTGGCCGGTCGCGGTAACCTCGCCGAGCCCGTGGCCGGCGAGCACCGTCGAACCGGCGAAAAAGCGCGCCTCGGTGCCGGCGCCTTCGGGAGCGCCGGCGTAGGGCGTCTTTTCCTGCGGCTCTGCTTCGCCGGTGAGTTGCGATTCGTCGAGGGCGAGATTGGCGGCCGTGCGCACGATCCCGTCGGCGTGCAGGATGTCACCCTCGCGTATCACGAGGATGTCGCCGGGGACCACGTCCGCAGTCGGGATCTCACGGATGCCGCCGTCGCGGATTACGCGGGTACGCGGCGCGACGGTGCTTTCGAGCTTCTTGAGCGCGCCCCGCGAGCGCGCCTCCATCAGCACGTCCACCGCGAGCACGGGCACGATAACGGCCGCGAGCACGGCCGCCTCGTGGCTTTTGCCGAGCAGCAGGTAGAGTGCGGCCGCGCCCGCCAGCATCAGGGCCATCGGGTCGGCCAGCGTGCGGATAACCTCCAGCACGCGCGCGCTGCGCGCGCGGCGCACCATCAGGTTAGGTCCGTACCTGAGCAGCCGCGCCGCCGCCTCGGCGCTGCTGAGCCCGCCCGGCGTGCCCTCGGTCTCAGTCATCCGCTCGCCGCAGGTCCAGAAGGCGCTTGCGTATCGTCGGGATCGCTGCGACCGCGCCGTGGGTGGTGTCGGCGGCGACGCGCAGGCGCTCGGGGATTTCGCTGAGCGGGGCGAAGCGGGCGCGCTGCGCGAGGTAAACCGCGGCGGTGGCGTCGGAGGCGTCGTCGGCGCGGCGCTCGCGCGTCGCGAGCCGGCGCAGGATCTCCTGCTCGCGCGCCACGCATTCGACGAACAGAACCGGCACGCCGGCGCGTTCTGCCGTCTGGCGGGCGCGGGCGCGCCATTGGGGAGTCGAGAACGTCGCGTCGGCGATCACGCCGGCGCCCTCGCCGAGACGCTCGGCCGCCTCGGTAAGCATCGCGGCGTAGGTCCGCTCGGTGAACTCGCTGCTGTAAGCGCCGGCGCCATAATCGGCCGTGAGCCGGACCGTAGGTGCGACGCCGGCCAGCCGCTTACGCACGAGGTCCGAGCGCAACAAGTCGAAGCCGGTGCGCTCCTGCAGGCGGCGCGCGACGGTCGATTTGCCGCTGCCCGACATGCCGCATACCACGACCAGCGCGGGGCCGGCTTCGCGCGCGTAGCCGCGTGCGAGCGCGAGGTAATTGCGCGCGGCCGACACGGCGGCGCTACGGCGCTCGGGGCTTATCCGCGCGTCGCGTCCGGTGAGGCTCTCGACTTTGGCCCGCACCAACGCCCGATGGAGCCTGTAGAAGGGCAGCATCAGCGCCAATTCGTCGTCGCCTGAGCCCTCGCGGTAGGCGGCAACGAACTCGTCGGCGAGCTCGCCGGCGCCCAAGCGGTCGAGGTCCATGGCGAGAAAAGCCACGTCGGAAGCGCCGTCGACGTAGCGCAGGCCTTCGCTGAACTCGACGCAGTCGATAATCCGGATCGCGTTGTCGGCGAGCGAGACATGTTCGCAGCGCAGGTCGCCGTGGCCCTCGCGCACGCGGCCCTCGGCTGCGCGCCGGTTGAGCAGGCCCCATCGCAGCTCGCCGAAGCGCTGGACGAAGCGCTCGAGCTCTGCGATCTCGCCAGCGTCGGCGGTCTCCGCGCAATCGTTTTCGACTTCGAGCAGGTTGCCGCGCACCAGCCGCCATACCGCCGCCGCCGAGCCGTAGCTCCACGCCTTGGCGGCGTCGACCCCAGCAGCTGCGTGAAAGGCTGCGACACGAGCCGCGATCGCGCGGATCTGCGCCACGCTCACATTACCCGCCGCGACCATCCGGTCGAGCATCCCGTCGTCGGCGAGCCGGCGCATCTTGACCGCGTATTCTTCGGCCACGCCGCCGCCTCCGTCGTCCTCCGCCTCGGCCAGCACCAGGCGGCCGTCGCGCCGTACGATCGGCACCACGCCGAGGTAAACGTCCGGCGCGAGGCGGCGATTGAGCCGTACCTCCTCAAGGCACAGGTGATGGCGCCGCTCGAGCGTCGAGGCGTCGATGAAGGAAAAGCGCACCGGCTTTTTGATCTTGTATACGAACTCGCCGGCCAGAAAAGCGTACGAGATATGAGTCTGGCGCAGCTCGACCGCGCTTGGCCGATGCGCATAACTCTGCGGCCGCAGCATCATTTCGACCAGCGCGGCCGCCGTGTGACGATCGTTGCCCTGCATCGCCGTCTGCGCTGTGTTTACGCCGTTCACAGTGGCTCTCCGGACTCACAGCCAGGGCCTTGGCTTACGACCCCTGCGCGAGCGATGGTCCGGTTGCGCGGGACCTACATCGAGCCGCCTCACACCGCGGCGAGAAACGCTCGCAACACGTCGGTTGTGGAGATTATCCCCACCAGCCGCCCGTCTTCCATCACCGGCAGCGCGCCGACCTTGCGCTCGAGCAGGGTCTGCGCGGCGGCATGAATCGGCGTGCTGGGGCTAACGGTAGCTACGTCCTCGCTCATCGCCAGCCGTACCTCGGTGTGTTCGAGATAACCCTCGTGGCGGCGCAGGTCGCGGTCGGTGATGATTCCGACCAGCTTGCCGTCGCTCAGCACCGGCACGCTGCGGAATCCGCCCGCAACCATCTTGGTCCGCACTGCCGCGAGCTTCTCGCTCGGCTCGCTCGTGATCGGCTGCGGCGTCATCCAACGCGCGACGACATGAGCGTCGGCCTCGCCGCGGCGCACGATCAGCACCGGGCAGGTGGCGTCGCGCAACACCGCCTCGGCGACACTGCCCAGGAGCACGCGCTTGACACCCTTGCGCCCGTGGGTCGCCAGCACGATCAGGTCGGCTGCCAGATGGCGCTCGGCGGCGAGGATCTCATGGGCGGGCTCACCGATTCTGGTCATCAGCTCGTACTTCACCTCTGACGAACGGTGCCGCAGAATTGCTTCGAGTTTCTCGCGCGCGATCTTCTCCTGGTCTTTGTAGATGTCGACGTAGTTGGGCATCCCGGTGGGCGCCACCACCATCGGCACCACATGCAGCAGAAAGACCCTGCCATCGTTGGCGGCCGCGATGCGGGCTGCGGTGTCGATCGCCGCATTGGAGGTTTCGTCGAACTCGATCGGAGCCAGAATCCGCCGATATGGGAAAGCCATTTGCGCTGCTCCTTGACGGCCGTCGCGGCCGTTTCCTGATTTCATATGTAGCTATAGACGTGCCAAGCGCGGGTGGCGGATTTGCGCGTGCCCGAACTGAGTGGGGTCACAAAATTCTGCCCGCAAAGCCGGCCGCTGTCTCCAACGGATACAGCGCACGCCGGCAACGCACGCAGGTCGTCGGGATGGCGACGCGGTCCGTGGCTCCTAATGCCAATATTCCAGCCGCTTGACCGCGCCTCACCAGTGTGGCCGTCAAATTGCTTCACGCTCGGCTAGCCGGCGCAAGGAGGAACCCCTGGTGCGTGTCGAACAATGGATGACCATGGACGTGACGACGGTCAGGCCGCGCGACTCGGTCGCCCACGCGCGCGCCCTGCTCGAGGAACGCCGCATCAACCAGCTTCCGGTGGTCGTCAACGGTCGCCTGGTCGGCATCGTCACTGACCGCGACCTGCGCGACGCGGTCAGCAGCGCGATCAGCGCCACCGCCGAGGCCACCGGCGCGCGCCCGCAGCCGGTAGGCCCGGAATCGATCCCGGTGGAGGCGGTGATGTCGGCCAAGGCGTTCTTCGTGCGCCCGGGGGACCCGATGGAGAAGGCGGCCGCGCTGATGCGGCGCGAGCGGATCGGCGCGCTGCCGGTGCTCGAGGGCAAGGCGCTGCGCGGGATCATCACCCGCAGCGACGTCCTGCGCGCCTTCATTCACCTGGCGGCGGAGCAACGCAAAGCGATGGGCAAGCGAGCCGCTGAGCGGCCGAGTCCACCGCCCGGTGCGAGAGCTAGGTCGCGGCCGGCGACCCGGCGGCGGGTGCGGCCCGCGGCCAAGAAGGCCGGGCGCCGCCGCTGAGCAGCTTCCGCTGACCTAGGAGGTCGGCGGTTGCGCCGGCGCTGGTCTGGCGCGCGCAACTGTTGTAATCGGGAGAGCGGATGCGCCGGCGCGACGCCGGCGATGGAGGGGAAACGATGCCGCTCTACCTCGACGAGATCTACCTCAACGCTTCGAGCCCCGAGCAGACCAAGCGCACGCTCAAGTTCTTCGCCGAAACGATCAGGGGCGGCCTGCCGCCGGGGGTCACGCTCAAGGCGGGCCCGTGGATCTCCAACGAGGAGGCCAAAATAATCCTCGTGCTCGACATCAAGGACCACACGCTGACCTTCAATCCGTTCACCAAGGCGCTCGCGCAGGGGCTGGTCACCAAGCGCCGCTTGTTTCCCATCGTCGAGTGGAGCGAGGCGCTCAAGCTCGCCGACGAGCTTTAGCCGCCCGCCTTGACAGCCTCGACAGGGCGGCGCGAAGCTGCCTAAGCCCGCGCCGCGTCGCCCCCGCGGCGCCCCAGGGAGGGCCCGGCGATGGCCTATGACCTGCTGATCCGCAACGCTCTCTTGTGTGACGGCACGGGTGCGCCTGTGCGTCCCGGCGCGCTCGCGGTAAGCGACGGCAGGATCGCCGCCGCCGGCGCCGCGGGCGAAGTCGCTGGCCTGGCGCGCCGCCAGATCGACGCCGGCGGCCTCGTCGTCGCCCCCGGGTTTATCGACATCCATACCCACTACGACGCCCAGATCTCGTGGGATCCGCTCCTGACGTGCTCGTGCTGGCACGGCGTCACGACCCTGCTGATGGGCAACTGCGGGGTGGGCGTCGCGCCGGTGCGCCCGGGGCAGCGAGGCACGATGGCGTGGGACCTGGTCAACGTCGAGGCGCTGCCACACGACGTCCTGATGCGCGGGGTCAGCTGGGAGTGGGAGAGCTTTCCCGAGTACATGACGGCGGTCGAGCGCCGGGGCGTCGCGCTCAACGTCGGCTTTCTCGTGCCGCTTTCCGCGCTGCGCTTTTACGTGATCGGCGATGAGGCTTCCGAGCGCGCGGCGAGCGCGGACGAGACCGCCGAGATGGCGCGGCTGTTTGCCGAGGCGATGTGTGCGGGCGCGGCGGGCTTTTCGCTCAGCCTCGCGCCGCAGCATATCGGCTTCCAAGGCCGTCCGCTGGCGAGCCGGATGGCGAGTCGCGAGGAGTTGGCGGCGCTCTGTCACGTGATGCGCGCGCAGGGGCGCGGGATTATTGAAATCCTGCCCAACCGCGGCGCGACCAATGTCCCCGGCGAGGGCGGGCTCGAATTGCTCACGATGCTCGCGCGCGAAAGCGGCCGCCCGGTGACATGGCTTGCGCTGCTCGATCTTCCGGGAACTCCGCCCGACGCCCACGAGCGCGTGCTCGAGCGCCTGGCGCCGCTGGTCCGCAGCGGGCTCGAGATCGTGCCGCAGGTCACGCCGCGCCCGATCCAGCAGTACTACACGATGAGCGAGCCGTTCATCTTTGCCGCGCTCGATTCGTGGAAGGGCGTGTTTAATCGCGGCGCCGAGGAGCAGATGGCGCTGCTGCGCTCGGCAGACTTCCGCGCCGCCTTCCGTGCCGAAATCGCAAACGGCGGCGGCAAGGCGATCTTTCGCGGGCGATGGGACCGCGTGCATATCGCGCGCGTCAATCGCGAGCACAATCGTCGCTTCCTCAACCTGAGCGTGGCCGAGTTGGCCGCGATGACTCGCAAGGACGCGGTTGACGCGTTGCTCGACCTCGCGCTAGACGAGCGGATGGAGCTCGGGATCACGCTGTCGGTCATCAACGTGAATCCCGACGTTGTCGGCCGGTTGCTCAGGCTGCCCAACACGCTGATCGGGTTGAGCGACGCGGGCGCCCACGTCGCACAGCATTGCGACGCCGGGCTGACCTCCTATCTGCTCCACGAATGGGTACATCGGCGCGGCGCGCTGACGCTGGAGGAGGGCGTGCGGCGGCTGACCTCGGAGTTGGCCGACTTCCTCCAACTGCCGGCCAAGGGCCGGCTTTCGCCCGGGGCGGATGCCGACCTGGTGATTTTCGACCCGGCGGGGATAAAGCCGCTCAAGCCCGAATGGGTCAACGATCTGCGGGGAGGGGAGCCGCGGCTTATCGAACGCAGCGAGGGGATTGAATACACGATCGTTGGTGGCGAGGTCCTGTTTGCGCGCGGCGAGTACCAGGGCGGCCTCCCCGGCAGGGTGCTGCGCGCGGGAGACGCTCCGCATTGATTCTTCGCTTCGCTCAGGACGAAGAAGGGAGTCGAATTGGAAAACCCTAGCGGCCGCGTTCTGTACATCGGTGAGCGGCGTATGTTCTTCGCGCCCCCGGCCGGTGGTTGGGTCGCGCTCGCCCCCGTAGCGGAGCCAAGAAGATGAACGGAGCCGAGAGCCTGATCCTGACCGCGCTGCGATGCGGCGTCGATGTATGCTTCGCCAATCCGGGCACGACCGAGATGCCGTTGGTTGCCGCGCTTGACGCCGCTGAGGGGATGCGTGCGGTGTTGGCGCTGTTCGAGGGCGTGGTCACTGGCGCCGCCGACGGCTACGCGCGGATGGCGGAGCGGCCGGCGCTGACGTTGACCCATCTCGGCCCCGGATTCGCCAACGGCATCGCCAACCTGCACAACGCGCGCCGCGCGCACACGCCGGTCGTCAACCTGATCGGCGACCACGCCACATGGCATCTTGCGGCCGACGCGCCGTTGACCTCGGATATCGAATCGCTCGCCCGCCCGGTCTCCGGATGGGTGCGCAGGTCCGCCGACGCGCGCAGCGTGGCCGCGGACGTCGCCGACGCGATCGCCGAGGCAATGCGCCCGCCGGGATGCGGCGCGACGCTCATCGTTCCCGCCGATTGCCAGTGGAGCGAGGCCGGGGGACCCGCGGCGCCGCGCCCGATCCCGTCCGCGCCGGGCGCGTCCGAAGACGCCGTACGCGGCGCGGCCGAGGCGCTGCATCGCGACGGCAACAACGCCGTGCTCTTCCTCGGTGGGCGTGCGTTGCGCGAGCGCGGTCTGATGGCGGCCGGGCGAATTGCGGCGGCCTCCGGATGCCGGCTGATGTGCGAAACATTCCCTGCCAGAGTAGAGCGCGGCGGCGCGATGCCGGCGGTGGAAAAGCTGCCGTACTTTCCCGAGCAGGCGCTCGCCGCCTTCGGCAAATCCGCTGCGGTGGTGCTTGCCGGCGCACGCATACCGGTCGCCTTCTTCGGCTACCCGAACATGCCGAGCAAGCTGATTCCCGAGGGCTGCACGGTGGCCACCTTGGCGACGCCCGAGCAGGATGCCGAGCTCGCGCTGGAGGCGCTGGCCGACCTGATCAAGGCGCCGAAAAGTGTGTCCGCGCGCGCCTCAAACGGCCGTCCGCCGCGCCCGACGGGCGAGCTCAATCCGCTCAGCGCCGGCGCCGCGCTCGCCGCGCTGATGCCGGAGGGGGCGATCGTGATGGACGAGGCGGCGACGACCGGGCTGCCGTTCTTCGCCGCTTCGCAGTGCGCGCCCGCACATACCTACATGGCGCTGACCGGCGGCGCGATCGGCCAGGGGCTGCCATGCGCGACCGGCGCCGCGATCGCCTGCCCGGACCGCCGCGTGATCGCCTTTCAGGCCGACGGCAGCGGGATGTACACCGTGCAGGCACTCTGGACCCAGGCCCGCGAACGGCTCAACGTCACCACCGTGCTGTGCAACAACCGCCGCTACCGCATCCTGCAAGTCGAGCTCGCGCGCGCGGGCGTGACCGAACCCGGACGCAAGGCGCGCGCGCTGACCAGCCTCGACGACCCGAACCTCGATTGGGTGGCGCTGGCGCGCGGGATGGGCGTCCCCGGGGCCCGAGTTGAAACCGCCGACGCGCTGGTCAAGGAACTCGAGCGCGCCCTCGCGACCCCCGGCCCCAACCTCATCGAAATGGTGCTGTAAAGCTCGCGCCTCTGACGCGTCAGGATTCGGCTTTAGCGCGGCGAGGCGGCGGCCATCTCCGCCAGCGCGGCCGGGACCTCGGCCAGCGTGGCGACGCGACGCGGATGGGCGGCGATGCGTTCGCCCACGCCGAGAAAATGCGTTCCCGCGCCGGCCGCTGCCTCGGCGTCGATCGGGCTGTCGCCGACATACACCGAGCGTGCGGGCGCGACGCCCGCACGCTCGATGCATAGCCGGACGATGTCGGGCGCCGGCTTGGGGCGCACCTTGTCATGGGCGCTCGCCACCGCGTCGAATACGCCGCCGAGGTCGAGGTGCTCGATGAGCGCGGCGGTGGTGGCCGAGCGATTGGTCGCCAGCCCCAGCCGATAGCGCCGCTTCAGTTCGAGCATCCACGGGCGCAGCGCAAACGGCGGGCGCAACAGCCTGAAGAACGGCGTGAAGTCGATCGTGCGCGCGATCTCGCGCATCCGCGCCAGGCGCGCCCGGTCGCCGCGCGCGCGCATCTCGAACACCTGCATCGCGGCCATGAACACGCCGGCGCGCTCCTCTTCCGGGCCCATCGGCGGCTCGCCCATCCGGGCGAAAATCGCGTTGTAGTAGGCGGTATTGGATTCGGTCGAATCGAACAGCACGCCGTCGGCGTCGAACATCACCAGGTCGAGCATCGTTTGCTTAGCCGTTTTCGTCCTGCATGGTAGCAGGGCGCCACGCGCCTCATTGGCGCTGGCGCCGCCCGCAAGCGTATCATGTGGGGCGCCGGGTGCGCATCGCGGGGCGCCCCCCCGCCAAGCGCGCCGTCGAGCGGCGCGCGCGGCGGCGCGAAAACCTATGGTTGCAACTCGCAATCCGATTTGCTCCAAGAAAGCTGAACAGCATCCGCATCCCGAATCCGCCAACCTGCACCTGCGAGAGGAGCCGAGCGCGTGAAGGCAATTGTTTTCGAGAAGACCGGCGACCCCAGCGTGATGCAATACGTCGACGTGCCCAAGCCCGAACTGCGGCCGGGCACCGCGCTGCTCAAGGTCCATGCCGCGGGCATCAACTTCGCCGATACGTTCTTCATCCGCGGCGAATACATGATCAAGCCCAAGCTGCCCGACACTCCCGGGATGGAGGCGGCAGGCGTAGTCGAGGCGGTGGCGCCCGACGTGACGGGGCTGCGGCCCGGAATGCGCGTGACGTCGATCACGCTCAAGACTTACGCGGAGTATTGCCTGATCAAGCCGTCGCAGGCGATTCCGCTGCCCGACTTCGTCAGCTTCGAGGAGGGCGCGGCCTTTCCGATCCAGGTCCTGACCGCCTGGCACATGCTCCATACCGCGCATAAGACCGCGCCGGGACAGACGGTGGTGGTGCATTCCGCCGCCGGCGGCGTCGGAATCGTCGCGGTCCAGATCGCCAAGGCTGCCGGCGCGCGCGTAATCGGCACGGTGTCGAGCGACTCCAAGAGCGGCCTCGCACGCGAGTACGGCGCCGACGACGTGATCAACTACGCCGCGTCAGACTTCGCGGCCGAGACGATGCGCCTGACCGGCGGGCGCGGCGCCGACCTTATCCTCGACGCGGTAGGCAAACCCACGTTCGAGGCGGGACTCAAGTGCCTCGCCCCGTTCGGCCATCTGATCCTCTACGGGCGCGCCGGCGGGCCGCCCGACCCGCTCAACCCGTTCCGCCTGTTCGAGAAATCGGTCAAGGTCAGCGGCTTCGTGCTGCCGGTCGTATACACGATGCCCGAGGTGATGCGCGAGGGCATCGAAAAGTCCTTCCAGCTCATGCGCGAGGGCAAGCTCAAGCTGCTGGTCGGCAAGACCTTTCCGCTTGCGCAGGCCGCCGAGGCGCTTCGCTTCATGCAGTCGCGCCAGTCGGTCGGCAAGCTGGTCCTGATTCCGTAGGCCGAAGGCGCAAAGGGAGGCGCGATGGCGCAGCCGAACAAATCACCGGTCGCGGTTGTGACGGGCGTGGGACCGGGGCTGGGCGGCGCGCTCGCGCGCCGGTTTGCCCGCGGCGGCTACGCGGTCGCGATGATGGCGCGCTCGCGCGGCTTCATCGAGGAGCTCAGCGCCGAGCTCACGGCCGAAGGCGCGCGCGCGATTGCGGTCAGCGCCGACATGGGCGCCGTCGAGCAGGTCAACGCCGCCTTCGCCGCGGTGCGCGCCGAGCTCGGGCCGGTCGACGTTCTGCTCTACAACGCGGGCGGCGCCGCGTGGGGCAACGTCGCCGAAATCGGCGCCGAGCAGTTCGAGCAGGCGTGGCGGGTCAATGCGCTCGGCGCCTTCGCCAGCGCCAAGGCCGTCGCGCCCGATATGATCGCGCGCGGCAGCGGCGTGATGCTGTTCACGGGCGCGACGGCGGGAGTGAAGGCGGGGCCGCGCTCGGCCGCGTTTGGGCCGGCGAAGTTCGCGATGCGTGGGCTGGCGCAGTCGCTGGCGCGCGACCTCGGCCCGCGGGGAATCCACGTCGCCTGGATCAACGTCGACGGCATCATCGACATCCCGCACATCCGCGCGCGGATGCCCAATCTCAAGGACGACGACGTGCTCAAGCCGGCGGCGATCGCCGAGACCTACTGGCACCTGGCCCACCAGGATCGCAGCGCGTGGACAATGGAGCTCGAAGTGCGGCCGTTCAAGGAGAAATTCTAAACGCCCGCCCGGGGCGCAGGGGCGGTTCGATGAGTGTTCATCATTCGGCAAGCGGTCGTGGAACGGTGCGCCGGCCGCGCGGACCGGCCAAGGTTATTCCGCTACCGGCTGGCCGGCGCAGCCGGCGCCATCGACGCACGCTGGGGTTCGCGATCGCAGGCGCCGGCGTAGTCGTCGTCGGCGTGACGCTGGTCTGGCTCTACCTGCTTCCGCTGATCCAGCTGATGCCGTGGCTGACCGCCGGCGTGAGCGCGCAGGAATCCGAGATCATGCGCCTGGTCAACGACGAGCGCCGGCGCGCGGGCGAGCCGCCGCTGCGTATGTCGCAGCGACTGACCCTGGCCGCGCGCGGCCACAGCTACGACATGGCGCTGCGCCGCTACCTCGGCCACGACGGCCCGGCCGGAGACACGCCCGCGGAGCGCGTGCGCAGCGTCGGCGTAGACTACGCCAGGCTGGGCGAGAACGTCTACATGGAGTCGGGCGAAAATCTGCGCGAGCTGGCGCGCCGCGCGGTCATGCAGTGGATGGCAAGTCCGGGCCATCGCGCTAATATCCTATCGTCCGAGTTCACCGCCACCGGCGTAGGCGTGGCCCGCGCCGCCGACGGCACCACCTACGTCACCCAGGACTTCGTCGAGTAGGGCAGCGCTGTGCGCCGTCGCGGGTAGCTGGTGCGTGAGCGCAAGGGCGCATAAAATGATGGATTCCGAGGTCGGCCACCGAGCCGCGGCGATCGAATTGGAAGGTAACGACGATGGAACGAGTTGAATTGACGCGCGAGTGCGACGCGATCCAGGTCCCCTTCGGCAGCCCGACTACGCTGGAAAAGGGGCTCGAAGTTTTTATTACCCAATCGCTCGGCGGCACCTTCACGGTCCAGGTGCCGGCCTACGGCGGGCTATATCGGATCGCCGGCCGTGACGCCGATGCGCTCGGTAAGAAGCCCGAAGACGCCGTCTCGCCCGCCGCCGCTTCGGGCGACCTCGAAGCGATGGTGTGGGAGCAGCTCAAGACCTGCTACGACCCCGAGATCCCGGTCAACATCGTCGACCTTGGGCTGGTTTACGGGATGGAGATCGGGGCCGCCGAGGACGGGGGCAAGCGGGTGGACGTCAAGATGACGCTGACCGCGCAGGGATGCGGGATGGGGGCGTCGATCGCGCTCGACGCGCGTCAGAAGCTGCTCGCGCTGCCAGGCGTCGTCGAGGCTAACGTCGACCTGGTGTGGGATCCGCCATGGAATCCGCAGATGATTTCACCCGAGGGGCGCGAGCGGCTCGGTCTCGACTGAGCATCCCCCCAAAGAAACCCGTATTTGACTTGAGCGCGGGGCTCCGGTAGCTAAAGGGGTTCGGACTTGAACCATGTTCGCAATCGTAAGGACGGGCGGAAAGCAGTACCGCGTCGGCGTCGGCGACCAGATAACCGTCGAGCGCATCGCGGGTGAGGTCGGCGCCGAGGTCGAACTCGGCGATGTGCTTGCGATCGGCGGCGACGCGCCGGTGATCGGCACGCCGACGGTGGCTGACGCGGCGGTGCGGGCGCGGATCGTGCAGCAGCCGCGCGGCACCAAGGTGATCGTATTCAAGAAGAAGCGGCGTAAGAACTACCGCCGCAAACGCGGCCACCGTCAGGAACTCACGGTGCTCAAGATCCAGGAGATCAAGCGCGGCGCCTGAGACCGCCGCGGATTGTTTTCTTTCGCCGGCCGCGGCGCCGGCATGGCCATAGGAGACAGACTCGTGGCGCACAAGAAGGGGCAAGGTTCGACGCGCAACGGCCGCGACAGCCCGGGACAGCATCGCGGCGTCAAGATCTTTGCCGGGCAGACCGTCCGCTCCGGCAACATCCTGGTTCGCCAGCTTGGCACCCGGGTCCATCCGGGACGCAACGTCGGGATGGGGCGCGACTTCACCCTTTACGCGCTGGTCGACGGAGTGGTCAAATACGAGACGTTCCGCGGCGACAAGCGGCGCGTGTACGTCGAGCCGATCGCGCCCGGGATCAGCGAGGCCCAGGCGGCGCCGTCGGGCGAGGTCTCGACGCCGGCCGGAAGATAGCGCCGGCGTTCGCGCAATTTTGGAGCCCCGCGGCCGCCGCGCCGCGGGGCTTTTTCATTTTGCCTGGACGCCCGAACTGACCGGTGGAGGAACCCGACGATGCGACTCGGACTGCTTTACGGCTTTTCGCATTCCCACGACTCTATCAACCTGGTGCTCGAAGCCGAGCGCCTGGGCTACGACTCGGTATGGACCGGCGAGGCGTGGGGCTCGGACACGATTGTGCCGCTGGCGTGGCTCGGTGCCCTGACCAGGAAAATCCGCCTCGGCACCGGGATCATGCAGATGCCCGCGCGCACGCCGGCGATGACGGCGATGACCGCGATGACGCTGGATGCGATGTCGGGCGGGCGCTTCATCCTCGGCGTCGGCCCGTCGGGGCCGCAGGTGGTCGAAGGGTGGCACGGCGTGCCGTATGGTAAGCCGCTCGTCCGCTATCGCGAGTACATCGCGATCCTGCGCAAGATTCTCGCGCGCGAGGCGCCGCTCGAGTTTCAGGGCCGCGAGTACCAGATCCCCTACCGTGGCCCGGGCGCGACCGGGCTCGGCAAGCCGCTGCGCTCGATTCTGCACGGCCGGCGCGACATGGAAATCTACATGGCCTCGATCACGCCGAGTGGGCTTGCGCTCGCGGCCGAAATTGCCGACGGCGTGCTGTCGGTGTGGATGAATCCAGAGCGCTGGGACCTGCTCAAGCCGCATCTCGAGCGCGGCTTCGCGCGGGCAGCGGGCGGGCGCGATCCGAACAAGTTCGACGTCGCGCCGTTCGTGACCTGCGTGATGGGTCCCGACGTCGCCAAGTGCCGTGAGCCGGTCAAGCAAAACCTCGCTCTGTATATTGGCGGGATGGGCGCGCGCGACAAGAATTTCTACAACGACTACGCGCGGCGCGCCGGCTATGAAGAGGCGGCCAACAAGATCCAGGAGCTCTACCTTTCCGGCAGGCGCGACGAGGCCGCCGCCGCGGTTCCCGACCAGCTGGTCGACGAGGTCGCGCTGGTCGGCCCGCGCGAGCGTATTGCCGAGCGCGTCGCGGCGTGGAAGGCCGCGCCGGTCAGGACGATGCTCGTCGGGACGCGTCAAGTCGAGGCGATCCGCGCGCTCGCCGAGATGCTGCTGTAGGCTCGCGCCGGTTGCGTCCGGGCGAGGCAGCGGTATTTTGCGGCTGGTATAATTTGCGCGCGGGCGCCGAGGTGGAAGCCCGCTGAACGATGCGGTTCGTCGACGAAGCCAGAGTATTCGTGCGCGCCGGTAAGGGCGGCGACGGCGCGATCGCCTTCTTGCGCGAGAAATACCGCCCGTTCGGCGGGCCGGCGGGCGGCGACGGCGGGCGCGGCGGCGACGTGATCTTCGTCGTTGATGAAGGGCTCTCGACCCTGCTCGACTTCAGATATAACCCGCGCCTGGTCGCGCGCGACGGCGAGCCCGGCCGCGGCAAGCAGCAATACGGCCGCGCCGGCGCCGATCTGGTGGTGCGCGTGCCACCCGGCACGCTGGTCTGCGACGACGCGACGGGCGAGCAACTGGCTGACCTGGTGATGCCGGGTGCGCGCGCGATCGTCGCCCATGGCGGCGCCGGTGGTCGCGGCAACATGCATTTCGCCACGCCCACGCGCCGCGCCCCGCGAATCGCGACTCCGGGAACGGCCGGCGAGCAGCGATGGGTGCGAATCGAACTGCGCCTGGTCGCCGAGGCCGGATTGGTCGGCCTGCCCAACGCCGGCAAATCGACGCTGCTCGCGGCGCTCAGCGCCGCTCATCCGAAGATCGCGCCATATCCTTTCACCACGCTGACTCCGAACTTGGGCCGCGTGCAGCTTGCCGACGGCAGCGGTTTCAGCCTCGCCGACATTCCGGGGCTGATCGAAGGCGCCCATCTCGGCCACGGCCTCGGCATCCGCTTCCTGCGCCATCTGGCGCGCACGCGCGTGCTGGTGTACGTGCTCGATCTGAGCGCGGAGCCCGAGCGCGACTTCGAAACCGTGCGCGGCGAGCTGCTCTCGTTCGATCCGGCGTTGGGCGAGCGGCCGGCCGTGATCGCGCTGAGCAAGCTCGACCTCGTCGATCGCGCGCGCGCCGAATCGGCCGCGCGTGCGATGGAGAAGGCGGCGGGATTGGAGGTCTTTCTCATTTCGGCCGAGAAGCGGGTCGGTCTGGAGCCACTGGTGGCGGCGGTGGCGCGGACGCTCGGAGCGCCAGAGGCGGCGGTTGCGTGTCGCAGCTGAGCTACAAGGCGGATCTGATCGCGCGCACGCGCCGCGCCGTGATCAAGGTCGGCAGCGCCGTGCTCTCCGAAACCGACGGGCTGCGCAGTGACGTAATCGCGAACCTTGCCGCCGGTATCGACGCGGCGATCCGCGGCGGGCGCGAGATAATCGTGGTCTCCTCGGGCGCGATCGCGGCCGGACGTGCACGGCTCGCCAAACTCGGCGGCGCGGGCATCGCGGCGCGCCAGGCCGCGGCGGCGACCGGCCAGATCGAACTGATGGCCGAATGGGCGCGCGCGCTCGCCGCGCACGGGCGCACCGTCGCCCAACTCCTGCTCACCCATCAGGACGTCGCCGAGCGCACCCGGCGCAACAACGCGATCCATACCATCCAGACCCTGCTCGAAGCCGGCGTGGTCCCGATCGTCAACGAGAACGACACCGTCGCGGTCGAAGAGATCCGCATGGGTGATAACGACGTGCTCTCGTCGCTGGTGGCGGGGATGGCGCAGGCGCAGCTGCTCATCATTCTGAGCGACGTCGC
This sequence comes from Candidatus Binataceae bacterium, assembly GCA_035650475.1. Lineage (NCBI taxonomy): Bacteria > Candidatus Binatota > Binatia (SeqCode) > Binatales (SeqCode) > Binataceae (SeqCode) > Binataceae bacterium (SeqCode). The sequence continues at coordinate 174,637 of DASRHP010000008.1, forward strand.
GGGCGTGCTGACCGGCGATCCGCGCAAACGGCCCGACGCCCAGCTTATCCCGTTGATCACCGACCCCGAGGCCGGGATGCGCGGGCTGGTGGCCGAAAACGCGGGGCCGCTGGGCAGCGGCGGGATGGCGACCAAGCTGAAGGCCGCGCGCCAGGCCGCCCGCGCCGGTATGGCGGTGATTATCGCGGCCGGCCGCGCGCAGGAAGTGCTCGCCGCCGCGTTCGACCCGGCGCGCGAGTGCGGCACGCTGGTGCTCCCAGCGCGCAGCCGCCTGCGCGGCCGCAAGCATTGGATCGCCTTCGCCCTGCGTCCGTCGGGCTCGCTTACGGTCGATCGCGGGGCGGCCGAGGCGCTGCGCAGCAAGGGCCGCAGCCTGCTGCCGTCGGGCATCCGCGAAGTCGCCGGCGAGTTCGCAAGCGGCGACTGCGTAAGCCTCCTCGACCACGAGGGCGTCGAATTCGGCCGTGGGCTGGTCAACTATCCCGCCGCCGAGGTACTAAGGTTGAAGGGCCGGCACACCTACGAGATCGCGCGCGTGCTCGGCTACAAGGTGGCCGACGAGATTATCCACCGCGACAATTTCGTGCTGCTCGAAGACCTGCGATAGATCGGAAATCGACGTGAGCCTGGAAGCCGAAACTCTCGACCTGCTGCGCCGCGCGCGCGCCGCCGCGCGCGGCCTGGCGCTGAGCCCGACCGAACGGAAGAACCGCGCGCTGGCGGAGCTCGCCGCGATACTGCGCGAGCGGCGCGGTGCAATCATTGCGGCCAACGCCGAGGACCTCGCACGCGCACGGGCGGCCGGGATGGCGGGCGCGTTCGTCGAACGCCTGACGCTCAATGACGCGCGGGTCGAGGCGATGGCGCGCGGGGTGGAGGAGGTCGCCGCGCTGGCGGACCCGGTGGGCGAGGTGATCGCGCGATGGCGCCGGCCCAACGGGCTCGAAATCTCCCAGGTCCGCGTGCCCATCGGTGTGATCGCGATAATCTACGAGTCGCGCCCCAACGTCACAATTGACGCCGGCGTGCTGGGGCTCAAGGCCGGCAACGCGGTCGTGCTGCGCGGGGGCAAGGAGGCGCTAAGTTCCAACGCCTGCCTGGCCGGGCTTGTCCGCGAGGCGCTCGAGCGCGCCGGAGTTGCGCGCGAGGCGCTCAGCTTCGTCGCCAATCCCGACCGCGAGGTCGTCCAGATTCTGAAGCGCCATCCCGAGGCGCTCGACCTGATCATTCCACGCGGCGGCAACACGCTGAAGGAGGCGCTGAGCGGTTCGGCGGTGCCGCTGCTTCCGCACTTTGACGGCATCTGCCATACCTACGTCGATCGCGCCGCCGATCTGAAGATGGCCGAGGAGATCTGCTTCAACGCCAAGTGCAGCCGGCCGTCGGTGTGCAACGCGATGGAAACGTTGCTGGTGCATCGCGACGTCGCGCCGCGCTTTCTGCCCGCGCTGGCCGCGCGGATGGAGCGTGCGGGCGTCGAGCTGCGCGGATGCGAGCGCACGCGCGCCGTGCTGCCCGCGGCCAAACCGGCGTCCGAAGCCGACTGGGACACCGAATATTTGGACCTCATCCTTGCGATCAAGGTTGTCGATTCGCTTGGCGAGGCGATCGAGTTCATCGCGCGCCATGGCTCCGGCCTTGCCGACGCGATCGTCACCGCCGACAAGGATGCCGCCGCGCGCTTCCAGCGCGAGGTCGATTCGGCCACGGTTTACGTCAACGCCTCGACGCGCTTCACCGACGGCTGCGAGTTCGGCTTCGGTGCCGAAACCGGGATCTCGACCAACCGTCTCCATGCGCGCGGCCCAATGGGGTTGCGCGAACTGACGATCTACAAGTATCTCATCGAGGGCAGCGGCCAGGTACGAAATTGACGTACGACCCACGAGCGATTGCCGGCCGCGCCCGCATCGGTCGGCCGGCCGCCCGGAGTGTCCCGGCATCATGCGCGTAGGACTACTCGGCGGCAGCTTCAACCCGATCCACTTCGGCCATCTGCGCTCGGCCGAGGAGGTGCGCGAGGCGCTCGGGCTCGACCTCGTTTACTTCGTGCCCGCCGCCTCGCCGCCGCACAAGCCGGGCGAGGGACTTGCGCCGGCCGAGCATCGGCTCGCGATGGTGCGGCTGGCGACCAAGGGCAACCGCCACTTCATGGTCTCCGATCTCGAGATCCGGCGCGGCGGCCGTTCCTACACGATCGACACGGTGCGCTACTTCCTTGCCACCCTGCGCGCTCCGGCGACCCTGTTCCTCATGATGGGGGCCGACGCGTTTGCCGAACTCGACACCTGGAAGGATTGCGACGAGCTGGTGCGACTGACTTCGATCGTAGTGCACAGCCGCCAATCCGCGGAGGGCGAGCCGTCGCGGCTCTCGCTTGCGGCGGTCAAGCGCTTTGGTTATGTTCAGAGAGACGATCACTACGTGCATCCGAGCGGGCAAACGCTGTCCTTCGTAGCCACGACGATTTTGCCGATTTCGGCCACGCTCATCCGCGAGAAGCTCCGCCGCCGCCAGTCCGTGCGTTACCTGATGCCGGGCGACGTGGTGGACTACATCGAGCGCCACGGACTGTACTGACGGTGCGCAGCTTTCCGGTTTCTAAAACCGCCGGCGGTTCCCCTTATCTGCGGCGACTCAAGCCGCCTCGAACCACGTGACCGCACTCGAGAAGGCAATCGCGATCGCCCAGGCCGCGCTTGAGAAGAAGGCCTACGACCTCGTGGTGCTCGAGGTCGAGCATCTAAGTTCAATCGCCGACTATTTCCTGGTTGCGACCGGGCGCTCCGACGTCCAGGTGCGCGCCATCGCCCGTGGCGTCGAGGAGCGCATGGCGCGCGAGGGCGAGCGCCCGCTGTCGGTCGAGGGCGTCGGCCACGGCCACTGGGCGGTGCTCGACTTCAACGACGTCGTGGTCCACATCTTCTTCGAGGAGACGCGCGAGTTCTACCGCCTCGAGCGCAACTGGCTCGACGCGCGCGAACTCGCACTGCCCGAACCCTACCGCAGTCAGGCGCGCGACCTGCGCCTGCGCGCGCTCGGCTGAACCGCCGCCGCCTCAGGCCGCGGCGGCGCGATGCTCGAGCAGGAAGGCGAGCACCGCCTCGTTGAACGCGTGCGGCTGTTCGATATTGGCGAGATGGCCGGCGTTCTTGATCACGCTCAGCTTCGCGTTCGCAATCCGCCCCGCCATCGCGCGCGACAACGCCGGCGGCGTAAGCCGGTCGTCCTCGCCGACCACGACGTGCGTCGGCACGCGGATTTTCTCCAGTTCGATCTGCAGCCCCGAATTCACCATCCCCTCGATCGTCTTGATGTAGGATTCCTTGTGCAGCGCGCTCATCGAGGCGACCAGCCGCTCGTAGGAGCCGGCGACCGCCGACGGGCTGACCAGCGTACGCGCCACTGCCGGCGCGATGTCTCTGGGCTCCTTGCCCTGTACCAGCGGCTCCTTGCGCAGGCGGATGAACTCCGCGCGCTGCGCGGGCGAGAGGTCGGCGAACCCGGGCAGCGAGTCGCAGACGGTCAGCGTCGCCACCCGTTCCGGATACATCGCGTGGAAGTCCATGATTATGAGTCCGCCCATCGAAAGCCCGACCAGGTGCGCCTTGCGCGCGCAGAAATGGTCGAGGACGCGCGCGAGATCGCGAGCGAAGTCATGGAAGTCGAGCGGCCCGGGGTAATCGTCGCTCATCCCGTAACCGCGCCCGTCCCACGACGCGGCGCGGAAACGGCGCGCGAAGTCGGGAAGCTGGTCGTGCCAGTTCGTGCGGTTGCCGCCGATTCCGTGCAGGCAAATCACCAGCGGGCCCTCGCCCATGTGGTCGACGGCGATGCGCGGCGCGGGCGGGATCAGTTCGGTCTTCCATTGTGCCATCGGCGCGGCTCCTTTCGCCCGGCGCGTCGATAAGGAGGCCAGCAGGGCGCCGGTGCGCCCGATTGTGCGGCGGCGCCGCCCGTCCGGGCAAGAGCCGCGGCGCTAGGCAGCCGAGTGCCGGCGGCGCTAACATCAGCGCCTGACCGCGCGTATCGACGCAGCCGAGGGGCGCCGCGCGGCAACTCCGATGGGCGAGGCTGCCAACAGCGTCGAGCGACAATTCCGCCGCAATCCCGATTCGTTCGCGCGGATGCCGGCCGACGCCGACTCTCTGCATTACATGGTTTCGATCTCGGGCGTCGCCCGGACCGACCGCGTGCTCGACGTCGCCTGTGGCCCCGGAGGATGCACGATAGCCTTCGCCGCGCGATGCGCCCGCGCGGTCGGGCTCGACGTCTCGCCGGCGCTCGCCGGCAGCGCGCGCGCGGAGGCGGCGCGCCGCCGCGTCGCTAATGCCGACTTTGTGGCGGGCGAGGTCGAGGCGATGCCGTTTGCCGACGGCGCCTTCGACGCGGCGGTCTGCCGCTTCGCCTTTCATCACTGCGTCAATCCCGGGCGCGTGTTTGCCGAGATGGCGCGGGTGGTGGCGCGGCGCGCGTGGATGGTGGTGGTGGACGTGACCGCCGCCGAGGATGCGGCCAAGGCCGCACTACACAATGAGTTCGAGCGGCTGTGCGATCCGACCCACGGGCGGACGCTTGCGGCCTCGGAGTTCGAGCGGATGTTCGCCGCGCACGGCTTTCGGGTGGCGATGGAGATCGCGCGCAAGGCGCGCTCCACGGCGGAGAACTGGATGCGCTTGGGCGGGGCGCCGCCCGAGAACCTCACGAAGCTGCGCGCAATGCTCGAAGACGCGCTCGACGGCGACCGCGCCGGGCTTTCGCTCATGCGCGACGGCGACACGATTCGCCTCATCCATACCAGCATGAGCTTCGTCCTGGAGCGCGGATGAGCGCGCGATTGAAGGATTTTTGCTTCCCTCCCCTCAGCTAAGGGGCTGGAAGTCAGGGTTTTCGTCGTGCAGCGGCCGCCCGAAGGAGCCTTGCGATGACCGAGGATCGACCCGACAACCTCCTTGAAGTCCAGCGCCAATTTCGCCGCCAGGCCGAGGCGTACTCGACGATGAAGGTCGTTACCGACCCGCGCATCCTCGAAAGCATGGTCGAGCTATCGGGCGCGGCGCCGGATGCGCGCGTACTTGACGTCGCCAGCGGGCCGGGCTACGTCGCGATGGCGTTCGCGGCGAAGTGCCGCGCGGTGATCGGAATCGACGCGACCGACCGCCTGGTCGCGCGCGCCCGGGCGGAGGCCGCGCCCCGCGGCATCAACAACGTCACCTTCATGCTGGGCGACGTCGAGCGGATGCCGTTTGCCGCTGGCGAGTTTCAAGCTACCGCCTGCCGCTTCGCATTCCATCATTTCGCCCATCCGAAAGCGGTGCTGGCCGAGATGGCGCGGGTGCTGCGGCCGGGCGGGCGGATGGTGATCGTCGACATGATGACCTCCGAGGACCCCGCGCAATCCGACTATCACAACCGCATAGAACGACTGTGCGACCCGTCGCACGCGCGGGCACTGCCGGTCTCCGAGTGGGAGCGGATGTTTGCCGACGCCGGGCTCGAAGTCATCCATCGTGGCGGGCGCGAGACGCACTACGACCTCGAGTCATGGATGGCGCATGGCGGCCCGCCGCCCGAGCGCCGCGCGCAGATCTACGAGATGATGGAGGCGTCACTGGAGACCGACCGCTCGGGGCTCAAGGTGCGCCGCCAAAATGGGCAGATCTGGTTCAGCCACACCGGCGTGACGTACGTAGCAGCCAAGGCAATTGTCCAAGCGAGGTAGCAAGCCATGTTGGACCTGGTGATCCGCGGCGGCAAGGTCGTGACTCCGCAGGGGGTCGGCAACTGGGCGATCGGAATCAAGGGCGAGAAGATCGTATTCGTCGGGACCGACGAGCAGGCTCCCGCGGCGGGCCGCACGATCGACGCCGGCGGCAAGATCGTCGTCCCCGGCGGCATCGAGCCGCACGCCCATCTGGACATCTACGACCTCACCAATCCGGACTACGGTAAGAACACGCTCGGTCCGGAAGAGGACACGCGGGGGATGGCTTTCGGCGGCACCACCACCCATCTCGATTTCTGCTTCATCGAGCCCGGGATGAATCCGATCGAGGCAATCGAGCAGCGCGCCGCGCGCTGGAAGGGGCAATCATACGTCGATTACTCATTTCATGTCGGCCTGATGGGGGCCCTGCCGCTGAGCGTTTTCGATCAGATAGACGACATCGTCAAGCAAGGCTTTCCGAGCTTCAAGGTCTTCACCACTGACGTGATGCCGCCGCATCCGAAGCGCGTCCGCGTACGGCTCGACATGGGCCGAATCCAGCTCGCGATGGAGCGGGTCGCGCGGGCCGGTGGAATCATGGTGGTGCACGCCGAGGACGACGACCTGGTGCAGTTCAACTACGAACGCTTCGCCGCAGAGGGGCGCACCGAGGGCTGGAACATGCATTTGGTCCATACCAAGTTGTCCGAAGAGCTCGCTTTCGAGCGCGTGATCGGGCTAGCGCGCGCGAGCGGCGCCGGAGTCTATTTCGTCCACACCTCGGCACGCGAGGGAGTCGAGGCGGTGGCCGAGGCCCGCGGGCGCAATCTGCCGGTTTATTGCGAGACGCTCCATCATTACGCCTGCTTCTCGCACGAGGATTACCGCACGCCGCGCGGCTTCTGCTACCACACCTATCCGTCGCTCAAGGGGCCGGACGACAACAAGGCGCTGTGGGACGGGCTTGTCAACGACGCGGTTTCGACCACCGCGACCGACGAGTTCCCGACCACGTTGGAGCACAAGCTCGCCGGCAAGCGGATCGACAACGTCACCGGCGGCAACCTCGGCGCCGAGGCGCGGATGGGAATCGTGTACACCGAGGGCGTGGTGCGCCGCGGGATGACGCTGGAGCGGTTTGCGGCGGTGACCTCGACCAATGCCGCACGCATCCTCGGACTCTATCCGCGCAAAGGCGCGATCGCCGCCGGCAGCGACGCCGACATCGTGCTCATCGATCCTTCAATCAGAAAGACGCTCAGCAAAGAAGATTTCCACGTCAGCGACTACAGCCCGTGGGAGGGATGGAAGGTCGAGGGATGGCCAGTGACGACGATTCTGCGTGGCAAGGTGATCGTAGAGAACGGGAGGCTCGGTGCGGAGCTGGCTTACGGCCAGCTCATCCCGCGCAAGGTCGATCCGGCAGTGCTGCGCCGCCCGGCGAGCTGAAGCCCCGGCGCAACATAGACTTCCCAGTTCGGATACGAGCTAGGAGTCGGACAGCCGGGCCCGTCCGTCAGGTTCGCGCCATAGAAACCGTCGACGCGTGATGCGCAGGACGCAATGGTCGCTGGCTTTGACTAAAGAAACTCCTGCCCCGCGACTGGCGCGCAGGGGCGCTCGCCGCCACTGCGAAAAATGGCTTCGCTGTTCCCCGGTCGGAATGATCAGCGCAGCGGAAGCGCGAGGCGGCGGGCGCCGCGCAGCGCAATCACCGTGCAGATGATGATTGTCACGCCGACGCTCAGCAAGGCCGCCGTGACCAGCGTTTCCTGCCAGGGCAGGCCATGATGGCCGGCCGACGTGATCGGCGAGAGCGCGGCGGTGCCGAACGCGGCGGCTAGAACGGACGCTGCCCAGTTGCCGTAGGCGCCGTAAAGCCCGGTCCAGAACAGCACCGCGCTCTGCCGCGCCGAGAGCCGGAGGAGGCTCCATGCGGCGCCCAGCGCGACCAGGAACATCCCATTCATTACGCCCTCGACATGGGCGGTGAGCCCCATCCGCACGTTGGCGAAATGCGGCTCGGCGAATCCGGTGAACAGGCCCAGCAGGAACAGCAGCATCCCGTGCCAGACCAGACGGCGGCTCGTGTTCTCTGCGCTCATTGCTCGGTTCTCCTTGCCGGGCGGCGGACTTGGGCCTTTGCGGATACTCAAATCACAAGCGCCGAGCCGAGTCACGCGGCGCATTGGCTGCGCGATGCGACCTGCCCAGGCCCTGTGGCCAGGGGACGGAGAGTAACGACTTTTCGGCTTGGAGGAGCCTCGGCCGCGCCCACTGGCCAGCCGGTCGCTGAGCCGGTAGAAAAAGAAACCATGAAACCGTCAGCTGAAGAGATCGCAGGGCGCATCGAAGCGATCGCGCCCATCCTTGCTGCCAACGCCCCGGCCTGCGTCGAGGCGCGCCGCGTCGTGCCCGAAAGCATGAAGGCAATGGTCGAGGCGGGGCTGTTCCGGATTTGTCAGCCGGCGCGCGTCGGCGGCTATGAGCTCGGCCTGCGCGTGCAGTCCGAAACCATCACCGCGCTCTCGCAGATCTGCCCGTCCAGCGGATGGATCGTGATGGTGATGGGGGCGCATCATTTCTGTCTCGCCTCGTGGCCCGAGCCCGCGCAGGAGGAGATCTTCGGCGGCGGGCGCGACGGCTTGGTCTCGGGCACGCTCGCATGGCAGGGCAAGGCGCGCGCGGTCGAGGGCGGCTACCGCGTGGACGGGCGCTGGCAGTTCTGCTCGGGCGTGGACAACTCGAACTGGGTGATCCTCGGATGCGGCGACGCCGAGGGCGGTGGGCCGGGCGTACACGTCGTGGTACCGCGCGAGGAGATCGTCGTCGATGACACCTGGCACGTGCTCGGGATGGAAGGCACCGGGAGCAAAGACGTGGTGGCGAAGGATCTCTTTGTCCCGGCCTATCGCGCGATCGACACGCGCCAGCTGATGACCGGCTCGTCGCCCCATACGCTGAATCACCAAAGCCCGGTTTATCGGGTGTCGGCAGACTCGATGCTGTCGTCGTCGGTGCCGGCGGCGGTGCTGGGTTCGGCCAGATTCGCGCTGGAGAAATTCATCGAGCGGACCAAAGAGCGGCGGGTGATCGTCACTGGCGCGCGCAAGGCCGAGCACGGGCCGACCCAGCTTCGGCTCGCCGAGTCGATGGCGGAAATCCAGTGCGCGGAGCTTCTGCTGCGCGACGCGATCGACCTGATGGGCGAGGTCGCGCGCTCGGGCCACCGCGCGACCGACATGGGCTACCGCGCGCGGGTCAAATGGCAGGCGGCGTACTCGGCCGAGCTTTGCCGGCGCGCGGTGGCGCGCCTGTTCTCCGGCTCGGGCGCGCACGCGATCTACGATTCGGCGCCGCTCCAGGCGGCCTTCCGTAACGTCAATGTCGGCGCTCAACACGCGAGCATCGACTTCGACACCTCGGGCGAGCTGTACGGCCGGATGCGCCTGGGGCTGCTGTCGAGCCAGCAGAGCTGAATCACCGGGCTGGAAGGGCGAAGGAGCGCTTTGCCGACGAAGAACCGCTACCGGCTTCGCTTGCGCGAAGCGGTCCGAAAGCTTTCGACTTCGTTCGCGTTGCTCACTTCGCTCGGGATGACGGCAACAGGAAGCGCCGCTCTCTCTGTCGTTCTAAACGGAGCCTGGGCCGGAATGAAAAATCTCAGCGGAGCGATACTTCCGCCGGCCGCGAGTGCGGCAAGCCTGCGCGGCTAGTGCGCGGCGGTGGCGGGCGCGGCCGCGCCCGGACGGCGCATCAGGTACACCATCGGCACCAGCGCGAAGAAGATCATCGCGATCAGCCGGAAGTCGTCGAGGAACGACAGCACCAGCGCCTGTCGCTGCACCTCGCCGTACATCATCCCGAACACCGGCGCGTGATTGCGGCCGAGCCCGGGGATCGCGCCCGAGGCGGCGAGCGCGAAGGCGCTCTGGAGCCGCGGATTGAACAGGTTGAGGTGCTCGACGAGGTGGCTCTGATGGGTCTGTTGGTTGCGCGAGAGCATCGTGATGAGCAGCGCGATGCCGACGCTGCCGCCCACCGAGCGCACCATGTTGAACAGCCCCGACGCGTTGCCCATCTGCTCGCGCCTGACCGCGCCGAGCGCGACGGTCGTCAGCGGGATGAAGATCATTCCGGAGCCGATGCCCCGGATCAGCCCGGGCCAGGCGATATTCCAGAAGTCGATCTGGGGGTTGAACTCGCCCATGTACCAGGTGCCGATCCCCGCCATCAGGCATCCCGACGACACCATCAGGCGCGGATCGACGCGGTTGAACAGCCGCCCGGCCGCCATGATCGCGCCGAACGTCCCCAGGCTCTGGATCGAGAGCACCTTGCCCGCGAGCAGCGGGGTGTAGCCCTGCGCGAGCTGGCAGTAGAGCGGGATCAGCACGAAGGTGCCATACAGCCCGAACATCACGAAGGTCGTCATCGCGGTGCCGATGGCGAAGGTGCGGTTGGTGAAGACACTGAGATCGACCACCGGCTCCTTGACCGTCAGCTCGCGCGCGACGAACAGCAGCAGCCCCGCCACGCCGACCGCGGCGAGCGTCGTGATTAGGGGCGAGCTAAACCAGTCGGCGCGCTCGCCTTTGTCGAGCACGATCTGGAGCGCGCCGATCCCGAGCGCCATCAGGACGAAGCCCCACCAGTCGATCCTGCTGATCTTGCGCTTGATGTAGTGCGGGTCCTCGAGGATGACGGTGACGAGGAAGGAGGCGAACAGGCCCACGGGCACGTTTATCAGGAAGATCCAGCGCCAGCTGTAGTTGTCGGTGATCCAGCCGCCGAAGACCGGGCCCATCACCGGCCCCAGCATCATCCCCAGCCCCCACACCGCCATCGCCATCCCCTGCTCCTCGGGCGCAAAGGTCTCCATCAGGACCGCCTGCGACATCGGCATCAGCGCGCCGCCGCCGGCGCCCTGCACGATGCGGAAGAAGACCAGGCTCTGGAGATTGGGCGCCAGCCCGCACATCAGCGAGCTCGCGGTAAAGAGCAGGATCGAGAAGTTGAAGAATTTCTTGCGCCCGAAGTAATTGCCGAACCATCCGGTGAGCGGGATTACGATCGCGTTGCTCACGATGTACGACGTCAGGACCCAGGTTGCCTCGTCGACCCCGGCCGCCAAACCGCCGCGGATATGGTCGAGCGCGACGTTGGCGATCGTGGTGTCAAGCACCTCCATCACGGTCGCCAGCATGGCGGCCAGCGCAACCAGCCATTTGCCGGAGGCGGCGTAATGCTCTGCGGGCGAGGGCGGAACTTCGCGCGGGGCGGCGGACATGCGGCGTCAATTCAGCGCGGCGTTCCGGAAGCGGGCGCATCGGCCCTGTCGGCGGTCAGGCGGCGGAACCAGGCGCGAGCGCCGATTGTTGCAGAGCGGCGTTGGCGGAGCAATGGTCTTTCGCTTGCAGAACGGCCGGCTCGCATTGCACGACTCGGCCGCCGCGCGGGAGCGCGATTCTTCGCCGTGACGTGGGCTAGACTGGCCAGAGCGCTCCATCTCGGAGCGCGGGATCACACGGAGGATTCGAAGTGGCACTGGACGCGACCCAGAAGGAAAAGCTCGCCGCGCTGCTCGCCCAGGAGCACGTCGCGGTGCTCGTCACCCAGGGCGACGAATGGCCGACCGCCAACCTGCAGGCGTTTGCCGAGACGCCCGAGCTCGACATCATCTTCATCATGGCCGCCGACAGCGAGAAGTTTCAGAACCTGCTCAAGCGGCCGAGCGCGACCGTGCTGGTGGACAACCGCGACAAGGGCCAGGTATCGAGCTTCGAGGTCATCCGCGCCTGGCTCCAGGGCGTGGCGAGCGAGGTCGCGCGCGGAGGCTCCGAGTGGGAGTCGCTCAAGGCGACCTTCCTGAAGAAGAACGCGTTCGAGGAGCCGTTCTTCAAGAACGACGGGCTGCGGATGGTGCGGATCCGGCCGCGGCGCGTCTCCTACGCCAACGCGCTGCGCGACCGCTTCAAAGCCGAGGCGTAGGAACTGCGCGGCGCGTGCCGCCGCATGGAGTCAGTGCATTGCGGGCTGGCCGCCCGAGGGCGCGGGCGCCACGTGCGTCTGCGGCAGTGCCGGCATCACGGCCGAGCCCGGCGGCGACGGAAGGTTGGCTTGGGGCGCCGCCGGCGCGGGAATATTGGCCGGAGGCAGTGGCTGAAGCGGCTCGACGGTAGGCCCGGGGTTGTAGATCTCGCTGTACTCGGTGTCGCCGCTCAGCGCCGGGGCAAGCGGGGTCTGCGTCGCCAGATAGTGCAGGGGACGCGTCACACCCCACTCCAGCGCATAGCCTAGCGGGGCGACGAAATAACTGAAGAACTTCAGCGGCTGGCCGTCCTCGGCGTTGGTATACTCGTTTGGGTTCTGCTTGTCGTTGTAGGGGCCCTGGGCGAAAGCCGACCGCGGCACCGCCAGCGCCAGGACAAGCGCGATGCTGAGCGCGAATCGCCGCATGCCCTACTTTGAGCCCGCCCTGCGGCATGAGTCAATGCCCGCGCCGGACGGACGGTGCGCGCAGGTGCGCATATCGTCGTCGGCCATGGTGGCACGGCGCGGCGGGCGGAGCGCGTGATGCGGCGGTACTCGGAGACGCGGGCGACGCGGGCGCTCACGCCGACCGGCGGCTTCCTTGGCGGCTTTACGCACTCGCTCAACCCGTACGTCGGATGCGCGTTCGGCGACAACGGCGGATGCCCGTTCTGCTACGTGCGGGCGCTGCCGGTGGCGCGTGCGGGAGCGGGGCCGTGGGGCGCATGGGTCATCGCCAAGTCTAATCTGCGCGAGCTGCTGGCGCGCGAGCTCGAGGCGCTTGCAGCGGCGGACAAGCTCGCGCGCACCACGATTTTCATGTCGAGCGCTACCGACCCCTACCAGGGAGTGGAGCGGCGGATGCGGCTGACGCGCGGCGCACTCGAGCTGTTCGCGCGCCGTCCGCCGCGCCGCCTGCTGCTCCAGACGCGCAGCCCGATGATCGAGCGCGACCTCGATTTGCTCGTGCGGCTCGGCCCGCGCATGATCGCGTCGATTACGGTCGAGACCGACGACGAACAGGTGCGCCGCGCGTTTACGCCGACCTCGCCGTCGATCGCGCGGCGGCTGGCTGCGGCGCGGCGGCTGCGCGCCGCGGGCGTATTCGTGCAACTCGCGGTCGCGCCGATGTTACCTAACGATCCGGAGCGCCTGGCCGAGCTTGCCGATGCCGCCGCCGACCGCGTGGTTATCGACACCTATTTCGACGGCGACGGCTCGGGCGGTCAGCGCTCGCGCGCACTGGGAATGGGCGAGCTGTACGAGCGGCTGGGCTACGGCGGGTGGTTTCGCCCAGGTGCGGAGGGGGCGCTGATGGCTGCGATGCGGGCGCGGCTGGGCAAGAGCCGGGTGCTGTTCAGCCGCGACGGCTTCAGCGCGGTGTAGGGCGAAAATCCGCGCGACTTCTGTCTTTCCAAATAAGGATAGGCAAAACTGGCTTAATAATGACAAAATTCATTTCTTGCTCTCGCGCAGCCACAAGAGTCCAATATTGTTATCGTTTCTTTTCGTGGTCAAAGACGTAGCAGGAGGTTAAAGGATGAAAATTAACAGGCTCTTTTTTTCTATGGCGGCACTTGGAGCTTTCCTTTTGCTGTCTTTGAGCGCAGCTCGCGCGGACAATCAGAAGTCCGACTTTGCACTGTTCGACCAGGAGGCCCCCACTCCGGACGTGAGCGTGCAGTGCGGCGCCGCCAAGGCTGCCGGCTCGGCGAGGGCACCCTTTGTTATGTACATCACGATGTCCAACCGTGGCGATATCGGTGGTGCCAATGGTTTCGTGCACGTCAAATATCGCGATGGCGACTCGGTTGACTACGCGATCCCGGTGAACACTTCGCTCCAGATCACGCTCGCGGGCGGCTCGACGCCCGGCACGGACAACGTGATCGAGGTCACGGGCTCGGGTGGAGCGGTGTTGGTGGGGCAGGTGAGCATCATGACTCAGAACGGAGTAAAACCCCCGATATTGCTGGGTGGAAAGAGCTTTTGCACCACGACGCCCTTCGGCGGCACTCCGCCATTTCCGCTCTTCTAAGTCCCTGACCGTAGTGCGGCGCGGCCGAACCTATCGGCCGCGCCGGCTTTTTTTTCAGGCGCCGGCGCGCGGCGGATGGGTGCCGGTCGCCTCCGCGCGGGCCGGCCGCTCGCCCATCGCGCCCGCGACGTAGAGAAACACCGTCCACAGGCTGCGCGTCCACGGGAAGCTTAAGAGCAGGCTCGCGATAACGACCGCGCAGAGCAACATCACTTCGGGAATCAAACCGATCTGCGGCGCGAGCAGCTCGATCGCGGCCCATGCGATAATCGCGACACCGGTCGCGCTGGCGTAGTCGAGCACGAACGGGCCCAGCCACTCGCCCTCGTCAACCCAGAACACCGCGCCGCACTCCGTGCACTGCGGGTTCATCTTGACGTAGGAACGGAAGACGCGCCCACGGCCGCATCGCGGGCATCGTCGCCCCGCCGCGCGCCGCAAGAGCGCGGCGCCAGCGACGCGCGGCGCCGCCTGCGCCCCTGCAGCCTCTGTGCGCGCGCCCTCGCCGTCATCACGCGCCATCGCGATCGCCAGCAACACGCCGAGCCCGGCAAGCATCGCGAGCACAACCAGCGCGGCCGCCATTGCAAATACGACCTGGAGATCATTCATCGCGGTGGGGCTGCCGTGGGCGCCTTAGCGTTGGGGCACTGGGCGGCGAATCAGATGCACGGCGCCGACCAGCACGATCGCCCCCACCAGCGCCATCGCCAGGTACCCGATACCACCGTAGGCGACGATGCCGAAGGCATCGAAGATGCGGTTGCCGATGACCGCGCCGACGAGACCGAGCAGGATGTCGGCGAGCATTCCGTAGCCCTCGCCGCGCATCAGCTTGCCGGTCAGCCATCCCGCGATAAGCCCGATGACGAGCGCGCCGATGATGGAGTGCATGTAAACAGTCTATCGCGCCGGCGGCGGCTTTTGCAGCCCGGCGCGCCGTCGGGGCGGGCTCAATCCGCGGCGACGTACGAATCGATCGGCAGGACGATCTGACCGCGCCGGATCGGGACGCAGGCGGGCGGAAAGTCCTGCACCATCTCGGCGCCCGCCGCCTCCAGCGCTTCGATGAAACGCTCCAGGTAGAGCATCGCGCCGGTGGGCAGATCGTGGAGCACGACCAGGCTCCAGGCCTGCGCGCGACACTCGTCGAGCGCCCGCGCGGCCCATCCAGAGGCGTCCTCCCAATCGTGCGGCACGCAGTTCCACAGCACGCAGGTGAAGCCGCCGGCGCAAAGATAATCCACGGCACGGCGGTTGAGCAGTCCGCGATGGAGCCGGCCGGCGCCGCCGAAGGGGCGGAAGAGGCGGTCGGGATGGGAGAGCGCGCCGAGCATCACCTGCGCGCGGCCGATCTCGTCGGCGGCGCCGTCGCGGTCGAGGCGCTCGCCCAGCGGCCTGGAATGGGTGAAGCTGTGGTTGCCGATCCAATGGCCCTCGGCGTGGGCGCGTTCGGCGAGCGCGCGACGGGCGGGATCGGCGAGTTTTTTGCCGATTACGAAGAAGGTCGCGCGCAAGCGGTGGGCGCCGAGCACGTCGAGGACACGGTCGGTGACCTCGGGCTCGGGGCCGTTGTCGAAGCTAAGCGTGACTTTCACTTCGACGGCCCCCGTCGCGCCCTGAATCGAGGGCACCGCGCGACACGCACAGGATTGTTGGGGTGAAAGCGGCCGGAGCGCGTGCCGGCTGGCCCGCAGCCGCTACTTCTTCTGTTCCATCGGGGCGCCGCAGCATTTGAGCGTGCCGCCGCCGCCCTTGGTGACGATTACCTGTGATCCGCACTTGCCGCAGATGTAAACCTTGCCAAGCTGGTTAGCCATCGTTGCTGGTCACTCCGTTTGCTGAGGTAGCGCCGCGCGGATTCAGGCGCCGCGAAACAGCGGCTTGCGCTTTTCGAGAAAAGCGCGCACGCCCTCGGCGCGGTCGGCTGTGGTTTGTAGCAGGGCATACAGATCCTCTTCAAGCCTTATGCCCTGATCGAGCGTCAGGTCTGCCCCCCGGCGCACGGCTTCCTTGGCCATGCGCGCGGCGACTGGGCCGCGGCTTGAGAGCGCGCGCACGACCTCATCCGCAGTCCGCTCAAGCGCGCCCGCCGACGGCGCGAGGTAGGTCACCAGCCCCAGACGCATCGCCTCGCGGCCATCGACCGTCGCTCCGGTCAGTAGCATCCGCATCGCATGCGCCACGCCGACAAGCCGCGGCAGGCGCTGAGTGCCGCCGAAGCGGGGCAGCCGGCCGCGGGCGAGCTGGCCCATCGTGAAGCGCGCGCCCGCCGACGCCACCCGCAGGTCCATCGCTAACGCGAGTTCCATCCCTTCGTCGGCGGCAGCGCCGCCGATGATCGCGAGCGTCGGCTTGGTGAGCACCGCGAGCGATTCTACCACCGCTGGATCGACATCGTCGTCGAAGCCCGCGCAGAAGTCGGCGCGGGTGCCGCGAATCGCGAGCATCAGCGCGCCGTCGTCGTCCTCCACCTCCTCGGCGAGTTCGACGAGCCGGCGCGCCATCGCGGCGCTCAGCCGGTTGCGCGCGCCCGGACGATCGAGCGTCGCGCTGACGCATCCGCCCGCGCGCGCCACCTCGATGCGGCCCTCGCGCGGCGCGGGGCCTAGGCCGCGCGCGCGCGGCTTAGGCCTGCTGGCGGTCGCCCCGGTCACGCAGCTCCTTGCGCAGGATCTTGCCGAGCGGGTTCTTGGGCAGGGCGTCGATGAATTCGATCTCCTCGGGGCGCTTGAAGCTGGCAAGGCGCGTGCGGCAGAACTCGCTGAGGTCGGCGGCGCTGACGTTTTGCATCGGGCGGCGCACGACGAAGGCCTTGATAGTCTGTCCCCACTCGACCGACGGCACGCCGATTACCGCCGCTTCTTCGACCGCCGGATGGCTCATCAGGACGGTTTCGACCTCGGCCGGCGCGATATTCTCGCCCCCGCGGATGATCATGTCGTCCTTGCGGCCGGCGAAGAAGATGTAGCCGTCCTCGTCGATCCAGCCGAGGTCGCCGGTCGCGCGCCATCCTTCGGGCAGCGCGGAGTCGTCGGTGCGGCCGGCGTAGCCCTTCATGATGCGCGGGGTGCGGATGATGATCTCGCCGACCTGGCCGGCGGGCAGGATCCTGCCGTCGTCGTCGCGCACGCGGACCTCGACGTCGGGTAGCGGGCGGCCGATCGAATTGAGCCGCTTGAGCTTGAGCTCAATGGTCTTCGCATCGCCCTCGATCCGATGGTCGTCAGGGCCGAGCACGGTGAGCGAGGAGGTCGTCTCGGTCTGGCCGTAGGCGTTGACGAAGCCGACATTTTTGGGGAAGGCCTCGATCGCGCGGCGGATAACCTGGATCGGCATCGGTGCGCCGCCGTAGGCGAGATTGGTGAGACTGGAGAAGTCGGTCCTGGCGAACGAGGGCTCGTTAAGCAACTGGCTCATCATCGTGGGCACGACGAAAGCATGGGTGACGCGCTCGCGTTCGACCAGTTGCAGCCAGGTCTTGGGCTCGAACTGCGGCATCACGATCATCCGCCGCCCGGTCCACAGATTGGTCATCATCGCGGTGGTACCGGCGATATGGTAAAAGGGCACGCACACCAGAGCGGTTCCGCGGTCGCTGCCGTCGGCCATCTCGACATTGGCGGTCACGTAGGCGGTGAAGTCGCGGTATCTGAGCATCACGCCCTTGGGCAGCGAGGTTGTGCCCGAAGTGTACATCAGGACCGAAATATCCTCGTCCTCGATTTCGGCCTCGTCGCCGTCGGGATCGGCCTTGCCAAGCAGGTCGTCGAGCCGCGTCATGCGGGACCTGCCCTCGCCCAAGGCCACGAGCTTGACGTTCTTGAGCTTGGGCGCGATGCGCGTGACGAGGTCGAGGTAGCGGTCGCCGACCAGCAGCACCTTGGCGCCCGCGGTGTTGATCATGTACTCCAGCTCGGCGTCCTTGGCGCGGTAGTTGAGCGGGAGCCATGTGAGGCCCGCCTTGGACGCGCCATAGTAGCCGGCGATATAGCGGTCGGAGTTGGTGTCGAGGGCGGCGATCACGTCGTGATGTTTGAGCTCGAGGCCTTTGAACACCGAGCTCATCCGACCGATCTGCTCGTTGAGCTGGGCGTAAGTCAACCTGCGGTCGCCGAAGACCACGGCCTCCTGGTCGGGCAGAAGCGAGGCGGGGATGCTGACGAAATTTACCGTATTCACGGGGCTACGTTACCTCCAAGGCGGCGCCGCGCTGGCGCCCGCCGGGCGAATTCTCCATCGCCGATAATTTGTCGAGCCTGCGGGCGAGCCGGCGCTCCATCGCCAGCGCCTCGCTGAGCGGCAGCTCCAGACCCTCCCAGAGCGCCAGCTTGGCCATCGCGGCGCGCTCGCGCGGGATGCGGCTGAAGCGGCGCGCCAGCGCGCCGGCCCGCCGCATCAGCGTCGCCCGGGGTACGACTTCGGCGACCAAACCTATTAATAAAGCTTCCTT
This sequence comes from Candidatus Binataceae bacterium, assembly GCA_035650475.1. Lineage (NCBI taxonomy): Bacteria > Candidatus Binatota > Binatia (SeqCode) > Binatales (SeqCode) > Binataceae (SeqCode) > Binataceae bacterium (SeqCode). Next base: position 192,868 of record DASRHP010000008.1, read on the forward strand.
GGCGTCAATCCAACGCCCGGTCAAACACAGGTCGAGCGCCCATCCCAGACGCAGCCGGCGTGGTGCAGTCTGCGTGCCCGCCACGCCCGGGATCATCCCGAGGCCGGTCTCCGGCAGGCAGAAACGCGCATCGTCGGCCGCGATCGCGTAGTCGCACAGCAGCACCATCTCCATCCCGCCGCCGACCGCGTAGCCGTGGACCGCCGCGATCGTGGGGCAGGGCAGCCCCCGCATCCGGCCCCATACGTCGCGCCGGAAGCGCACCCATCGCGCGACTGTGGGCGAGGGCGCCGAGCCGAACTCGCTTACGTCGCCGCCGGTCGAAAACGCCGGCCCCGCGCCGGTCAGCACCATCGCGCGGATTTCGGGGTCATCGTGGATGGCGCTGAGCGCGGTGAACAGGTCGTCACGCATCGCCATGTTGTAGGCGTTGAGCTGGCGCGGGCGGTTGAGCGTTATCCAGGCGACCACGCCCCGCTTATCGAAGCGGATAGTGCTGAAGCCAGGTGAGGGCGCCAGGATGCGGGTTTCACTCATTGGACGAGGCGGCGGCGGCCGGATTTTCCTTCATTTTTTTCATTTCGCGCCCTTCGGCGGCTTGAAGGAAAAACCCGGGGGCGCCTAGGAAAACAAGTCGGCGCCGGGGCTGGCGGCGACCTCTGGGCGGCCGCGCTCAAAGACCACGCGGCCGGCAACGATCGTGATATCGACCGGCAGATTAATCAGCTCGGCCGGCTTGAGCCCGGTCGGATTGCGCGGCAACACGATCAGGTCGGCGAGGCGGCCGGGCGCGATCTCGCCCGCCTCCAGCCGCGCCAGGCGCGCCGCGCGCGAGGTGAAGAGCGTGAGGCCCTGCTCGATGGCGACGCGCTCGCTCAACCCAATCTCGTAGCCTTCGATCGAAATCCGCGTCGCCGCGGCAGCGATCGCCGCCAATGGGCGGGCGGGCGTCACTGGTGCGTCGGTTGCGCCGGCGACTTCGAGTCCGGCCTCGATGAGGCTGCGCAAGCGATAGAGATAGGGTATGAGTCCCGGCTCGGTGACGTACTTGGCGCCGCGATAGTAGGAGAAGCCGGGATTGGTGACCACCCATGCACCGAGCGCACGGAGCCGGTCGAGCTGGTCGGGCGTGATCACGCCGCCGTGCTCGATCCGGAACAGCGGCGTGCCGTCGCCCGCCGGCGGCATCCCGCGCGCCGCGGTCTCCAGCGCCTGGAGCGCGACTTCGAGCTCCTCGACCTCGGTGCAATGGAACGCCGAGTCAAGGCCGCTCTGGCGCGCTCGCGCGACCCATCGCGCGATCGCGCGATAATCGACGCCAGCGCTTTCGATGAACTTGACCGCGGGGATCGAAATCCCGGCCGGCGCTGCGGCGCGGCGCGCATCTTCGATTGCGCCCAGGTTCGGCGCGCCCAGCATCATCGCCACGCGTTGAACGACCGCGTGCGCGCCGACCAGCCGCGCCATCAGGGCGACCTCCTCGGGGCCGTTGCGCACGGTCGCGTCGGTAAAGGCGGTGACGCCGGCCGCGGCCAGCTCGCGGCTGAACAGGCGCGCGCGCGCCTCCGTCTCGGCCGCGGTAACGCGTGGCAGCCGGCGCGTCAGCCAGCTCTCCATCCCGACCACCAGGCCCGTCAGCCGTCCGCTCGCGTCGCGCATCACGACGGCGCCCTCTGGCGGTTTGAAGTCGGGGCCCTCGAGGCCCAGCGCGGCGATCGCGCGCGAGTTGAGCCACGAGGCGTGGAGCGTCTGATGGCGCAGGCGGAGCGGATTTTTCGGCACCGCCTGGTCGAGCTCGGCGCGGGTCGGGCCACGGCGCTCGGCGAGCAGCGCCTCGTCGCATCCGAACGCCCGCAGCCAGTTGCCCGGCGGCGTCCTGCCCGCGGCCACGCGCAGCTCGGCGAACAGTTCGCCGAGCGTGCGGCAGCGCCACAGGCCAAGGCCAGCGGCGGCCGAGGCGCCCTCGAGAAAATGTAGGTGGGAATCGATAAGGCCGGGCGCGAGTGTGCGTCCGCCCAGGCGTATTAGATGGGTGCGCGGGCCTACCAGCGACTTAAGTTCGCCGAACGGTCCGTGGCTGTGGATTTTGCCGCCGACGACCGCGAGCGAGTCGCTGGCGGGATGGCCCAGGATCGCGCCCTCGTGGAGAACGAGATCGGCCTTGTCCTGGGCCATCGTAAAGATGCGCGGCGAAGCGCCCGGCGGCGCGCACGGTCAATCCCGGCGCACGCCGCGCGCCTATCGGTGCGGCTAATCGGAAGACGGAAGCGGCTTGACTTCCTTGATCTTCATCTCGCCGCCACAGCATTCGAGCGCGCCGTTGCCCGGCTTGTTGCACAGCACTTCGGTGCCGCACTTGTCGCACTGGTAACGCTTACCCAACTGGTTAGCCATCGTCTGACACTCCCCGTTATCGTCGCCGGCCCTTGCGGCTCCGGCCGTAGAGATTCGAACTCCTCGGGCGTCGAGGCCCCCGCCGTTTTCTAAAGGATCGCGCGTCTTTCTTCAATCGGGGGCGAACGGCAAATCGCTTATCCGCGCCGCCGCCTCGCCGCCGCCGCCGTCACGCACCGCGACCGCAGCCCCCGGCGTCCATGCGCTGTGATGCAGGATCGCAAGGCCAATCGCGCCGAGCCGCGGCGAACGCAGCGGGCTGGTCAGGCGGCCGACCTCTTTGCCGGCGAGTATCACCTGCGCGCCGGATTGCGGCATGCGCGCGCCGTCGATCCGCAGGCCCATCAGCCGCCGCTTGAGCGCGCCGCGGGCGGTTGCTCGCTCGACCGTCTCTTGGCCAACATAGCATCCCTTGGTGAACGAGATCGCGGGTTCCATCCGCGCCTCCAGCGCCAGCGTGCGCGCGTCGGTGTCGACGCCGATACGCGCGGTGCCGCTTTCGACCCGCACGATTTCGGTCGCATCGACAGGAACCTCGCACACTTCGCGCCCGCCGCCCGCGTCGACCAGGCGCGCGGCGATCGGCGACGCCTGCGCGTTTTCGACGATCATCGAGAAAGCCGGTGCGCCCCGTCGCATGACGGTTGCGATACGCGCGTCTCCGGCCTCGACGTAACGACCTGCGCCCGCGCCGGCCGCCTGTTCGCCGAAAGCGGCGGCCATGATCTCCGTCGCGCGCGGACCGTCGATTTGGATTACCGAGCGGTCGGCGAGCTCCTCCATCTCGACGTCGTCGGCGACGAGGAAGCGTTCAAGCTGTTCGTGCGCCGCCGGCCATAGCGCGCGCTCGGTTTCGATCAGCAAGGCGTCCGGCTCTGCCCATACCACGGCGTCGGCAATCGGATGGGCGCGCTCGGTCAGGAACAGGGCCGCGACAACGCCACCGGCGGCCAGTCCCTTGATGTCGTTGCTGCACATTCCGTGCAGGAACGAGACGCGGTCGTCGCCGGTCATGCGAATCACGATACGTTCTGTGCACACTCGCACCCCGGCGCCGTAACGCAGGGCGCGGTAGCCGGCCTCGATCTCGGCAGCGAGTGGGCCGCTCAAGCCGGTGATCTCAGTGGATCCGGGATTAATCTGGGTATTACTCACGCCAACTTGCTTCCAAGGGCAGGCGAACACGGTGACCCGCCGCCGCTGGCCCCGAACTCTCTTCGGGCAGGGAAAGTGCGAATGGTCTCCCAAACAGAAGGCGAAACCGCGACGCGACTGACGTCAACAGGAAAAAGTTTACGCGCGTCGTTCGTGGCCGACAACCAGTGCGAGCGCATGGTCGCAGAAGCCGCGAGCGCGGCACAATTTCCGAGCTCGCCGCCGCCGCGGACGCTGAAAAGTCGCCAATTCTATCATCGCGGCCAATCTCGTATACTGGCGGCGGAGGCGCAGTTTGATCTATGGGTGCATTCATACTGGGCCTGATAATCGGGTTTGCGGTCGCGCTGGCGCTCTTCATCTTTGACGAGGGCGAGGTCTTCCTGAAGCTGGCGCAGCAAATCAAGTTGGTTGCCGGCAAATACAAGCAGCAGAGTGCGCCGAAGCCGGGTACGTGAGAGTCGCAAGCGCCGGTGATGGTTGCTAAGGCGACATCGCGCGGGGGATGGCGGCGTGCGCTTGCGGGCGCGCTCTTGGCCACGGCGGTATGCGTGGCGCTGACCGCGCCCCGCGCGTGGGGGGCGCCTGACGATGCCGCGGCAGCGAGCGAGCTCAGCAATCGCGCGTTTGCGATGCTCAATGCGCTCAATGCCGCGGGCGCCGAGGGCACGACCAGCCCGGTGATCGGCGAGGTCGCAAGCTTCGCCGGCGACGCGCAATCGCTGAGCCAGGCGCTCAGCAAGGGTGACCGCGCGGGCGCGGGACGGGCGATGGCCTTGCTAAAGGCCGACGAGGCGGCGCTCGACAGGGCGCTCAGGGCGCACAGCGGCGCGGTCAAAGCCGCCGACTGGGATTCGCTCAAGCAGCAACTGGCTGCGCTCGAAAAGCGCGTACCGGCTGCTGCGGTTGGCTCGGCGCCCGAGCGCGCATCAGCGGCTGCGAGCCTGCCGCCGCCTGCCGCCCCCGGCGCCGCTTCGCCGGAGAGCGCCAGCGGCGCGGCGCCGGACGGTTCGGGAGTCGCCGCCGGCACGGAGCCCGAGCATGCGACGGACAAGGGACCGCGGATCGAGATCACCTCGCGCTCGGTCGAGAATGGCGCGGCTCATATCAAAGGCTATTTCGAAGGCACTTTTCTCAAATCGGCTGGCATCTACGAGGGCGCGCGGCGGGTAAAGCCGATCAAGGTTGACAAGATTCTCGGCTTCCAGAAAGTCGAATTCGATCTCGCGCTCAACGGCGCCGACGTCGCGACCAACCTGCGCGTCTATGACCATGCAGGGCGCAGGGCGATCGCCTCGGTCTACGCCGGCGATACCACGGCACTTGCCGGCAATGCCGAGGAGGGCGGAGTCGAAGTCAACCGCGGCAGCGGAGCGACCTCGGGCGGCAACACGGCCGAGATTCCCAGCATGGGCAGCGACTCGCTGGATTCGCCTGGTCCGTTGAGCGGCGGCGGATCTGCGTCGATGGCGCCGATGGGCAACGTGCAGATCAACGTCACGGCGGTCAACGTGGTTGACGCGCTCGCGCACGTTTATCAGGTGAGCGGACAGATCTCCGGCCGCGGCGTGCGCCGGGCGGGAATCTACGTTGACGGCCGGCTGGTCAAGCGGCTGCCGGTGGCCTCGGGCGCGTCAGTCAGCGCCTTCAACGCGACGTTCATCATGAACGGCGGCACGGCGACGATTCGCGCCTTTGGCGCGGGCAACCGCTACGTCGAGTCGTCGATCGGGATGCCCGGGGTGGCGGCGCCGCCGATGGTGGCCTCACCGTACGCGCCGTACTACTCGCCGTATGGCGCCAACCCCTACTCGTCGGCCCCGTCGTTCAATATCAATATCGGGCCCGGAGTCTCGCCCTACGGGATGAACCCGTATGGCGTCAGCCCCTACGGCGGCCTGTACGGGAGCCCCTACGGGATGAATCCGTACGCCAGCCCGTACGGCGTGAGCCCCTACGGCGCGCCGCCCGCGGCGCATCCGTGGGGCAACGCACCCGCGCCGCCGAGCGCTTCCGGCCGCTGAGCGCCGACAGAGGTTCGCGCGAACCCTCGTTGTGAGCGCGCGCGCGCTCGGCTAGACTTTCTTATTTGACCGAAACTTTGCGAGTGAACCTAAGATGCTGATTCAGGCTACCCAGCTACGCCCCGGGATGATCCTGGAGTACAACAAGGATCTCTGGCGCGTGATGACCATTACGCATATCACGCCTGGCAACTGGCGCGGCATGGTCCAGACCAAGCTGCGCAACGTCAAGACCGGCACCCAGACCGAAAACCGCTTCCGCTCTGAAGATCGCGTCGAGCGCGTCATCCTAAGCCAGGTCGAGATGGAGTTTCTCTACCAGGACGGCGACGACTTCCATTTCATGAACACCGAGACCTACGACCAGATCACCATCCCCAAGGAGCTGATCGAGGACGTGGTCCCGTTCCTGACGCCCAACCTCAAGGTCGAGGTCGAGTTCCACGAGAGCACGCCGCTCAACGTCCGCCTGCCCAAGACGGTCAATCTCAAGGTCGTCAGCACCGAGCCTGGGATGAAGTCGGCGGCGGTCACCAACACGCTCAAGCCGGCCACGCTGGAGACCGGGCTGGTGGTGCAGGTGCCGCACTTTGTCCAGGAGGGCGAGACGATCACGATCAACACCGAGACGCGCGAATACATGGCGCGCGCAAAGTAGGCCCGCCGCCACGCCGCGCGCTACTCGCCCGGGCCGCACGCACGCTACGATGAGCGCCGCCGGCGAGCAGCGCCCCCTCCGCTCGGCTCCCCGGCGCGCGCCGCGCACCGCGGCTGAGCACTCCGAGGCGCGTCCGCTGCGCCTCGGCCCGAATGTCTATGTCGTCCATACCCAGCCCGGATTCGAGGGCGTCGCCGCCGAGGAGATAGCCGCGCGCTACGCCCAGGCCGACGTCGGCGCGATACGCGAGCTGGGACGGCGAATGGTGCCGGAGCGCGCCGCGATGGCGCTCTTCAGCGCGCCGCGCCCCGAACCGCTTGTCCGCGCGCGCACCGTCGAGGACGTCTTCGCGCTGGCCGGCTACCGCGCGGGGCTTCCGGCCTCGTCCGCCGCGCTCGACAAGGTGCGCGCCGCGGCCCGCGAGGCGCCCTACGTCGAAGCGGCGCTCGGCGCGCGCGTGCGGCTTACCCCGGGCAGCCGTGCGGGGCGCCGGCTGGGCTTTCGCGTGATCGCGCGCCTTGTCGGCGGGCACGAATTTCGTCGGCTCGACTTTCAGCGCGCGGTCGAGCGCGGGATCGCCGAGCGCGCAGACCATTCATGGCGGCTTGCCGGCGACGACGCCGACGTCGAGTTCTGGGCGACGATGCTCGGCGGCGAGCTGTTCCTCGCGCTGCGGCTGGTGGACGAGCGGATGCGCCATCGCGAGTACAAAATCGCCCATCGCTCAGGCTCGCTGCGCCCGGCGGTCGCGGCGGCGCTTGGATGGCTGAGCGGTCCGGGTGCCGAAGACGTGGTGGTCGATCCGATGTGCGGCGCGGGGACGATCCTGATCGAACGCGCCCATCTTGCGCGCTACGCGATGCTGGCCGGATACGACCGCGATGCCGAGGCGCTCGCCGCCGCGGCGGCGAATATCGGTCCGCGCTACAAGCCGATCGGGCTCGCACGCGCGGACGCCGCGCGTATTCCGATGCGCGCCGGAGCGGCGACCCATCTTGTGACCAACCTGCCCTGGGGCACGAAGTACGGATCCCATCCGGAGAACCGCCGGCTCTATCCGCGCCTGTTCGAGGAGTTCGCGCGCGTGGTCAGGCCGGGCGGGCGGCTGGTGCTGATTACGGCGGAGCGCGCGCTGATGCACGACGCGGCGGCGCGCGGCTGGCTCCGCGTCGAATCGATCCGGCGGGTGACGATTCTCGGCGCTCCTGCCGCGGTTTACGTCTGCCGCAACTGAGCGCGCTACAATATCTTTTCCGTGGTCGAGCGCGGGTCGCGCGTGGTCCAGCGCCCCGCCTCCACCTGATGAAAGAACTCGTCGAGCATCTGATTGAACAGCGCGGGTTCCTCCAGGTTGAGCGCGTGTCCGGTCCTGGGCAGCATCACCAGTCCCGCGCTTGCGATCGTGCGTTTCATCAGGAGCGCCGCCTCCAGGCACGGGTCGTCCTCGTCGCCGGTCATCACCAGCGTCGGCAGCGCGATTTTCTTCATCTGATCGACGAGGTCGTAGAGCGATGGACGCTCTTTCTGCACGCCGCGCAGCGTGTTGGCGGAGCCGCGGGCCGAATGCTCGGCGAGCTGCGCCGCGAACTCCTCCCATCCGCGGCGGTCCTTGTTCTGCAGCTGGACGCGCGTGGGGCCGAGCGCGTAGCGCTTTGCTGATTCGGCGATGGGCATATGGTCGAACATCTGCGCCGCCTTCTCCGCTTCCTCTTTGAACTGCGCGCGCCGGTTGGGGTCGGCGCCGTAGCCACATCCGCCGATAACCAGCGAGCGCGCGCGTTCGGGATAGCGCATCCCGAAGTGCAGCGTCGCAAATCCGCCCATCGAGATGCCGACGATATGCGCCTTGTCGATCCCGAGCCCGTCGAGCACGGCGCGGATATCGTCGCGGGCGCGCGCCTGGGAGTACTTCGAGACGTCCTCGGGAACGTCGGAGGGCGGGTAGCCGCGCGCGTTGTAGGCGACGCATCGGTAGCGTCGGCAGAAGTAGCGGACTTGCGGCTCGTAACTGCGATGGTCGCCGGCAAACTCGTGGACGAAGACGACCGGCATCCCCTCGCCGGCCTCCTCGTAGTAGAGCTTCACGCCGTCGTCGGTGGTGATGTGCGGCATTGGCGTTCTCCCGGGTCGCTCGCCGATGCAAAGCTCTCATATCGTAGCGGCTCGTGCGGCGGCAAGCGCGTCGGCGTGGCAAAAGCGCGCGCATCGCGCAATACTCGCGACGATCCCTGATGCGGGGCGCCCGATTGCCGCCGCGCCCATCGTAAGACGGAGCTCTTATGCAAGTTAAAGCGATTATGGTCCATCAGACCGGCGGGCCCGAAGTGCTCAAGCTCGAACAGCGCGAGGTTGGCGAGCCGGGGCCCGGCGAGGCGCGCGTACGCCATCGCGCGATCGGGCTTAACTTCGTCGACATCTACTTCCGCACAGGTGTCTACCCCGCGGGTACGATGCCGTACACGCCCGGCAACGAGGGCGCCGGCGTGGTCGAGGCGGTCGGCCCCGGTGTGAGCGAGGTCAAGGTGGGCGACCGCGTTGCGTACTGTGGCGGGCCGATGGGCTCGTATGCCGAGGCGCGCGTGATGCCGGCGCGCTTTTTGGTGAAGCTGCCCGATCGCATCGACGACGAAACCGCGGCGGCGGCGATGCTCAAAGGCCTGACCGCGCATTTTCTCATCCATTCCACCTATCCGCTCAAGCCCGGCGAGACGATCCTGGTGCACGCGGCGGCGGGCGGCGTCGGCCTCATCCTGTGCCAGTGGGCGAAGCATCTTGGCGCCACCGTGATTGGTACCATCGGCAGCGACGAGAAGGCGCGCCTGGCGGCGCAAAACGGATGCGCCCACACGATCAATTACTCGCGCGAGGACTTCGTCTCGCGGGTCAAGGAAATCACTGCCGGCAAGGGTGTGCCGGTCGTTTATGATTCGGTCGGGCAGGCGACCTTCATGAAGTCGCTCGATTGTCTGCGCCCGCGCGGCCTGATGGTGAGCTACGGGCAAGCCTCGGGCGTGGTGCCGCCGTTCAGCGTCAATATCCTGAGCGCCAAGGGCTCGCTCTATCTGACCCGGCCGACGCTGCAGACCTACGCGGCCCGGCGCGAGGAGCTCGAAGCGATGGCGCGCGACCTGTTCGACGTGCTCGCCCGCGGGATCGTACGCTGCGAGGTGAAGCAGCGCTTCAAGCTGGCCGACGCCGCCGCCGCCCACCGCGCGCTCGGCGACCGCCAGACGACGGGATCGAGTGTCCTGCTGCCGTAGTTGGCGCGCTTGACCGCGCGGGACGGAAGCCATTTAATCGCGCCATGGTCGGTATCGTCTCCTACGGCTCGTATATTCCCTACCGGCGGCTCAAACGCGCGGCGATCGCCGAGGTGCTCGGCGTCCCCGCCTCGAAGGGCGAGCGCGCGGTCGCAAGCTTCGACGAGGACGCGGTGTCGATGGCGGTCGAGGCGACGCGCGACGCGCTGCGCGGCGCGCCGGTCGCGCCGGCGCGCACGCTGCTCTTCGCGACCTCGACCCCGCCGTACGGCGAGAAGCTCAACGCTGCGATCGTCGCCGCCGCCTCGCAGTTGCCGCGCGAAAGCCGCGCCGCCGACCTCACCGGCTCGGTGCGCGCGGGGCTCTCGGCGCTGCTCCAGGCCGCCGACGCCGCCGTGGGCGGAAGCCCGGCGGTCGCCGCGATGGCCGATTGCCGGCTCGGTGCGCCCGAGGGACGACTCGAGCAGGCCGGCGGCGACGGCGCGGCCGCCTTCGTGCTCGGGACGGGCGAGGCCGTGATCGCTGAGATCGTCGCCAGCGCCTCGCTGACGCGCGAGTTCCTCGACACCTGGCGCACGCCCGACGAGCGCTTCGCCCACTCGTGGGAGGAGCGCTTTGCGCTGACCCAGGCCTACGTGCCGCTGCTCGGCCAGGCGATCCAGGCCGTGCTGCAAAAGGCCGGCGTAGCGCCGACGGCGCTGGCGCGCGTGATCCTTGACTCGCCCAACCCGCGCGCCTCCGAGGAAGTCGCGCGCGCGATGAAGCTCGAGCCGGCCAAGTTGGCCGACACCCTCGCCCTGACCGTCGGCCAGACCGGCGCCGCGCATGCGGGGCTGATGCTCACCGCGGTGCTGCCGACGCTCAAGCCGGGCGAAATGACCCTGGTGGCGGGCGTCGCCGACGGCGCCGATGCGCTGATTCTGCGAGCGACGCCGGCGGTGGCGAAGTTCCGCCCCGCGCATTCGGTCGGCCGCATGATCGAGTCCAAGGGCGACGTCTCCTACGCCAATTACCTCAAGTGGCGCGAGATCCTGCCGACCGAGCCGCCGCGCCGGCCCGACCCCGAACGTCCGGCGGGTCCGCCGATGTTGCGCAGCGAGAAGTGGAAGTTCGGCCTGGTGGGCTCGCGATGCACCGCATGCGGGACGCCGCAGCTTCCGCCGCAGCGCGTATGCGTCAAGTGCCGCGCGCGCGACAAGATGGAGCCGTATCCGTTCGCCGATCGCACCGGCCGCGTCGCAACTTACGCGATCGACCGCCTTGCCTATTCGCTCAACCCACCGACGATCAACGTGGTCGTGGACTACGACGGCGGCGGGCGCTTCCTGTGCGAGATGACCGATTGCGAGCCCGACCGGGTGGCGATCGGGGATGAAGTCGAAATGACGTTCCGCCGCCTCTTTACTGCCGACGGCATTCACAACTATTTCTGGAAGGCGCGACCCAAGCGTTAGGGCGCCGGGAGGACCCGCTCATGGCAAGCAAAGGAATCAGGGACCGGGTGGCGATCGTCGGGATGGGCTGCACCAAGTTCGGCGAGCATTGGGACAAGAGCGCCGAGGACCTCCTGGTCGAGGCCGCCTACGAAGCCTATGAGTCGGCCGGCGTCGATCCTAACGACATCGACGCCTACTGGCTGGGCACGATGGGCTCCGGGGTGTCGGGGCTGACGCTGTCCGAGCCGCTGAAGATCCAGTACAAGCCGGTCACTCGGGTCGAGAACATGTGCGCCACCGGCTCCGAGGCGCTGCGCCAGGCTTGCTATGCGGTCGCCTCAGGCGCCTTCGACATGGTGATGGCGATCGGGGTCGAGAAGCTCAAGGATTCCGGCTTCTCAGGGCTGGTCGTGACCAACCCTCCCAACGACGGCACGCCAGCATGCATGACGCCGCCGGCGCTCTTCTCGCTCCTCGCGCCCGCCTATTTCAAGAAGTATGGGCTCGACCCCGAAAGGGGTAAGGACGTGCTGGCGCGCATCGCCTGGAAGAACCATCGCAACGGCGCCCGCAATCCCAAGGCGCAGTTCCAGAAGGAAGTGCCGATCGAGGCGATTAAGAATTCGCCCAAGATCGCCGACCCCCTCGGCATCATGGACTGCTCCGGCGTCTCCGACGGTTCGGCGGCCGCGGTCGTCGTCCGCGCCGAGGACGCGCACAAGTACTGCAAGAACCCGCTATATATCAAGGCGCTGTCGTTCGTCGCCGGCCCGGCCGAGGGGCCGCTCTCGCCGGAGTACGACTTTACCACCTTCCCTGAGGTCGTCGCCTCGGCGCGCGATGCATACGCGCAGGCCGGCGTCACCAATCCGCGCGAGCAGATCAGCCTCGCCGAGGTCCACGACTGTTTCACGCCAACCGAACTGGTTCTCTATGAGGACTTGGGTTTCAGTGCGCGCGGCACCGCGTGGCAGGACGTTATGGAGGGCTTCTTCGACCTCGAAGGGCGGCTGCCGGTCAATCCGGACGGCGGGCTGAAGTCCTTCGGTCATCCGATCGGCGCCTCGGGCCTGCGGATGATGTACGAGATGTGGCTGCAACTGCGTGGCGAGGCCGGCCCGCGTCAGATAAAGAACCCGCGTTTGGGGCTTACGCATAATCTTGGCGGCCAGCCCGGCCGATGCGTCAGCTTCGTGTCGGTGGTGGGCAACGCGGTTAGCTAACCGCGCCGAATCCGGATGCCCCAAAGGTAGCGCATCCACAAAACGTACAATGGGCAAAGGCTCCGCGCGTGATGGCGCGCGGGGTCTTTTTCTTTGCGCTCCCAGACATCCGGCTCAAGCCAGTAACATCCGGAGAACGCCATCGGTGCGTCTCAGGCTTGCAACGCTCGGGTGCAGTTCAGCTACGTTTGCACAACAGAGCTTATCAAAAAACCTAAAGATCTTTGAGGAATCGTTTGGCATATTAGATGCTCCATGGCGGGTTAGGAATAAAGATTGGTGCCCGTCGGGCCGCTTCCGCACCAATTCTCAAGGAGCCAGTACCCGATGCGTCGCGCTGCCAAGGTTGATGCATACAGAGATGCCGCCGCAGTTGAAAACTATGTGACGTCGGCGATCATCGGTGCGCGCGAGACGTATCAGGAGCCGAAGTGGGCGTTTTGGGCCGACAACTGGATAAACGGGCGCGACCGCAGCTATGAGTCCGCCGAGCTCGCCCGCCGATCGGCCTCGGAGGCTTGCGAACGGCTGATGAGCGGTGATTCGTTCATCGCCGAAGGCGTCGATCTCGAATTGATTTCTGACGAGCTGCCGGCCGAACGCGCCGCCCGGGCAGCAGGGCTCGCGCTGGTAGCCGCGCCGATGGGCCCGGATATCACCGGCAGCTGCCTGCGCTTCGAGGCCGCTGTAAAGCGCCACATGAGGCGGTTGCTGTCTTCTTTGGCGCGGATTCCAGCGCCCCTTAAATGGGCGGACATCGCGCGATTCCTGGGCGCCTTCTAAGGAGAAGCCAAGGCCGACCTCTAGCGAATCCCCAATTGACTATACGCGGATACCAACGTACTCTTATCCTAACCGGCTAGTCTCCCGCACTTAAAGCCCGCCCTTTCGGCCGGCTTCTCTGTTCGAGCGCTTCCCGGCGAATCTATTTTCTAGGAGGGCACGCACTAGATGCCCGCAAAGCTGTATGTAGGAAACCTGGCCTTTTCGGTCACCAACGAGGATCTGGAAGCGCTGTTTTCGCAGATCGGCAAAGTCGATAACGTCGCGGTGATTACCGACAAGTACTCGGGTCAGTCGCGAGGCTTCGGCTTCGTCCAGATGGCCGATTCGAACGAGGCGGCCCGCGCAATCGAGGAGCTCAACGGCTCCGAGCTCAAGGGACGCCCGATCAAGGTCAATGAGGCGCGCGAGCAGGGCCCGCGTCCGAGCGGCGGTGGTGGTGGCGGCGGCGGTCGTGATCGCGGCCGCGGCGGTCGCGGCGGCGGCGGATTTGGCGGCGGCGGCAATCGCCGCTGGTAAATTTCCCATCCGGCACACGGCGGGCGGGCTGAAACGCCCGCCCGCATTGTTATGCGACGCACGCTGCTTTGGCGCGATGCGTTCGCCTTGTTAGCCCAGCGCTGTAATGATCAGCGCCCGGGCGTACCCAGCCAACGCTTGAGCAGAGCTTCGAGCGCTTCGATTTCCACCGGTTTGCTGATGTAATCGTCCATCCCGGCCTCCAGGCATTCGCGGCGCGCGCCGTGGCGCGCATGCGCGGTCATTGCGACCACCACACTCCTGTGTGCGGCAGCCGCTTCGCGTCGGCGAATCTCGGCGGTCGTCTGGTAGCCGTCCATTCCCGGCATCTGGCAGTCCATCAGGACCAGCGCGTAGCGCCGGCGCGCCATCGCGGCCAACGCCTCCTGCGCGTTTGCCACTACGTCGGCAGCGAATCCGAGCGCGCTGAGCTGAGCTTGCGCGAGCCGCCGATTGACCACGTTGTCTTCGACTACGAGGACGGTCTGTGCTTCAGTGCCTGTAGCTGCGGGCCGCAGGCCACCGTCAATGGCGTGCGGCTTGCCGCCCCCGCATTCGCTTTCGAACCGATCGTTCGCAGCCATCGCCATCCGTCAACCAGCCTTCACAGCACTCAACGTGCCAATGGCGCCAGCCCTTGGAATGCGCACAAGCGCGTCACCGACGAGCTTCCGCCTGACCCATCGCCGGTCAGCAGGTCGCTTTTGCAACTATATGAAAGCCCCGCCGGCTGCTGCCGATACGGAGAGCGAAGCATGCCGTCTCGCCCGTGATACGGGCTGGGCGGCAGCCGGGCGAGTTCCTGGCGGCGCCCGCTCAGACTTTCGCGAGCGCGTCCTTGAGCGCGACGGTGACCTCTTCTTCATGGCCACTGAAGAAATGGTCGGCTTCGGCGATTATCTTGAGCTGCGCCAGGGTGCCGAGCCGCTCAGCGAGCGCGCTCAGATGGTTGGCCGGGCAGTAGCTGTCGTGGTCGCCGGCGAGCAGCAAGATCGGCTTGCGGATCGAGGCGAGCACCGCCGGTTCGACCATCCCGATCGGCAGCGCTACCGCCACGATCGCGCCGATCTCGGGCTGGCTGCGCGCCGCGCGCACCGCAACCATCGCGCCGAAGGAGTAACCTGCGATAACCGCGCCGTCGCGGCGCACTCCGCCTTGCGCGGTGAGAAAGCGAATCGCCGCCGCGGCGTCGTCGGCCTCGCCGTGGCCGTTGTCGAACTCGCCTTCGCTCCGGCCGACGCCGCGGAAGTTGAAGCGCAGGGTGGCGCAACCGCGCGCGTGCAGTGCCTCGAACATCGCGTCCACCACGTTGTTGTACATCGAGCCGCCGTACAGCGGATGGGGATGGCAGACGACAGCGGCGCGATGCGGCCCCGGGCCGTCCGGCCGCGCGAGCATTCCCTCCAGCGTGAGCTCTCCCGACTTGAACGTGATTCGCTCTTCGTTCATCGCTGCTTCTCCCCTGCGCGCGCCGACGCGGCCGCAGCACGTATCACCCTGCTATACTATAGCGTGGCGCAATGGACGAACCGGTAAAGTTCGCGGCCGACCGGATGCTGGCGCGGCTGGCACGCTGGCTGAGATTGCTCGGCGCCGACGTTATGTTCGACCCCGCGCTGGGCAGCGACAAGCTGCTGCGCCGCGCGCGCGCCGAGGGACGCGTAACGCTGACCCGCGACAAGCGCCTGCGCACCGCGCCCGACGCGATCTATCTCGAGAGCAACCTTATCCGCGACCAGATCCGCGAGGTGATGGCGCGCCATCGCTTCGATCCGCGGCCGGCCGCGTTCACCCGCTGCTCGCGATGCAACGAGCTGCTGCGCGAGGTCGGCCGCGACACGGTGGTCCGCCGCGTGCCGCCATTCGTCTATGCGAGCCACGAGCGTTTTGCGCTGTGTCCGCGATGCGGCCGGATCTACTGGGGCGCGACCCATCCGGAACGCATCCGGCGCGAACTGGCCGCGATGGGTCTGTAGTTGAACCGCGCGCGCGGGCCGTGCGATTCTCGCCCCTTGTCAACCCCCGCCAAGGAGCGACCGCGATGGCCGATAGCGACGTGCTGAAATTCGACCGCCGGGCGAATCACGTGACCCTCACGATGAATCGCCCCGAGAAGCGCAACGCCCTCAACCGCGCGATGTTCGAACA
This sequence comes from Candidatus Binataceae bacterium, assembly GCA_035650475.1. Taxonomy (NCBI): domain Bacteria; phylum Candidatus Binatota; class Binatia (SeqCode); order Binatales (SeqCode); family Binataceae (SeqCode); species Binataceae bacterium (SeqCode). The sequence continues at coordinate 208,468 of DASRHP010000008.1, forward strand.
GTTCAACCGCGCCTTCGACGCGATCGAGGCCGACACGGCTATTCGCGCGGTCGTCCTGCGCGGCGAGGGGCGCGCCTTTTCCTCCGGCATCGACCTGCGCGAGATCGACGAGGTCGAGGCGGCAGGCGCCGCGCCGACCGTTACCGCACATCAGATTTTCACCCGCCTCGAAGGCCTGCCGATCCCGACGATCGCCGCCGTCCAGGGCCCGACACTGACCGGCGGGCTGGTGCTCGCGCTGCTCTGCGATCTGCGCATCGCGGCCGAAGGCGCGGCGCTCGGGATGACGCCGGCGCGGATCGGCCGCGTGCCCGACTACTTCGTCTTCCGCAAGTTCATGGCGTTGGTCGGCCCGGCACATACGGCGGAGATTATGTACACGGCCGAGCCGATAGCCGCGCGGCGGGCGCTCGAAATCGGGCTCGTCGACCGTGTGGTGTCCGACGAGCGGCTTGGCGCGGAGGCCGACAGCCTGGCCGAGAAGATCGCCGCCAATGCGCCGCTTTCGCTGCGCGCGATGAAGGCCTCGATCCGCCGCTGCCTGAGCGACGCCTACAACGTCGAGCACAAGGATATCGACGAGATGCGCGCGGCGGTGTGGCGCAGCAAGGACGCCAAGGAGGGCGTGCGCGCGTTCCTGGAAAAGCGCAAGCCCCTCTGGAGCGGCGAGTGAACGGCGCCCGGACGTTTTTCGCCCGGGCCGCGCGCTGCGCCTTCGCCGGCCCTTGAAGGGCGGCGCGCGCTCGTGCGATGCTCGGGCCCCGAAATTCACGATGCTCCCACAGTTCTAAGGAGTTGCTTCCATGGCCGAAGAAGTCCTCAAGATCGAGCGCCAACCCAACTATCTGACCCTAACGCTCAACCGCCCGGAAAAGCGCAACTCGCTCAATGCCGCGCTGCTCGAAGCGATGGACAAGGCGCTCGCCGCCAGCGAGAACGACAAGGAAATCCGCGCCCTCATCGTGCGCGGCGCCGGCAAGAGCTTCTGCGCCGGACTCGACCTCGCCGAGGCCGATCGCCTCGAAGGCGGCCACAGCCCGGTCGGCATCGAGCGCGTCTTCCATCGCCTCGAGCAGTTCCCGGTTCCGACCATCGCGGCCGTGCAGGGCGCGGCGCTGGCGGGCGGATGCGAGCTCGCGCTGCATTGCGACCTGCGCGTGGCGGCGCAGGACGCGCGGATCGGGATGACGGTCGCGCGGGTCGGGCTGCTGGTGCCCTACGACTTCATCCGCAAGCTCATCGAAGTCATCGGTTCCGCCAATACCGCGCAGATCCTCTACACCGGCGAGCCCGTGACCGCCGAGCGCGCGCTCCAGATGGGAATGGTGCACGAGGTGGTGGCGGTCGACAAGCTCGACGCGGCGGCGGTCGCGTGGGCGGAGAAGGTCGCCGCCAACGCGCCGCTCTCGCTGCGCACGATGAAGAAGAGCTTGCGGCGCTCGATGAGCGCGGCGTTCGACGCCTGGCACGACGATATCCTGGAGATGGGCCGGATGGTGCGTGCGAGCAAGGACGCCAAGGAAGGCATCCGCGCCTTCCTCGAAAAGCGCAAGCCCGTCTGGCGCGCCGAATAGTGCTGCGCTGAAAAACGGCTCTCCGCCGACCCTGGCAGAGGCGCGCGCTCGTCGCGTTGTCGCGCCTGGCGCCGGCGCGTTAGGCTGAGGAATGGCCGCGATGCGCGCGTACCGGAAGAGCCACTGGATGCGCGGACGGGGGGCGATGCTTGCGCTCGCGCTACTGTCGGCGCTGGGCGTCGCCGGATGCCTGTACGTCTCGACTTCGACGCCCGCCTCCAGCTGCATCACGGATCCGCCGCGCAACGGCGTCCAGGTAACCTCGTGTCCCGACCCGTTCCTCGGATGGGCGCTGCCGCACGTGACCAGCGTGCCGGTGCCCACGCCCGAGGCGCAGCCGTCGCCGCTGAGCTACGCTCCGCCCGCCTCGCCACCGCCGTCGGCGAGTTCAGGCTCCGGGCTTCCCGAATAGGCTAGAACTCTTCGTGGCGTGCGAGCGCGCGGCGCAGCGCGGCGACGTTGTGGATCAGCACGCTCGGCAGATTGAGCGTCCCCGCTACGCTCGAATACGGATACAGCCGCGAGTTGATGTGCGCGTGCAGCGGCAGCCCTTCGCCCTGATGAATCTCGTAATCCAGCGGCAGCGGCCCGAGCACGCGCAGGATGCGGCAGATCGCGCGGGCGAAAACGTGCAGCCGCTCGGCCGCCAGCTCGACTATCGTGCCCCGATACTCCGGCATGATCACGTCGTAGCTGCGCGGAAAGGCGCCGATGGGGCTCGCGTAACTGACAACGCCGTCGCGCCGCTCGATCAGCAGCCCCAGTCGCTCGACCAGCTCGATAAGTTCGTTCCACATCCCGGGTATCCGTCGTTCGGCCTCCGCTTCGGCGACCAGCGCGGGCAGCGGCGCGGGCGCGCCGATGAGTTGTTGATGGAGATGCGGCTGGGAGGCGCCGGACTCGCGCCCCTGGTTCTTGCGCACGACGATCGAGCGCACCGCGCGGTTTTCCATCGCGCGCCGGATCACCGCGACGTCGGTCATCAGCAGACGGAAGAAATGCTCTTCGCCGAGTGCGCCCGTGCTCATCAGATCGCTCGCCGAGCGCGGATGCGGGCTCGCGAAATGGCGCGGGTCCTCGACCACGATGTACGACTCGTTGCGCCCACCGGTGAGCTCGGCCGGAATGCGCGGGAAGAGATTGTTGAACACTCGCATCACCCATCCCGCGGCCGTCGCGGCGCCGCCGTTCGCGCCGCCTGACCACCGGGGGAACTCCGCCGGCGTCACCCGCAGAATCTCGGGCGGCGCCATCGCCTCGTTGCCCGGGCAAAACGGGCAGGCCTGGGTCGCCCGCGCGATCTCCTCGGCGCTCAGCGCGGGCGCCGCGGGGTCGAGCTCGCTGCGGCCGCCGAGGGTGAAGGCGAAACTCTTGCCGCGCATATCGACGACATAGGAAATGACGCCGGTTATCGGATTTTTGATCCAGACCAGCGCGCCGTCACGAATTTCGTACTCGATTCTGTTCACCGGGCCTCGCTGTTGACGCCGCGCGCGCGGCTCGCCCGACAATTCTTAGCCTCTGCCCGCCCGCAGTTTCAACGCGCCGCCAAGGCGGTTGTTGACAGTGCCGTAGGCGTCCGTTATCGGTTTAAAAGACGCTTCGCGCGTTGGCTTGGGCGATCCTGGGGTCTGGCGCTCCGCCTTTGCGGCGGGCCCCAGGCTTTTTTTTGCCGCCGCCGCGCAAGCGCGCGCAGTTACACGTGCCGCCGGTGAAGAAATATCTGTTCACGCCCGGGCCCGCGCCGGTCCCGCCCGAGGTCCTGCTCGAGATGGCGCGCCCGATCATCCACCACCGCACGCCCGAATTCAGCGCCGTCCTTGCGCAGGCGCGCGAGCGGCTCAAGCCGCTGTTCGGTACGCGCCAGGAGGTTATCCTGCTGGCCGCGAGCGGCACCGGTGCGATGGAGGCGGCGGTGACCAATCTGCTCGAGCCCGGCGAGCAGGCGATCTTCGTCAATGGCGGCAAGTTCGGCGAGCGCTGGGGCAAGCTGCTCGCGGCGCACGGGATGGCGGGCTACGAAGTGCGCGTCGAATGGGGCCGCGCGGTGCGCCCGGAGCAGGTCGAGGAGGCGCTGCGCGCCAATCCCGCCGCGCGCGCCGTGCTGGTGCAGGCCAGTGAGACCTCGACCTGCGCGCTCCACCCGGTGCCCGAGATCGCACGACTGACCCGCGAGCGCGACGTGATGTTGATCGTCGACGGCATCACCTCGGTCGGCGTTTTCGAGCAGCGGATGGACGAGTGGGGGATCGACGCGCTGGTGACCGGCAGCCAGAAGGCGTTGATGCTGCCGCCGGGGCTCGCGATGGTTGCGCTGTCCGAGCGGGCGCTTGAGCGCGCGCAGCGTTCGCGCACGCCGCGCTTTTATTTCGACCTGGTTCGCGAGCTCAAGGCCCAGCGCGACGAGAACACGACCGCATGGACCGCCGCGGTCTCGCTGGTCTTCGGCCTCAACAAGGCGCTCGAGATGATCCATGCCGAGGGGCTGGCGCAGGTCTTCCGCCGCCATCGCGTGATGGCCGAGGCGGCGCGCGCGGCGGCGCCGGCGCTGGGACTGGGCCTGCTCGCGCCCGACAATCCCGCCCCCGGCGTGACCGGCATCCTGACGCCGCCCGGCCTCGACGGCGGCAAGGTGGTGCGCTACATGCGCGACGCGCTTGGCGTGTCGGTCCAGGGCGGACAGGATCAGATGAAGGGCAAGCTGGTGCGCATCGGACACATGGGATACCTGGCGCCGTTCGACATGCTGATCGCGGTCGCCGCTCTCGAGCAGGCGCTCAAGCAGGTCGGCTATCGCTTAGAGGCCGGCGCCGGAGTCGCTGCGGTCGCGCGCCGGATCGCCGAGGCGGCGTAAGCAAGCACCATGGCGGAAACCTTCCGGGTTCTGCTCAGCGACGCCCTCAATCCGCAGGGGGTCGAAGTCTTCAGCCGCTATCCCGAGCTCAAGGTCGATATCAAGACCGGGATCAAGCCGGCCGAACTGGCGGGGATCATTGCGCCGTACCATGCGCTAATCGTCCGCAGCTCGACGCGGGTGACGCGCGAGGTAATCGAGCACGCCGAGGCGCTGCGTGTGATCGGGCGCGCCGGCGTCGGCGTTGACAATATCGACCTCGAAGCGGCGACGCGGCGCGGAATCGTGGTGATGAACAGCCCGCTCGGCAACAGCGTCACCACCGCCGAACACGCGTTGTCGATGCTGATGGCGCTGGCGCGGCACATTCCGGCCGCCAACGCGGCGGTCAAGGCCGGGCGCTGGGAGCGCGGCAAGTTCACCGGCGTCGAGGTCTCCAACAAGACCCTGGGCGTGATCGGGCTCGGCAATATCGGGCGGATCGTCGCCGAGCGTGCGCAGGGGCTCAGGATGAAAGTGATCGGCTATGACCCGATCCTGACCGCCGAGGCGGCCGCGCGGATCGGGGTCGAACTGGTCGGCCTCGAACAGCTCTACCACCGCGCCGACTTCATCACCGTCCACGCGCCGCTCACCAACGACACCCGCGGGCTCGTCGGCGCCGCAGCGTTCGCCCTGATGAAGCCGGGCGTGCGGATCATCAACTGCGCCCGCGGCGGGATCGTTGACGAGCAAGCGCTGTGCGAGGCGCTGCGCGCGGGCAAGGTCGCCGGTGCCGCGCTCGACGTCTTCGTCGAGGAGCCGCCGCCCCGCGACCATCCGCTGCTCCGGTTCGACAACGTGATTGCGACGCCCCATCTGGGGGCCGCCACCGACGAGGCGCAGATCCGGGTCTCGATCGACATCGCGCAACAGATCGCCGAGTTCCTGCTCGAAGGCGTTATCCGCCATTCGGTCAACATGCCGGCGCTCTCGCCCAAAGAACTCGAAGCGCTCGGGCCGCATCTGCGCCTGGCCGAGCGGCTGGGCCGGCTCGCCGCGCAGCTCATCGACGAGGCGCCTTCGCAGATCACGGTGGGGCTGGGTGGAGAGGCCGCGGGGCTCAAGGCCGAGCCGATCACGGCGGCCGCGCTCAAGGGGCTGCTCAGCGGCTTTCTCGACCAGGAATTCAACTACGTCAGCGCCCCTTTCATCGCGCGCGAGCGCGGAATCAGCGTGACCGAGACCCGCTCCCGCGAGACCACCGACTACATCAACACGCTGGTACTGAGCGTGCGCACCGCCGCCGGCGTGCACGAGGTCGCCGGCGCCGTTATCGGCAACCGCGGGCTCAGGCTCATCCGTATCGACGGCTACCGCGTCGAGGCGGTGCCCGAGGGCTACTTCCTGATGCTGCACAACCGCGACGTGCCCGGCGTGGTCGGCGCGGTGGGCACGGTGCTGGGGCAGGCGGGGATCAATATCGCGGGACTCGAGCTCGGGCGTGACCGCGTCGGCGGCACCGCGCTCAGCCTGGTCGAAGTCGATCAGCCGGTGCCGCCCGAGGTGCTCGAGCGCCTCAAGACGTTGCCGGCGATAACCGCGGCGGCGCTGCTCAAGCTGTAGGAGGCCGATGGCGCCGGGCCGAGGGTCTGGCGCGCCTGGGGCGCGGCGCGCCGCGCCGGATCCATTTCAACGCCAAGCGAGGGATGGACGTTAGGGGATGAATACGGTGGCGGTGGTCGGCACCCAGTGGGGTGACGAGGGCAAGGGCAAGATTGTCGACCTGCTGGCGGCCGACGCTGACGTGGTGGTGCGTTTCCAGGGCGGCAACAACGCCGCACATACCCTGGTCGTCGACGGCGAAAAATTCATCCTCCGCCTGATCCCGGCCGGCGCGCTGCATCCGGGCAAGACCTGTGTGATCGGCAACGGCACCGTGGTTGATCCGTTGGCGCTCGCCGACGAGCTTGCGAGCCTGCGCAGCCGCGGCAAGTTCACCGACGACGCCCTGCTTAAGCTGAGCTGCGACGCGCATATGGTGATGCCGTACCATCGGGCGATCGACCGCGCCCGTGAGGCCCGCGCCGGGCGGCGTGCGATCGGCACTACCGGCTTCGGCATCGGCCCCGCCTACGAGGACAAGATGGCGCGCGCGGGTCTGCGCTTCGACGAGTTGCAGAACTTCGCGCGCTTTAAGGAGAAGCTCGCGCGCAACATCGCCGACAAGAACACCTACCTGCGCGCGGTGCTCAAGGCCAAGGCCCTGCGGGCCGACGAGATAATAGACGCGTTGCGCCGCGTGCGCCGCCGCCTGCTGCCCTATCTCTGCGACACCGGCGCTTACCTTGCCGAAGCGATCGCGGCCGGTAAGCGTGTGCTGTTCGAGGGCGCGCACGGCACCATGCTCGACATCGACCACGGTACATACCCGTTCGTCACTTCGTCGAACTGCATTGCGAGCGCGGTGTTTTCCGGCGCCGGCGTGGCGCCCGGCCGGCTCGACGCGGTGCTCGGGATCAGCAAGGCCTACACCACCCGCGTCGGCGCGGGTCCGTTTCCCTCCGAGATAACGGGACGACTCGCCGATCGCCTGCGCGCCGAGGGCGAGGAGTTCGGCAGCGCGACCGGCCGTCCGCGGCGGATCGGATGGTTCGACGCGGTGCTCGCGCGCCATGCGGTGCGGCTCAACGGTCTGTGGGGGCTGGCGCTGACCAAGCTCGACGTGCTCAGCGGCATCGATCCGCTGCGCATCTGCGTCGCCTACACACTCGGCGGCAAGCGTTACGACGAGATGCCGCCGGGGCGCGGCGCGCTCGCGCGCGCGCGTCCGGTGTACGAGGAGCTGGCGGGATGGAGCGGGAGCCTCAACGGCGCGCGCTCGCTCGACGAGTTGCCGGCCAACGCGCGCCACTACCTCGACCGGATTGCCCAACTCGCCGGGGTTCCGCTCGCGATGGTGGGCGTGGGCGCGGCCCGCGAGGCGACGATCGTGCTGCGCAATCCGTTTCTGTCGTAGCCCGGGGAGAGGGCGGCGTCGCGCCGCGCCTTTTCCCTAGCGCCTAGCCTGCGCAGACGGCGGCGAGGCTGGAGATTGCGACACCGCGCCGGCCCTGGCGGATCTCGTTGCGGTCGAAGCCGTTGGTGCAGTAGCCGAGGGAAATCCCCGTCGCCGGATCGCCCCATCCGATCTGCCCGCCCGCGCCGCCGTGGCCGAAGGTCGCCGCCGAGTTGGTCTTGCCGAAGCCGCGGAAGTTGGCCTTGCCGTCGTCGCCCGCGACCACCACCCCGAGCGCGCGGTTGACCTTGTGACCGAGAAATGGATCGATGAGCTCGCCCGAGCGCGGGCGCAGCGCCTCGGCCAGGACCTGCGGCTTCCAGAGCGGCTGTCCGTCGGCGCCGCGATTGCGCATCACGCCCTGGTAGAACAGCGCGAGTTCGGCCGCGGTCATGATTCCGCCGCCGCCCGGAACGCCCGACTGCCGCACCACCGGCGAGTTGAAGCCCTGAATCAGCTGTTCGGTGACCTCGGTCTCGGGCATCGGTGGAAAGCCCAGCTTGCGCAATTCTTGCGCGCTCAGCGGCTCGCCGACGTGAACGACGTCGGCCACGCGATGGTGCAGCTCGGGCCCGAGCCCTAGGTACATCCCGGGCAGGCCGAGCGGCAGCGCGATCCGCTCGCGCACGAAGTCGCGGAAGTCCTTGCCCGTGCGACGCTCGATGATCTCGGCGATCACCCAGAAGCCGGCCGTAGGATGGTAGAAGTAGCGGCTGCCGGGCTCGAACTCGAGCCGCCATTTGGCGAAGCGCTCGAGCCGCTTGCCGCGGTCCATCCATTCGCTCTGCGCATACGGCGCGTTGGGGAATCCCGCGGTATGGAGCAGGAGTTGCTCGACCGTGACCACCTCCTTGCCGTTGGTGCCGAACTCCGGAACGATCGCCGCGGCGCGCTCGCGCACGTCGAGCTTGCCCTCGCCGATAAGGATCCATGCCGCCGCCGACATGATCGCCTTGGTGCACGAGAACACGGTGTAGAGCGTCTCATCGGTGGCTTCGCGCTCGGCGCCGCCCTGCACTGCGCGCCCGAACGTGCGCATCGCGCCAACCCGCCCGTTGCGCGCGATCGCGATCTGGCACGACGGCAGCAGTCCCTGGTTGACCTCGCGCGCGGCGCGCTCGAACAGCGCCTCGACCTTCTGCGGGTCAAGGCCGACTTCGCGGGGGTTCGCGGCGATCAGTTGCGGTGCGGGCATCGATGGCTCTCCTGCTCGGCCCCGGATTATTGGATGACCAGATAGCATAATCGCGCGGCCGCGGTCAGGCGCGCGCAGACTCAGGACAGGTTGCGCGCCTTGAGGATTGCCGCCAGGCGTGCGCGCGTCGCGCGGGTTGCGCCCGGGCCGGCGACCAGCGCTACCTCGGACGGGGCAAGCTCGCGGCCGGCGCGGCTTGCGACCTTGACCTCTGCGATGTCCTCGCCCGAGGCGATTTCGATCGCGCGCACCGGCAGCTTGTCCATCCCGACCACCCACCGATCGGCCCACTGGCGCAGCGCAGTGATAACGGGAAAGAGCGCGCGGCCCTTGTCGGTCAGGCGGTATTCGTAGCGTCCCGCGCGGGGGTCCGGCGCCGGGACGCGGCGCAGGATGCCCTGGCGGGTGAGCTTGCGCAGGCGGGCGCTGAGAATGTTGCGCGCGATGCCGAGGTGGCGCTGGAAGTCGGCGAAGCGGCGGGTGCCCATGAAGGCCTCGCGCAGGATGAGCATCGACCACCATTCGCCGACGACTTCGAGCGCCCGTGCGACCGAGCAGTTCATGTGTGCGAAGGTCTTGCGCCGCATCGCGCAGCGAGCTTACGCGCAAAGGTTGCATTATGCAACTGCGGCTGTTAGGCTCGCTTCGCGTATGTCGGTTGCATGATGCAACTTTCACTCGCTGGGAGGAATCCGCATGGCGCCCACATTGGAGTTTTTCTTCGATTACGGAAGCCCGTTCAGCTACCTGGCCGATACCCAGCTCGACGGGCTGGCCGCGCGCACCGGCGCGGAGATCGCCTATCGTCCAATCCTGCTCGGCGGCGTGTTCAAGCAAACCGGCAACGCGTCGCCGATAACCATCGAGGCCAAGCGCAACTACATGACGGTCGAACTCGGGCGATGGGCGAAACGCTATGGCATCGCCCCGCTGCGCAACGCGCATTTTCCGATCAACACGATGCGCCTGATGCGCGGCGCGATCGCGGCCCAGCGCGCCGGTGTGTTTCCGACGTACCATCGCGCGGTGTTCGACGCCTTCTGGGCGCGCGGGCTCAATCTGGGCGACGACGCGGTGATGCGCGAAGTCCTGCAGCAGGCGGGGCTCGACGCGGTGCGCCTAAACGCGATGAGCGAGGAGCAGGCGGTCAAGGATGAGCTGCGGCGCAACACCGAGGAAGCGGTGCGGCGCGGCGCCTTCGGCGCGCCGACCTTTTTCGTCGGCGAGGACATCTTCTGGGGCAACGACCGGCTCGATTTCGTCGAGCAGGCGCTGGCCGCCGCCGCGGCGGCGCGCGCGTAGGGGAGGAGGGCAAACGCAATGACCGACACGAACAAATCGGTAGCAGTGGTGGTCGGTGTCGGGCCCGGGCTGGGCGCGGCCTTGGCGCGGCGGTTCGCGGCCGGCTACGCCGTCGCGCTGGTCGCACGCCACGCCGACAAGCTCGAGCAGCTTGCGGCGGAGTTGAGCGGCGCGGGCGCTCGCGCGCTGCCGGTGGCGGCCGACATGAGCAGGGCCGCAGACATCGAGGCCGCCTTCGCGCATATCCGTGCCGAGCTCGGCGATCCGGAAGTGCTGCTGTACAACGCGGCGATGCGGCCGTTCGGGCGTCTGATGGAGACCAAGCCGAGCACGTTCGAGAACACCTGGCGGGTCAACGCCTTGGGCGCGTTCTTGTGCGCGCAGGCGGTGGTGCCGGCCATGCTCGCGCGCGGACGGGGCGCGATCCTGTTCACCGGCGCGACCGCGGGCGTCAAGCCGTTTGCGACCTCGGCTGCTTTCGGGCCCGCGAAGTTCGCGCTGCGCGGGCTGGCGCAGGTGATGGCGCGCGACCTGGGGCCGCAGGGTGTGCACGTCGCCTACGTCAATATCGACGGTCCGATCGACATGCCCTTCATCCATCAACTGCGGCCGGAGCTGAAGCCTGAAGACATGCTGGCACCGGCGGCAATCGCGGAAACCTACTGGCACCTCGCCCATCAGGACCGCAGCGCATGGACCCAGGAGGTCGACGTGCGGCCCTTCAAGGAGAAATTCTGAGCACGCTCAGGTGAACAGGCGCAGGACGCGGGCTGAAGCCCGCGTTGCCCGTATTGTCAGGTCGGATGGAGCTCGGAGGTTGCGTCGGGGCCCTGCACGGAGATCCATCCGGCGCGGCCGGGGAGGGTCGCGCGCACGATTTCGCATATCGCAAGCTCGGCGCCGCGCAGGCGTGCCGCGGCCTGGTCAAGGCGGACGAACTTTGCGCCTCGCTCCTTGAGCGCCCGCACCAGGGCCGTGAAGCTGTCCAACTCGCTCATGCCTTCGGTTTCCGCATGCACCGTATGGACGTTGAGCCGGTCGGCACTGAACTGCGCAAGGTAAAACTCCAGCAGCGCTGAGGTGTTGGGCAGGTCGTCGCGTCCCATCACTTCGTCCAGCGTCGGCAGCGTGGTGGGGATCTCGGGCGTCGCGAGCACCCGGCCGTCGATACGGCATCGAAACGGCGCGCGCCCGCGCGTGTCGCTGCGATAGGCGAGCCCCATCGTGTCGAGGATCCTGAGCGCGCTCGCATTGGTGCGCCATCCGGGGGCCGCGAAGCTCGCCGGTTGCGCGCGGAAGATCGCGCGGTAGGCCTCGAACGCCTGTTCCAGCTCGGCGCGGATTTCGGCATCGCTGAGCTGGTCGAGGCGATCCTGCCATCGCACGTGATCCCATCCGTGCACGCCAACCTCGAAGCCCGCGCTCTTGAGTCCGCGCACGACCGCGGGCAGCGCGAGCGCTATCGGGCGCGCCGGCAGCAGCGTGCCGGAGAGCACCGTGCGCAGCCCGTACATCCTGACCGCGCGGGTGCGGCGCATTTTGGCGAGAAAGCCCGGGTTGCGCAGCACGCGAACGATCGCGCGGCCCGAGTTGTCGGGGCCCATCGCAATGAAGAAGCTCGCCGCAACGCCCTCCTGCGCGAGCATCCGCGCCATCCGCGGCACGCCCTGCGCGAGCCCCTGATGAGTGTCGACATCAATTTTGAGTGCGACTTCCAATTACGTGCGGCTTCCCAGTTTGTGTTCGAGCGCCTCGATTATCCGCTCCATCCGCAGGCCGCGCGAGCCTTTGACTAGCACGACGTCGCCCGCGCGCACCGCCGCGCAGACCAGCGCGGCGGCGGTGGCGCTGTCAGGTGCGGTGAGCACGCGCGCGTCGCGCTGGCCGCGCTCGGCCAACTCGAGCGCGGCGGTCGTCTCCGGTCCCACGGCAACGAACGCCGCGGGGTTCAGCCCGAGGGTCTCCCGCACGATCTCAGCGTGCATCGGGGCGCTCAACGCCCCCAGCTCCAGCATGTCGCCGAGCGCGACAATCAGGCGCGCGCGGCCCGCCTGTGCGCGCTCGGCCGCGGCCGCGAGCGCCGCGCGCACCGAGCGCGGGTTGGCGTTGTAGGTGTCGTCGATCACCAGCACGTCCCCGAGCATCCGCGGGTTGAGCCGGCCAGCCACGGGCGCGACGGCAGCGAGGGCGCGAGCGACAGCGGCGAGCTCGGCCACCTCCAGCGCCCGTGCGCGCAAGGCGGCGGCGGCGGCGAGCGCCGCCGCCGCATTGCGTGCGGCTGCCTCGCCGAGCAGCGCGAGGCTGAGCTCCAGGCGCGCCGGCGCGCCCGGTGCGCGCAGACGCGGGTGGAGTTCCAGGGTCGCGCGCGAGCCGGCGCCGGCCGCCGCCGGCTCGCGCGCGACCACCCGCACGTCACATCCCGCGCCCGTGCCGAAGCTGACGACCTCGGCGCCGCGCGGGAGGCGCGCCATCACCAGCCGCTCCTCGGCGCAGGCCACGACCGCGTGGCGCGCGGTCGCGAACAACGCCGCCTCCTCGTCGGCGATCTCCTCGAGGCTGCCCAGTCCTTCGCTGTGCTCGACGTCCACGTTGAGCACCAGCGCAACGTCGGGCTCGACCATGCGCGCCAGGCGCGAAATCTCGCCGCGCGTGTTGGTGCCGCATTCGAGCACGGCGGCGCGATGAGGCGTTCCGAGCAGGAAGATCGTCATCGGAACGCCGATCAGATTGTTGAGATTGCCCGGGGTGGCGAGCGTTTCGCCGAACAGCGCGCGCACTGCCGCGGCGCAGAGTTCCTTGGTTGTAGTCTTGCCAGCGGCCCCGCCGACGGCGAGGCTTGCCAGGGGGCGAGCGGCGCGCGTACGGTGCAAATGATGGCGTGCGAGGTCGCCGAGCGCGACGAGCGTGTCGTCAACTTCGACCGCGGCCAGCCCGGCTGCTTCGGCTGGACTCCGGCCGCGCGCGACCAGCACGGCGGCGGCGCCGCGGCGGGCAGCTTCCACCAGATGCGTGTGGCCGTCGCGTCCCTGGGCGCCTCTGAGCGCCACGAACAGCGCGCCCGTGTTAAGCGTGCGCGTGTCGATCGAGACTCCGCGCACGCGGGTATCCGGAGCGCCAAAGATGATCTGCCCGCCAGTGGCCGCCGCGATTTCGTCAAGCCGGAAGGCGCAGTCGTTGGCTGGTATCGGCGTCGCCATTTCCCCACCGCGCCGCGCCGCATCCCGATGGCGCAAGGCGCCGCGCACGCGCTCGATCAGTGATTACGTTTCCCGAAGCGGCTTGACAACCGCCCCCGCGCGGACAAGCCTGCTTGACTCGGGATCCTACCAGGGAGGTGAGTGCGATGGCCGCTGAGCGAGCGCCGTTGGTCGGCATCATCATGGGCAGCAAGAGCGACTGGGAGCACATGTCTGCCGCCGCCGAAGTTCTGACAGAATTTAAAGTTTCACATGAAGCTCGGGTGCTTTCCGCCCATCGCACGCTGGACATCACCCTGGAGTACGCCGCTTCCGCGCAGGAGCGCGGGGTGCAGGTGATAATCGCGGGCGCCGGCGGCGCGGCCCACCTGCCTGGCGTGATCGCGGCCAAAACCGTGCTGCCGGTGATAGGCGTGCCAATGCCGACCACTTCGTTAAGCGGGATGGACTCGCTGCTTTCGATCGTCCAGATGCCGCGCGGCGTGCCGGTGGCGACGATGGCGATCGGCAAGGCGGGCGCGGGCAACGCCGGGCTGTTCGCGGTGGCGATCATGGCGCTGAGCCGGCCCGAGTTGGCCGAGCAGCTCATCAAATATCGCGCCGCCCGTGCCACAGAGGTGCTTGAGCAGAAGCTACCTTGACGAGATGGCGCATGCGGGTATTGACGTCCTTCGGGAGAACGCGTTTTGCGATAGCCGCCGCAACGATTGCGCTCGCCGCGATTGCCGCAATCGCCGGCGCGCGCATCGCGCTTGCGGCGGATGAGTCGTTGATCAAGATCAAGGTCGCCGGCGAGCTGCCGCTGCCCGCGGGCATCCCGCTCAGCGTGATCGCGACCGATCCGGTCCTACAACAAGTCCTCAGTCAGGATCTCCAGGTGGCCGGGCGGCTGGCCAGCGGCGGCGCTCCATCGGTCACGACGATCACCGTCACCCTCAGCCTGCGCAGGCTGGTGCCCGGGATGTCGCTCAACGACGTTGCGCCCGGGGACCACGACGCGGTCGCAGTGCTCAAGGCAATGGGCGTCAAGCCCGTTCCGCTGCCCGAGGCGCCGCCGCCGCAACCGGGCAGCGACGATCAGACCGCGGCCGAGGGCAATCCGGGTCTCTCCAACGACATTAGCAGCTATCAGCAGCAGGGTTACGAGGCGGGGCCGGGCGTGGGGAGCGCGCCGATGGGGCCGGCGCTCAATCCGTGGCCGATGATGCCGTGGCCGGTGCCGCCGGCTACCGCACAGCAACGCTCGGCGCTGCCCGCCTATGTTCCGCCCAACTATCGGCCCGGCCGGGCGCTTGAGGAATCGGACACGGACGGCGCGAGCGACACGATCTTGATCGCGCGGGCAACCGCGGGGCAGGGCTCCAGCGGGCTCACGGTGATCGCGGTGGGGCATCCCGGCTACGACAAGCACCAGGCGCGCAAGCTTATCGCCGAGGAAATCGCGAACGCCGTGCTTCATTGATGCGGCGAAATGCCGCGATGCCTGACGCGGCGCCGGCGGCCGCACGGGCGCCGCGCGCTTTGCTCTACTTCCGCTCGATCTCGATCGGTACCTTGCGCGCGCTGACCTCCCTGGGCACCGGCGCGGTCAACTCGAGCACGCCGTTGCGGTAGGACGCCTTAATCTCGTCGGGGTTTACGCCTTCGGGCAGCTGGAGCGAGCGCTCGATGCTGCCGTAGCTGACCTCGCGATGGATGTAGTTGCGGGTCTTCTCCTCGCGCTGTTGCTCGCGCGTGGCGCGAATCGTCAGCGTGTCGCCGGCGACCGTGATCTCGACGTCCTTGGGATCGACGCCGGGCAGATCCGCGCGGATGACGAGCTCGCCGTTGTCGATGAAGGATTCGAGCGGCGGATAGTCGCCTGCCCGCGCGAACAACGGGCCGGCGCGGCCGCCCAGGAAGCGGTCGAACAGATCGTCGAAATCGCGCCGAAAGCGATCGAGCTCCTTCAGCGGAGACCATACCTGCGGTTGGTTGGCCATGGCGGTTCCTCCTTGACGGATTTACACCAAGAAGTTAACCACGCGCCGCGCGCCAGCAAGCGGCGCCCGCGCGCGAGCGCCGCGCAGATTGCGCCAGTTATCAGTCCGAGCTGTCGGCAGGTTGCGGCGCCGCGGCGCTTCGCGATGCTCGCGCAGCCCCGGACGGGGCGGGGGGCGCAACAGGCCGGGCAACCGCATTTGCGTTGGAGAACTTTGACGCTGCGTCCTGTGGCGGCGCAGGTGCGGCCGTCATCGGCATCGCGGGCGCGGGAGCCGCCGGCGCTTCGGGCGCAGAGGCGAGCGGCGCTGCCGGCGCCGTCACGGGCACTTGGGCCGCGGGCGCCATGGCCGGTGGAGGGAAGGCGGCACGATGGCGTTTGGCGGCGAGGTAATAGAGCACGACGATCGTAGCGAGCACGGCGGCCGCCGCCATCACGCGCGGCCAGGGGCTGCGCTTGTCGTCCGCTAGCATCAGTGGCTCGGACATTCGCACTGGCGGAGCGCCCTCTGCACGCTGGACCTCGCGCACGAAGCGCATAGCGATTTCTTCGCCATCGAGCCCAAGAAAGGAGGCGTAGCGGCGCAGGAATGGCAGTAGATAGAGCTGGTCGGAGATCAGTGCGTAGTCGCTGCTCTCCATCATCTGAACGTAGTGGGCGGGGATGCGGGTTTGAGCGACGATCTCGGAGCGCGACAGTCCGCGCTTCTCGCGTGCCGCGACGAGCGTCTTGCCGAGGCTGGGCTCGGCTTCGGCGCCGGCTTTGGACGGCTCGGGCTGCGGCGTGGCGCCGACACCATCGGTCTTGCTCTCGCCCCCGGAGCCCACGGCTTCTTCGCTTACCCGTCCGGCAGCCATCCGCCCATCCCCCGCGCTGGTGATGCAACGCCGCTAAGGCGGCTGTCCAGATGAATACTTACAGCTACCGCCGGGCGAAACCAAGGGGCGTCAGCTCACGGGCCAACCTCGCAGCCGCGCGCCTGGGCGGGCAATGGGATGGCGCGGTTGTGGAGCGCGACCTTCTTGCCCTCGCATCCGATGATGGTGGTCGTGAGCGGATCGAGCACCGTGCGCAGATGCGTGAGGTCGGTCCGGTTGGCGACCAGCACGGCGCATCCGTTGCTGCGCCAGAGCTGCGCCAGATCGGTGTCGGTCGCGACGAAGCTCTCCCGCGCGTCGGGGCTGTTGCCGAACGGCGCGAGTTCCCCGCGATAGGCGACCAGCGCCTCGCGCCGGCCGGTGTAAAAGGGCAGCGACTGCACGAAGTGGCGATACGAGAGCAGGCGGCATCCGGTGCCCAGGTACGACGTCATCTCCCGCGCCAGCCGCCGGTACGAGCCGAGCGGCTGCGCGTCGATCCGCGCCTTGCCCAAAAAACCCAGCGCGACCACGACACCCACCGCGAGCGCGACGAGCGCGCCGCGCAGATGGCGCCCGCGCCAGGCGTCCGCCATGCACACCATCGCGCCCAGCGTCAGCGCAGCCGCCGCCGCGCATCCGTCGAGAACCAGCGCGAGGTTGAGGTAGAGCGAGAAGCGCAGCAGCGCGACCATCGCCGCCATCGCGAGTATCAGGCTCAGCAGCGCGACCGATCCCAGAACGCTGCGCAATGCGCTGACTCCAATCCGTGGCAGGCGGCATAGTCCGTAGCCGCCAAGAATCGCCAATGGGGGCAGCGCGGGCAGGATATAGGCGCCGAGTTTGGCGCGCGGGATCGAGAAGAACACGAAGATGACCCCGAACCACAGCAGCAGGAAGCGCATCGCGCTGCGAGCCTCCGCGGCATCAAGCGCCGCCGTTGCTTCGCTCGGGCGCAGCCGTCCATCGGCAGCCGCCTCGGCACGGACGGTGTCCGCAGCGGGCGGGTCGGCCGTTGCGCCCGCGCGCATCAGCTCGCGCACGCCGAGCGGCACAAAGCAGATCCACGGCCACATCCCGCCTGCGACCACGAGCACGAAGAAGTACGGTCCCCATCCGTGCTCGCTGCTCTCAAGGTAGCGTTGCAGATGCTCGTGGACGAAGAAGAAATGCAGAAAGCCGGGATTGCGCTGGGCAACCAACACGAACCACGGAACCACGATCGCGAGGTAGAGCGCGATCGCGGACGGCCACGGCATCCGCGGGATCTGGCGCACGCGCCTTTCCCATACCAGCCATGCGAATCCGACGGCGCCGGCGAGCAGCAGCGCGACCGGGCCCTTGGTCAGCGTCCCGGCCGCCGCACATATTGCCGCCAGCAGAAACCATCGCCGGCCCGCGCCGCTGCCGAAATCCGGCGCACGGGCAGCCGCCCAGAAGGCGCCCAGCGCTGCCGTGATGAACAGCGCGAGCGGCGGATCGAGGGTCGCAAAGCGCGCAAAGCCGAAGACCAGCGGGCTCAGCGCGAGCGCGGCCGCCGCGCCCAGGCCGGCGGCGACCCCGAACATCGCCTCGGCGAGCGCCGCGGTTATCACCACCTCGGCGACCGTGGCGAGTGCGGCGGGCAGACGGACCGCCAGTTCGGTCGGGCCGAGCGCTTCTATCGCGATCGCCTCCGCCCAATAGACCAGCGGCGGCTTCTCGAAGTAGCGCACCCAGTTATCGCGCGGCGTGATCCAGTCGCCGCTGAGCACCATCTCGCGCGCGATTTCGCCGTATCGCCCTTCGTCCGGCTCCCACAGGGCAGGGCGGCCGAGCGCGGGTAGATAGAGCAGCGCGGCAGCGATCGCGTACAGGAGCGGGCGCAGGAGGCGGCGGCGCGCGGCCATAACCGACAGAGTTTGCGGGCGGCCGCATGCGGCGTCAACCTTTGGCGCGCCCGCGCGGCACAGCGCGACGTTCAGGCGGGGACGCTAGGGGGACGGATCGTGCGCGAGAAGCTTGCCGCCGCGCGCTGGCGCCCCATGATTATTCGGCTGTTCGGGCTCGTGGTGGACGTCGCTCTCTTCGGCCTCGGAATCGCGCTCGAGCGCCTCGCGCGCGATTTCGAGCCGCGACTTTTCGGAAACCGGGACCCGCAGCACGATCTCGCGGCATACCTCTTCCTCCGAGCGCGCCAGCACGACGTCGCGCAACTGGAGCAGCGACTCGGCCGAATTGATCGCGATATCCTCGACCGTCAGCGCGGGCAGCAGGTTCACGCTGTAGCGGCTGCCGTCGAAGCTCACCAGCGCCTCGCCGTTGGCAGTCGAAACCATCCGGCCCCGCATCGAAACCTGCCACGCCGCGACGAGTGCGAGGTAGTACGCTTCGTAATTGAGCACCTCGCCATAGACCACGGCGTCGGCGCCGAGCCAGCGGCCGAGCGTCCGCGGGTCGACCTTTTGAAGGTCGGCTTCGTCGGTGATGCCGTGCGACTTGAGGACCGCGTCAATCCCGATCGGATTGATCACCTCGAACTCGCGCTCGGAGAGATAGGCGACCATCGCGCGACGCAGGCGCTGGGCATCGGTCCAGGCCCAGAGCGCGCGTTCGCGCTGGTTGCGGAAGGTCAGCGGAATCTTATCGACGACGAAGTTGGCGTTGCCGCGATCCGTGAACGGCAGCACGGCAACCCGCAGCGGCGCGTTGCGCTGGTAGTCGGGCGCGACCTTCACTTCGAGGCCGCCCGGATCAAGCTCGACGATCCGGTCGAAGAGGGTTTTGCGCCCGTGGGTCTCGCGCTGGTACTCGGGCTGGAAAAAAGGCCGGCGCTCCTCAGTGCTGGGAGCCACCCGGGCGCATCCTGCGAGCCCCACCGCTATCATCCCGACGCCAAAGCAGGCCAGCAGCTTGTGCGTCACAACACCCTGTTCCTCCTGACATCCCCCCTTCCCGAGAGCCGCGCCGAAAGGCCCTTGCTGGCATGTGCTCGCAAGATCCATGCTGCCGACGAGGCTCGCGAGTGGAACGGAAAATCAATCGCTTTCGCCTGCCGCCCGCCTGCGCTATCGTCTTTCACTCGGCAAGGTCGTCTGTAACAATTGCGCAACGACGCGGCGGTTGTAGGGCGCCACGCACGCTTGCCGGCGCATCGCGTGGCGGTCGATCCGGCGAAAGAATTTGAGCTCAGCCGAAAAAATTACCCCGATCATCAAGCCCCAGGCGGAACCGCCGGGCGCGCTGGTCTCGGTGGTGATTCCGGTCTTCAACGAGGCCGCCAACCTGCGCGCATTGTGGGCGCGGCTGGAGCCGGTGATGCGCGGATGCGGGCGGCTGTGGGAGGTGCTCTTCGTTGACGACGGTTCGTCCGACGGCTCGCTGGACATCCTGCGCGAGATCGGCGCCGGCGCGCGCGGCGCGGTGCGGGTGATCGAACTCGCGCGCAACTTCGGCCAGCACTCGGCGATCCTGGCCGGTTTTCGCCAGAGTCGCGGCGACGTCGTGGTCACGCTCGACGCCGACCTGCAGAACCCGCCCGAGGAAATACCGCGCCTGCTCGCGGCGATCGACGCCGGGGCCGACGTGGTCGGCGGATGGCGCGAGGAGCGCCGCGACCACGCCTACCGGCGCTACGCTTCACGCCTGCACAACCGGCTGACCTCGATGATCGTGGGCGTGCCGATGCATGACTACGGATGCATGCTGCGCGCCTACCGCAGGCACATCGTGGACACGGTCGTCGCCTGCGACGAGAAGGCGGCGTTCGTTCCCGCGCTCGCCAACTCCTTCGCCAAGCGCGTGGTGGAAATTCCGGTCGGGCACGATGAGCGCCAGGGCGGGCAATCCAAGTACAACCTTTTCCGGCTCGCGCACCTGAGCCTCAACCTGGTGACCGGGTTTTCGCTGATGCCGATCCAGGCGGTGAGCTTGGCGGGGCTGCTGGTCTTTGTGCTCGACACCCTGTTCGCGTTCCTGCTCGTCGCACATCGAATCCTTTACGGGCCGCAGGAAGAGGGCGCGCTGTGGACGCTGTTCGCGGTTGCCTTCTTCGTGCTCGGCTTCATCCTGCTGTCGATCGGGCTTATCGGCGAGTACATCGGGCGCATCTATATCGAGGTGCGCAAGCGCCCGACCTATATCGTGCGCGCGGTGCACGGCGACGAGCCCGAGCCGGCGGCGCGCCGCTGACGTGACTTCTGACGCCGCTCAGTCCGCAGACTCGATCCGCACCGTGCGCTGCGTGCTCTTCGCCTATCACGAGATGGGCTACGAGTGCATGGCAGCGCTGCTCGCGATGGGCGCGCCGATCGCGGCGCTCTTCACGCATCGCGACGACCCGCACGAAGAGGTCTGGTGGCGATCGTGCGCGGAACTTGCCCAACGCAGCGCGATCCCGGTCCATACGCCGGAGCGGCTCGACGCCGGATGGATTGACCGGATCGCGGCGATGCGTCCGGCGGTTATCTACTCCTTCTACTATCGCAACCTTCTGCCCGACGCGGTGCTGCGGCTGGCGGCGCTCGGCGCCTACAATCTGCACGGCTCCTTGCTGCCGGCCTATCGCGGGCGCGCGCCGGTCAACTGGATGCTCGTCAACGGTGAGCGCGAGGCAGGGGTGACGCTCCATCATATGGTCGCGCGCGCCGACGCCGGCGACATCGTCGCCCAGCGCGCGGTCGCGATCGACGACTCAGATACGGCGCTTACGCTCTATCGCAAACTGGTCCCGATGGCCGGCGCGCTGATACGCGAGATGCATCCGCTGATCGTCGCTGGATGTGCGCCGCGCCGTGCGCAGGACCTCTCGCGCGGCAGCTACTTCGGGCGGCGCCGTCCCGAGGACGGTGCGATCGACTGGCGATGGCCGGCGCGGCGCATCTTCAACCTGGTGCGCGCGGTCACCCATCCGTACCCCGGCGCGTTCTGTGCGTGCGGCGGGCGCAAGCTATTCATCTGGGAGAGCCGAATCGCCAACGAGGGCGGGCGCTATGGCGCGCCCGGCGAGATCGTCGCGATGGGCAAGGGCGGGGCGGTCGAGATAGCGGCGGGCGAGGGCAGCATCATCGTAACCCGCGCGCAGTTCGAGGGCGGCGCCGAGGGCGCGGCGGTCGAAGTGTTGACGGCCGCGGGCCTTGGCCCGGGCGCGCGTCTGCAATAGGGATTTGTGCAATCGGTGGAGGCAGCATGCGGGTTCTGATTACAGGCGGCGCGGGCTTTCTGGGCTCGCATCTGAGCGACGCGTTCGTCGCGCGCGGCGACGAGGTCTTCGTGCTCGATACCGGCGCGATCGCCAAGGTGCGCCATCTGCTCGACAACCCACGCTTCCATTACGTCCACGATTCGATCTTCAACCTCGAGCTGGTGGACAGCCTGGTCGCCAAGGCCGACCTCATCTACCACCTGGCCGCGGTGGTGGGCGTCGAGCACTACGTCGCCGACCCCTACGAGACGCTCAACGTCAACGTCAACGGCACCCAGAACATTCTCAAGGCCGCCTACAAGTACGGCCGACGCGTGGTGTTCAGCTCGACCTCGGAGGTTTACGGGCGCAACCCCAAGGTGCCGTGGAAGGAAGACGACGACCGCGTGCTCGGCGCGACCACGATCGACCGCTGGTGCTATTCGACCTCCAAGGCGGTCGGCGAGCACTTCTGCTTCGCCTATCACAAGCTCGGGCTGCCAGTAACCGTGGTGCGTTACTTCAATATCTACGGCCCGCGCCTTGACCGGGTGGACGTGGGACGGCTGTTTACAATCTTCATGGGCCAGCTTTTGCGCGGCGCCGACCTCACCGTGATCGGCGACGGCCGCCAGACGCGCTGCTTCACCTACGTCACCGACGCGGTAGCCGCGACCGTAGCGGCCGGACTCGACTCCGCCGCCGACGGCCATGCCATCAATATTGGCACCGACGTCGAAACTTCGGTGCTGGACTTCGCCAAGCTGATGATCGAGCTGTATGGGGCAACCAACTCGAAGATCAGGTTTGTCACCCAGGAAGAGGTGTACGGCAAGAGCTACGAGGACATCCCGCGCCGTGTGCCCGACATCACCAAGATGCGCACGCTGCTCGGCGTGACGCCCAAGGTCACGCTGCGCGAAGGGACCGCACTTGCGATGGAATGGTTCCGGCGCGAAATGGCCGGCTGAGCGCTGCCGCGGGCCGGGCACCTAAAGCTTGCACGCGATCGTTAGCCCGTCGGCGACGGGCAGCATGACCGCCGCGACGCGCCGATCAGCCGCGACGAAATCGTTGAAGGCGCGGATTGCCACGGTGTCCTCGCTCTGATCACGCAGGTCGGCCACCGCACCGCCCCATAGCACGTTGTCCACCAGAATAAGCCCGCCCGGGCGCGTGCGGCGCAGGATCTCCTCGTAGTAGTTGAGGTAGTTGGTCTTGTCGGCGTCGATGAAGGCGAAGTCGAAGCTTTCGCCGGCGCACAGCTCGCGCAGCGTGTCGAGTGCGGGGCCGAGCTTCAGCGTGATTCGGCTCGCCACGCCCGCCCGCTCCCAGTAACGGCGCGCGATCGCCGTCCATTCCTCGTTTACGTCGCAGCAGAGCAGGTGGCCGTCGGCGGGCAGCGCGCGCGCCACGCACAGCGCGCTGTAGCCAGTAAATGTGCCGACTTCGACCGCGCGTCGGGCACCGATCGCGCGCGCGAGCAGCGCCATCAGCGTGCCCTGCTCGGGCGCTATCAGCATCCCGGCGCGCCGTCCCAGCCTGCGGCGCGTCTCCGCGGCGAGCTCTTCGAGCAGCGCGTCACCGTTGTGCCCGCGGGCGAGCATGTAGTCGTACAGGCTGGAGTCGAGAGTGATAAATTTGCCACCCGCCGTCATGGGCGGATTCTAACATTGTCGCGCCGGCTTCATCTAAGTCCCTAGGCAAGGGCGGGCGCGATGCGCGACAATGCGGACGCGCACAGCGCGCCTGGGGAGGACCAGGAGATGGCCAATCAGGACCGCGCGGCCTGGCGGATTGCGGTCGCTCTGTTCGTTTCGCTCTTCTTCATCTGGGGCGTCGGTTACAACTGTTTCCCGATTTTCCTCCCTTCGTTTCTCAAGACCTTCCATCTGACCAAGGAGCAGGTGGGACTGGTGCCCGCGGCGCAGGCGATAACCGCCGGCGTCTTCGGACTCGTCATCGGCTGGCTGCTCGACCGCGTGCCGGCGCAATTCGTGATGGCGGTGGGCGCAGTGTTGACGGCGCTGGGAATCGGGGTCATGGCGCAGGCGGGTTCGCTCAACGGGCTGCTCGCGGGCTCGGTGATAACGGGAGTCGGGATGTGCGCGGCGACGATCCTGCCGGCCTCGATGGTTATCTCGAACTGGTTCGGCGAGCGGCGCGGCACAGCGCTGGGCCTGACGATGGCCGGGATGGAGGCAGGCGGGATGGTGATCACCGCGCTCGCCGGCTATCTCATCGTGGCCATCGGATGGCGCGAGGCCTACGTGTTGCTCGCGGCTCCGCTGATCGTGGTGGTGCTGCCATTGTATTTGATCTTTGTGCGCACGCGTCCACAGGCGGCGGCTTATACCACGGCCGCGCCAGCCGTCAGTGCCGAGGATGCGGCGCGCGCACTGCCCGGGCTTGAAGTTGCCGAGGCTCTTCACACGCGCGCGTTCTGGATGCTGGTGGTGCTCCAGTTCTGCTACACCTTTACCGTCGGCGGCGTCTTCATCCACCTCGTCCAGTACCTGCTCAACGTCGGTTACACCCAGGCGATCGGAACGCTGGTGGTGAGCGTGTCGCTGGGGCTTGCGCTGATCGGCAAGCCGGGTCTGGGCGCGTTGGGGGATCGTATCGGCGGCAGGAACGCACTCGGCCTGGCGCTCCTCATTGGCGCCGTGAACACGGTCCTGCTGCTGATGGCGAAGGAATACTGGGCGCTGGCGATCTTTACGCTGGTTTCCGGGATCACCGGCGCGGCGCCGATCGCGCTGGGGCCGATGGTTCAGGTCGAGACGCTGGGGCTTAAGCGCTACGGGTCAATCGCAGGCCTGCTCGGCATCCCGTTTACGCTGGGGGCGGCCACCGGTCCTCCGATCGTCGGGCACCTTGCCGACCTCGGCGCTGGCAGCTACGCCTCCGCATTTGAAGTCTGCGCCCTGATAGGAATTGTGGGCGCAGTGGCCGCCTTTCTGTGCGTGGCGCCCGCTCCTGGGCGGATCGGCGAGCTCGCCGAAGCCAAGTAGCCGGGGGGCGGGCGCGGCTTGGCGGCGGGTCGGGAAGGCGTTAGATTTACGTTAGCTGGACTAAAGTCCGGGAATTCGCGATATTAGGCCCAACCCCGGTAGCCATCGGGAAATAGGAGGCGCGGGCGGCTAGGGTCCGCCGCGTTAAGATCGACCGACCATGCATCAGAGCACTACCTTCAGCACCGTTCTCTACCGCGCGGGCGTCGCGCTTGTGGCGCTCCTCTTGCTCGCCGCTGTCGTTCCTTCGGGCGCCTCGGCCAAGGAAGTCGAGGTTAAGATGACCGACTCGCCGGCGGCCTTCGTTCCCGCAAAGGTCACGATCAAGGTGGGCGACAAGGTGGAGTGGGTGAATAGCGCCCAGTCGCTCCATTCGGTTGACGCCGACCCCGCCAACGCGCAGGACAAGGGCGACGTCGTGCTGCCCCCGGGCGCCAAGCCCTTCGACTCGGGTTTCATGGCGCCGGGCGCCAAGTACAGCTACACCTTCACCGTTCCTGGCACCTACAAGTACGTCTGCCTGCCGCACGAGAAGGACGGGATGAAGGGCGAGATCGTCGTCGAGAAGTAGGCGCGGCGGGGGAATCAGGTCGCGAGCCAGCCACTAGCCATTTCGCGTGCGCGAGCCGTTGCTGCGCCACGAGCCTTGGGCTATTGTGCCGTGCCGAAAAGGAGCCGAAGCGTGATCGTGCCGAGCAAGTGCATCCGCGCCGCCCGCGCCGTTGGCCGGGCCGCGCGGGTTTCGAATCGCAGGATGGCCGTGATAGCGGCGGCGATGGCCGTATTCGTCGGCGCCGGGAGCGGGGTTGCGTGGTCCTTCCCGTGGAGCATCGATATGTTCCGCGGGCCGGCGATCCAGCCGCTGGAGGCGGCGCCGCGCTCGATGCCGCAGGGAACCCTGCCGGTCAACGGGATGCGTCCGATGTCGCTCGAAGAGATGACGCTGAAAATGCACAACCCGCTCAAGCCAACCGCCGAGAATCTCGCCCACGGCAAGGAGCTGTTTAACAACACCTGTGCGCCGTGCCATGGCGAGAATGGCGATGGCAACGGTCCGGTCGCGCATCTGCTGCGCGCCCACGGCTTCGAACCCAAGAACCTGGTCACCGGCGTGGCCAAGAACCTGCCCGACGGTTACATCTACGGCTACATCCGCGACGGAGGTATCCACATGCCGTCGTACGCAGACGCGATGAACTCCGACGAGCGCTGGGACGTCGTGATGTACGTGCGCCAGCTCGAGGCGGAGGCCGCCAAGAGCCAGAAGACGGCATCGAAATAAGTAATCCGGCGCCTGGAACGGTCCAGCCGCCGGATCGACGGTTGTGAAAACGCAGAGCGCCAGCCCGTGTCGCGGGCAGGCGCTCTGCGCTTGGCGCCAGAGGTGAACCCCGCAGCGCGCTCGCTCGCACGGTTAAGCTCCGGTTGAGGCCACGTGGCTGCCGCATGCGCCGCACGGTCCCTTCTTCCGTACGCGCGCCTGGCCCGGTTTAATTGAATCCACACGGCCGTTCTCCGTGAACGGCGCTTGCGAAGGATCTGGCGCAATCGTCGCGCGCGGCGCGTCTTTCAGAACAGCGACCGGCCA
This sequence comes from Candidatus Binataceae bacterium, assembly GCA_035650475.1. Classification (NCBI taxonomy): domain Bacteria; phylum Candidatus Binatota; class Binatia (SeqCode); order Binatales (SeqCode); family Binataceae (SeqCode); species Binataceae bacterium (SeqCode). The sequence continues at coordinate 234,228 of DASRHP010000008.1, forward strand.
GGCGAAGGGAGCCGGGCAGATGCGGATTCAGGCGAACAGGACGACGGCTGCGCTGATGGGCGCGGCGATACTGGGTCTTCTGGCGCCCGCGGCGCACGGCGCGCCGCCGGCCGCTCAGCGGCTCGACGCTGCCCAGCTCGTACAGGTCGCGCTTGAGGTTAATCCGCAGGTGCGTGCGGCGCGGGCGCGATGGATCTCGGCGGAACATTCCATCGAGCAGAACTTCGCCCCCAACGATCCGACCTTCACCTACGCCAACGTCGACAGTCCCACCAACGGCTTCGACCATGCCGCAGCGCACGGCCTCACCGTAAGCGACTCCTTTCAGTTCCCGGGCAAGGCGCTGCTCCAGGCGGACAACGCCAAAGCGGCGGCGCGGAGCGCGCGCCTGCAATACGAGGCTACGGCGCGCGACGTCCGCGCGGCGGTCGAAACCCGCTATTACCAGGTGTTGCTAGACTCTGCACTCTCCGCCGTGAACGCGGAGAATATCGGTAACCTCGAGCAGGTGCTCAAGGTGACGCAGATAGCGTATGCCGCCAACCAGGCCACCCAGACTGACTTTATCTCGGCCGAGTTCGACCTGGCGGCGGCGCGTCAGCAACAGCGCCAGCTTCGAGTCGCACAGGACAATGACCGCACGATGCTCAACCAGCTGCTCAACCGCCCGCCCGGCGAGCCGCTCGCGCTCGACGAGCGGCTGAGCTTCAAGCGCCTGGACATCCCGCTCGACGCGCTGGTGAGCCGCGCGGACGCGCAGCGCCAGGAGATTCTCCAGGCGGCGCTCGCCACGCGCAGCCGCGAGACCGCGCTCAAGCTCGCGCGTCTGGAATACGCGCCGGACTACACGGTCAGCTACACCTTCAACAACTATCTGATTCCCAGCGCGGGCCCCACCCTCAATTCGTTGCAGGATCACGGATGGGCGTTCGGTTTCAACCTGCCGGTCTTCTTCTGGCTCAAACAGAAGGAGGACGTGCGGCGCGCCGAATCCGACCTCGCGGCGGCGCGCGACGATCTCGGTTCGATTCGCAGCCAGACCGCGGCCGCGGTCACCACACTCTACCGCGGGGCGCAGCTCGCCTACGACACCGCCGTGCTTTACCGCGACACCCTGGGACCGCTGGCGCAGCAGGACTTCAAGGTTGCGCTGGTAGCCTACTCGGCGGGCAAGATCAATTTCGTGGCGCTGTCCGGAGCGCTGCGGCGCAACTACGAGGCTCGCGTAAACTACCTTCAGGCCGCCAACCAATTCGTTGCCGGCCGCATCGCGCTCGAGCAGGCGGTGGGGCAGCCGCTGGGCGAATAGATGAAGCTTCGCCGCACCATTGTCGTGGCGTTCGCAACGCTCGCGCTCGCGACCTGTTGGGGATGCGACAATTCGCGGCCGACGCGCGCCGCGGTCGAGGCCCCGCCGCCGCCGATTCCGCGAATTCTGCGCCAGCATGGCGGCGAGGAGTTACTCGAAATCGATCCCACCCGGCTGCCCGGCGCAGCCCTCGGCGAAGTGCGGATGGTCGAATTGCCGGCCGTGCTCGAGGCCAACGGCCAGGTGAGTTTCGACGACCGGCGCGTCGCGAGTATTGTGTCGCGGGTTGCCGGCCGAATCGAAGTGGTGCGCGTGTCGCAATGGGATAACGTGCGCCGCGGCGAGCCGATCGTCGCGCTCTACAGCCCCGACTTCATGACCGCCGAGGCCGAGTATCTACAGGCGAAACAGACCGCGCGCCTGAGCGGCTCGCCGGCGCTGGGCGCTGACAGTGGATTGGCTGCGTCGATGGTCGAGGCGGCCGAGCGCAAGCTGGAACTGCTCGGGATGGAGGCGGCGGACGTGCGCGCGCTTAGCGCGCCCAGTCCGACGGTGTGGATGCGCGCGCCAATCGGCGGAACCGTGATCGAAAACAGGGCCGTGCGCGGCGCCGCGGTTGCGCCGGGCGACGTGCTTTACACGCTCGGCACGCTCAACGACGTCTGGATCACCGCCGATATCTACGAAGACGACCTCGCCCGCGTCCGGGTTGGCCAGCAACTCGAGGCAGTCACCACCGCCTATCCCGACGACACGTTCAAAGGCGTGATTTCGCGCATCAGTCCCGCGATCAATCCCGACACTCACACCGCGCAGATCCGTTGCACGGTGCAGAACCCCGGACTCAAGCTCAAGCCGCGGATGCTGGCGCGGGTGCGAATTGTCACCCAGCCCGGGCGTGCGTTGGTCGTTCCGCAGGAGGCGCTGGTGTTCGATACCAACGCCTATTACGCTTACGTGCGGGTGGCACCGAACGCGATCGCGCGGAGAAGGGTGGCGCTCGCGTCGTGGAACGAGCGCGGTTACGCGCGCGTGATCTCCGGGCTCAGCCCGGGCGAGACCCTGGTCGTCGGCGGCTCGCTGCAGGTCAACGAGCTATGGCATCAGGCGCACGGGCAGGGCTGAGCGGCGGCGATGATCGGCCGGCTGATAGCGCTCGCACTCTCGCAACGCGTGGTCGTCGTCGGACTCGCGCTGGTCCTGCTGCTGGCCGGGCTTTACGCCTTCTCCGAGCTTGACGTCGAGGCCTATCCCGACCCGGTGCAGCCGATGGTCGAGGTGCTGACGCTGCCCAACGGTTTCAGTGCCGAAGAGGTCGAGCGGTTGGTGACGGTGCCGCTGGAGTACGGGCTGAGCGGGATGCGCAACCTGGCCGCGATGCGTTCGATCTCGCTGTTCGGGCTTTCCGATATCCGCTGTTACTTCACGTGGGAGAGCAACTATTACTGGGACCGCGTCCAGACCATCAATCGGCTCTCCTTTGTCAGCCTGCCGGCCGGAATCACTGCCGGCATCTCGCCCGAAAACCCGATCGGCGAGATCTACCGCTACACGGTCGAGAGCCCCGACCACGACCTGCTCAACGAAAAGACCATCAACGACTGGGTCGTCGCGCGCCAGCTCACCACCGTCCCCGGCGTGATCGGCGACAGCACGTTTGGCGGGCTCACCAAGCAGTACCACGTGGATGTCGATCCGCAGAAGCTCGCCTATTATCGCGTCCCGCTCTCGACCCTGGTAACCGCGCTCGCCAACTCCAACATCAGCTCGGGCGGCAACTATCTTGACGTCGGCGAACAGTCCTTCGACGTCCGCGGACTTGGTTTTCTGGAGTCGCTTGCCGACATCCGCAACGTGGTGCTGGCGGCGAACAAGGCGACCCCGATTACCGTGGGCAACGTGGCCGACGTCTCGGTCGGTTACGCGCCGCGCCTGGGCATCGTCGGGATGAACCGGCGCAACGAAGTGGTGTCGGGAATCGTCCTGATGCGCAAGTACGGCAATACGCTGGAAACCCTGCGCGGGGTGGAGGCCAAGGTCCACCAGCTCAACAGGTCCGGCATGCTGCCCAAGGGCTACAAGGTCGTGCCGTACTACGACCGCACCTCGCTGGTCGAGACCACGCTGCACACGGTGCTGGAGAACCTGGGCGTCGGGATGGCGCTGGTATTCCTGGTGCTGGTGTTTTTCCTCGGCAGCCTGCGCAGTGCCTTCATCGCCGCGATCAACATCCCGCTCGCCCTGCTCGGCGCGTTCACCCTGATGCGGGTCGAGGATACGCCGGCAAACCTGATTTCGCTCGGCGCAATCGACTTCGGAATCATCATCAATTCGACCGTCATCGTGCTCGAGAACATCCATCACTTTCTCGCACCGCGCGAGGCGCCGGCACGCGAGAGCGGCTACGGACGCACCCTGCGCGCGACTCAGGAGGTCGGGGGCCCGATCTTCTTCTTCACCCTTATCTTCGTGATTGCGTTTCTGCCGCTGTTCACGATGCGCGGCGTGGAGGGGGCGATCTTCTCGCCGATGTCGCGCACGTACGCGTACGCGCTGGCCGTAGCAATACTGCTGTCGCTTACGCTCACTCCGGTGCTCGCTTCGCTCGCCTTCGAGCGCGGCTTCCGCCAATTCAACAACCCCCTGTGGAACGCGATCGCGCGCTTTTACCACGGGCTCTTCGAGCGTCTGCTGCGCCATCCGTGGGCATGGCTGGCGGCGGTGGCGCTGATCGTCGTCGCCGGCTTCGCGCTCTTCCCTCGCCTGGGCGGCGAGTTCCTGCCCAAGCTCGAAGAGGGCAACATCTGGGCGCGCGCCACGATGCCGCTTACGATCTCGCTCGACCGCGGCGCGCGGCTGGCCAACCGGATGCGCGGCATCTTCATGTCGCAGCCTGAGGTCGCAGGTGTGGTCTCGCAGCTCGGCCGGCCCGACAACGGCACCGAGACGACCGGATTCTTCAACATCGAACTGTCAGTCGATCTCAAGCCGCATTCTGAGTGGCCGGCCGGCTTGACCAAGCCCGAGCTGATCAGGCGGATCGACGCGCGCCTGCGGCGTGAATTCCCCGGCGTCAGTTTCGACTACTCGCAGAACATCGAGGATAACGTCAACGAAGCGCTTTCCGGGGTCAAAGGCTCCAACTCGGTCAAAGTGTTCGGCCCCGACTTTGCGGTCGACGAACGCATTGCCAACCAGTTGGTCGAAGTGATGGGCAAGGTGCGCGGGATTGCCGACCTTGCGGTGTACCAGTCGCTCGGCCAACCTAACCTTGTGATCAAGCCCGACCGCGCGGCCTGCGCGCGCTACGGGCTGAGCGCCGGCGATATCTCGGCCGTGGTGCAGGCGGCGATCGGCGGCCAAGCCGCGACCCAGGTGTTCGAGGGCGACCGGCGCTTCGACCTTGTCGTGCGCTGGAAGCCGCAATACCGCCAGAGCCTCGACGCGATCCGCCGCATCCGCGTGACCACGCCCTCCGGCGCGGACGTCCCGCTCGCCCAGGTCGCCGACATCCGCACCGAGGAGGGCGCGTCGTTCATCTATCGCGAGGGGTTGGAGCGCTACGTGCCGCTGCGCTTCGCGGTGCGCGGGCGCGACCTCGAAAGCGCGGTGCGCGAGGCTCAGACGCTCGTCGCGCGCGAGGTGAAGCTGCCCGAGGGCGTTCATCTGGAGTGGGCGGGCGAGTACGGCGAGCTGCGGCAGGCCAACCGCCGGCTGCGGATCATCGTGCCGTTCGCCCTGCTGCTCATCGCGGGCGTGCTGTACTCGGCGACCACTTCGCTCATCGACACCTTGATCATCATGGCCCAGATCCCGGTCGCCTGCCTGGGCGGGATCCTCGGCTTGTACCTGACCGGCACGCCGTTCAGCGTCTCGGCCGCGGTCGGCTTCATCTCGATCTTCGGCATCGCCGTGATGGACGGCATCCTGCTGAGCTTCTATATCCGCCAGCTCTGGAACGAGGGCCATCACTTCCGCCAGGCGATAGTGATGGGTTCGGACCGCCGCCTGCGCGCGATGATGATGACCGACATGGTTGACGCGCTGGGGCTGTTGCCCGCTGCGCTCTCGACCCGGATTGGCGCGCAGACCCAGCGCCCGCTGGCGATCGTGGTGATCGGCGGCGCGCTTGCGATCCTGCTGCTCACGCGCATCCTTCAGCCGGTCCTCATCTACCTCTGCCATCGCCGGCTGCGCCTGGAAGAGGCGGCCGCCGACTCCGGACGCTAGAGCAGCGGAGACGGCCCGAATTCCTCCGCGCGTTCGAGCCAGTTCTCGCCCTACCCTGCGCCATGCTAAACGGGCAGAGGAGGACGGCGAACGATGCAGCTTGAAACTCTGGCCTGGGGCTACGGCCTCATCGAAGGACCTCGCGTTGACGAGCGCAACCGCCTCCACTTCAGCGACGTGCCCAACGGCGGCGTCTATCGGCGCAGTCCCGACGGCACGGTCGAGACGCTCATCCCGCGCCGGCGCGGGGTGGGCGGAATCGCGCTCAACGCCACGGGCGGAATCGTATGCAGCGGGCGCAGCCTGATCTGCTGGGAGGAGGCGACGCGCACCAGCCGCGACCTGTTTACCGAGTGGGAAGGGCGCGCGCTGCGCGGGCTGAACGACCTGACGGTTGACATTCAGGGCAGCATCTATGTCGGCTCGCTGGAGTTCGATGCGCTCAGCGCCGACAAACCGATTCCGGGCAACCTGTTCCGCGTCGATCCGCCCAACCGCGTGACTCTCTTATGGGAGGGAATTCAGATTACCAACGGGATGGGATTCAATCCCGACGGCAAGCTGCTGTATCATTGCGACTCGGCCACTGGCGCGGTATGGGCTTACGACGTGACCGCCGACCGCCGGCTCAAGGATCGCCGCGTCTTCGGCCGGTTGCCCGAGGGATGGCCCGACGGGATGGCGGTCGATGCCGAGGGCGGTGTGTGGGTGGCAGTCGTGCGCTTCGGTGAGGTCGTGCGTTTCAAGGCCGACGGTACGCTGGACCGGCGGATTAAGATGCCGGCGCAGATGGTGACGAGCCTGGCCTTCGGCGGTGCGGACATGATGGACCTGTACGTCGTAACCGCCGACAACACCGAGGACGCCGCGTGCAAGGGGACGATCTTCAGGATGCGGTCGGACGTTCCCGGACTGCCGGTGCCGAAGGCGCGCTTTTAGCACGGAACCAACGGGAGAACCCGAACAAGGAGAACACCAGATGGCTCTGCAAGTGGGAAAGCCCGCGCCTGACTTCACGCTGAAGTCGAACAAGATGAAGGATGTAAAGCTCTCCGAGCTGCGCGGCAGCAAGGTGTTGCTGCTGTTCGTGCCGCTGGCATTCACCGGCACCTGAACGAAGGAGCTTTGCAGCGTGCGTGACACGCTGAATGAGTACGAACAGCTCGGATGCAAGGTATTCGGGATTTCAACCGACAGCCCATTTGCGCTCGACGCCTGGGCGCGCGAGCAGAACTACCAGTTCCCGCTGCTGAGCGACTACAACCGCGACGTCTCGCGCGCGTACGACTCGCTGTACGAGGAGCTGTTGGGCTTCAAGGGCGTGAGCAAGCGCTCAGCGTACGTGATCGGCCCCGACGGCACGATTCGCTACAGCGAGGTGCTCGAAGACGCGCGCCAGATTCCCAACCTCGACGCTATCAAGAAATGCCTTAAGGAGATTGGCTAGGCCGGGCGGGCGTCGGCGCCTGTGGCGTCGGCGACCGAGGCGGCCGCCGATTGTGGTGCGGGATGCCCCATACGCTTGACGGAACCGTCGTCGTTGACCTCACCCAGAACGTCGCCGGCCCCTATTGCACGCAACTGCTCGGCGACTTTGGCGCCACCGTTATCAAGATCGAGCGCCCGCTGGTCGGCGACGACGTGCGCCGCTATGCCCCCGCATGGCGCGGCGGCGAGGCGGAGGCGGGCGACTCGGCCGCCTACCTCGCCTACAACCGCAACAAGCAGAGCGTCTGCATCGACTTCGACCATCCCGAGGGCGCCGCGATCCTGCGCCGGCTGGCCAAAGACGCTGACGTCTTCGTGCACTCGCTGAAGCCGGGCAGCGCCGAGTCGCGCGGCCTGGGCTGCGACGACCTGCGCGCGGCCAATCCGCGGCTCATCTACGCCGCGATCAGCGGCTTCGGCGAGAGCGGTCCGCTGCGCAACTTGCCGGGCTACGACCCGCTGGGCCAGGCGCACTCCGGGATCATCAGCGTCACCGGCCATCCGGGCGCCCCGCCGGCGCGCGTGGTCGTGCCGATCGTCGATATGGGCTCGGGCCTGTGGCTGTTCACCGGCATCCTTGCGGCGATCATCGAGCGCGGCAAAACCGGCCGCGGCGCCAAGGTCGGCGTGAGCCTGCTCGAAACCGGCGTCGCGTGGACCACGCTGCACATGAGCAACTACATGGCCACCGGCGAAGTGCCCGAGCGCACCGGCTCGGCATCGCCCGCCGCGGCGCCCTACGAGGCGTTTGCGACCGCTGACGGATGGATCATGGTCGCGGCCGGCAACGATCGGCTCTACGCGCGGCTGAGCGAGTTGCTTGGCGTCCAGCACACGCTCGGTGACCCGCGCTTTGCAACCAACGCGGCGCGCGTCGCCCATCGCGGCGAGCTGCACGCGCTGCTCGAAGAGCGGACGCGCACGCGCCCGACCGCGGCGTGGGTCGCGGCGCTGCGCGAGGTGGGCGTGCCGTGCAGCCCGATTAATCGGTTGGACCAGGTGCACGACGACTCGCAGGTCGCGGCGACCGGGATGATCAAGCATATCGACGGTTTCCGTGTGCCCGGCTTCGGAATCGTCGACGTCGCGGTCAACGTCAACGGCGAGAAGGCGGTGCTGCGCTCGATGCCGCCGCGGCTGGGCGAGCATACCGACGCCGTGCTGCGTTCGGCCGGCTACTCCGAGAGTGAGATCTCCCGTCTGCGCGCCGCAAAAGCGATCGCCTAGGCGGCGCGCGGAGGCCCGAGGGGAGGTGAGAGACGCGATGGGATGGCTGGAAGGGCAGGTCGCGCTGGTGACCGGTGGAGCCTCGGGGCTGGGCCGCGCGATCGTCGAGCGCTTCCTTGCGGAGGGCGCGCGAGTTGCGATCCTGGACCGCGCCCATGATGCGATCGAGCGGCTTCAGGAGGATTTGCGCGGGCAACGCGACCGCCTGCTGACCTTCGAAGGCGACGTCACCAACTTCGAGGACAACCATCGCGCAGTAGCGGTCACCGCGCGCGAATGGGGCAAGCTCGATTGTTTCGTCGGCAACGCCGGCATTTGGGACTTTTCGACCTCGCTTGCGGCGCTCCCCGCCGATGGCGCCAAGCTGGGCGCGGCCTTCGACGAGGTCTTCGGCGTCAACGTCAAGGGATGCCTGTTCGGGGCGCGCGCGGCGATGACGGCGCTGGCGCGCAGCCGCGGCAATATCATCTTCACCGTCTCCAATGCCGGCTTTTATCCCGACGGCGGCGGGCCGCTGTACACGGCCTCCAAGCACGCAGTGGTCGGACTGGTGCGTCAGCTCGCCTACGAGCTTGCGCCAAAGGTCCGCGTAAACGGAGTCGCCCCGGGTCCGATTCCCACCGATCTGCGCGGGCCGCAGGCGCTTGGGATGGGCGAGCGATCGATCGCCTCGCTGCCGCTGGAGGAGTTCGTGCGCCGCGCGATGCCGCTCGGGCGCGTGCCCGCGGCGGCGGACTATACCGGCGCTTACGTGCTGCTCGCGTCGGCGGGGAATTCAGGCACGACCACCGGTGCGGTCATCAACTGCGACGGCGGGATGGGCGTGCGCGGCTTCATGCGCACGGCCGGCGGCGAGAAGCTCTAGCGCGCCTTCGCGTCGAGGTCGCCGGCGGCGAGCGCCACCCCGGCGATGAGCGTGAGGGCGAAGGCCCCGACGCGCATCGCGGCGCCCAACGAATCGCTCGGCAGCCGCTCGCCGAAAGCGGCGATCCCCCCGACTATCGGAATCAGGTTGGAGAACGCCGACGAAATTGGCATTGCGATAATTCCTCGCCCAAGCGCGAACGCGTTCTGCAACACGATCAACCCCGCCACGTTAGCGGTGACGATCAGCCAGGTCCAGGGACTCAAGGCCAGCGCGTGGGCCACTGCGGCGGCGCCCTGCACGCCCGCCAGCGTGTCGGCCAGCGCCTTGGTGTAAAGACTGCCCATCCCGAATGCCAGCCCCGACGCGATCGCGAAGCCGGTGCCGCTTTCGCGCAGCCGTGTGGCGCCGATCGGCGCGATCGCCAGCGCCACAGCGATCACCGAGGCTGTGGCGAGCGCGTCAGGATGCAGCGCGCCTTCAGCCGCGCCGGCCCCCAGCGAGACCGCCAGCATCGACGCCGCCACGAGGAAGGCGCCGATCCCGAGCCATTCCCGAAACTGCGCGCGCTCGCCGAGGAAGAGTACCGCCAGGAGCACGAACAGCGCGATACCGCCCTGCATCGCCACCGCCATCAGCGAAACCGGCGCGCCCGCGAGCGCCAAGACGTATAGCGCATAGCCCGCGGTTTGGATCACCAGCCCGCCGGTCCATACCGGATCCCGCAGCCACACCAGCACCGCCCGTGTTGCGTTGCGCCCGCGCGCGATCGGCAGCGCCTCCGCCCGGCTCTTCATCATCAGCAGGCCCAGCGCCAACAACGTGCTGGCGAACAGGCCCAGTCCAAGGCACAGGGCGAGTTGGCGACCGCTAGCCATCGGCGACCTCGCGCATCACGCCGTCGCGCGCGACCCTGAAGCGTCGCCCGCCCCATTCCACCGTGTTGCCGGCGATGCTCACAGCCCATATCGCCGCCATGATTAGATCCTTGAGCGGCGTTATCCATGCGTCGCGCGCGAGTTCGGGGAGCCGGAGCACCTTTGCAGTGATCAGCGCCGCCATCACGATCCGTGCCGCAAGCACGACGGCAAACGCGGCTAGTCCGAACGTGCTGGCGCGCGTCGCCGCGAGCAGTACGGTCGCCCACAACGGGCCGTTGATGAAGATCGTGAGCAGACTCTCCGGTCGTACGATCCGGTAGGTGCGCGCCCAGCGCAGCTTGTGCCGCCAGAAGTCGGCGAAGCCGGCTTCCGCAGAGACGGAGGTCACGATCGAACTCGAAAGCCTGGCTTTCCAGCCGTGGTCGGTGACCGCGCGCCCGAGTTCGTAGTCGTCGGCGAGTTTGTCGCCCAGGGGACGGACGCCGCCGGCGGCTTCCAGCGCGGCGCGGCGCACGGCGATCGTCGCGCCGAGCGCATAGCGCATCGGTTCAATCGCCGACGACAGCATCACCATCGGGGCGAAGTCGGTGTTGATGAACAGCGCGCCCAAGCGCGAGGCGAAAGAGCCGGCCGAGCGTGCACGGTACACGCAGGTCACCAGCCCGGTACGCTCGTCGGCGAACAACTCGCCGATGATGCGGCTTAGATGGCCGCGTTCGACCGCGATGTCGGCATCGCTCAGTACGAAGGCCTCGGCGCGCTCGGCGCGCTCGGCCATCCGGATCACCTTGGCGATCTTGCGGTTCGGCACGCCGGGCTCGTCGCCGACGACGAGCGTGATGCTCGCGTATGGGTACTGGGTGCGCAAAGCGATCGGGGCCTCGACGGCGCGGTCCTCGTAGCCGGCGACGGCGAAGAAGAAGTCGGCGCGCGGATAACCGTCTTCGAGGTAGCTGGCGAGATTGTCGAGCAGTCTGGGGCTCAGCCCGCTGAGCGGCTTGAGCACGGCGATGCGCGGCGGCGGCTTGGGCAGCGCAGGAGCGGGTGTGGCGGCGTGGCGCGCGAAGCGCGCTGCTGCCACGCCCGCCGCCGCATAGTAGAGCAGCGAGGCTGCGCTGCCGAGCTCAGCGAGGACGAGCAGGGCGCTGCTCACGGCGAAATCGGATGGACGGCAGGCACGCCGGAACGCGGCGCCTCTGCGCCGCGCGCGGACGGCGCCGCACGGCGCAGGCGCGCCGGAGTCAGGCCGAAGCTTGCTGGGGGCGCGCCGCGGCGGCGGTGGCGCGCCGCTGGCGCATCGTGGAGAGGAATTGCACACCCTCCTTGAGCAGCCGCTTGCACTCCTCGGTCGAGGTCGCCATCTTGCGCACGGCCTTGAAGATATAGCGCGGACGAAAATAGAAGCTGCGGTAGAAGCGCTCCACCGCTTCGTAGATCTCCTCGTTGCTCAGGCCCGGATAGGTGATTGTGCACTTCTGATAGCCCGACTCGTCGAGCAGCGGATTGACCGCGAGGTAGCCGTTCTTGACGACGTAGTCGTACAGTTCGGTTCCCGGATAGGGCGAGGCGAGCGAAACCTGAATCGTCTCGCAGTCCATCTCGCGCGCAAAGCGCATCGTCTCCGCGATCGTCTCACGAGTCTCACCGGGAAGGCCCAGGATGAAGGTGCCGTGGATCAGGATGCCGAGCTCGTGGCAATCGCGGGTGAAGCGGCGCGCGCGATCCAAACGCACGCCCTTCTTGATGTTCTTGAGGATCTCGGCGTTGCCGCTTTCGTAGCCGACAACGAACAGCCGCAGCCCGCTGTCCTTGAGCACCTTGAGGGTTTCGTAGTCGACGTTGGCGCGCGAGTTGGTTGACCAGGTGATGCCCAGGGGCTTGATGAGTTGCGCGATCCTGCGCGCGCGGCCGGGGTCGGCCGTAAATGTGTCGTCGTCGAAGAACAGTTCCTTCATCCTGGGGAACTTGCTCTTCATCGCAGCGACTTCTTCGTACACGTTTTCAGGGCTGCGCACGCGGTAGCGATGGCCCTGGGTGACCTGCGGCCACAGGCAGAAGGTGCAGCGCGCCGGGCATCCGCGCCCGGTGTACAGCGAGACGTACGGGTACTGGCAGTAGGGGCTGTTGTAGCGCAGATAGTCGAGGTTGCGCTCATACACTTCGGTTACGAACGGCAGCTTGTCGAGCTCTTCGTTGGTGAGCTGCGCGCGGTCGGGGTTGTGATAGATGCGGCCGTCCTTGCGGTAGCTGATTCCGTTGATCCTGCTCCACTCCCAACCCTGCGCGACTTCGACCATCGAGTGGTCGAACTCGCGCCGTCCGGCGATGTCGATCGCTTCGGAGATTTTCAGTGTCTCCTCCGGTGCCGCGGTGGGATGGCCGCCGACGAAGGCGATGATGCAGTCGGGGTTGGCCGATTTGATCGCCTCGGCCGTCCGCGCGTCCATCCGCAGCGACGGCGTCGAGGTATGAACCACCACGAGGTCGTAGTTCTTCGCTTCGGCTACCGTGCGCTCGACGTTGTAGCCGTGGGGCGGTGCGTCGAGCAGGCGCGCCCCGGGAATCATCCCTGCCGGATAGGCGAGCCAGGTCGGATACCAGAAGGACCAGACCTCGCGGGTCGCCTGGTAGCGCGAGCCCGCGCCGCCGTCGAAGTCCTCGTAGGAGGGCGGGTTGAGGAAAAGGGTCTTCATCACGTCCATGCGCAGGTCGTCTCCGCCTAGCCTGTCCGATTGGTTAGGCCCGAATATACAAAGCCCGGTGGGCGCGGGCAAGAAGACGGCGAAACTCCGGCGCTTTCCAGCATTAACACCGGGCTTACGGCCTCGGGCGACGGCTCAAAGCGGGCCGTCGTTTGTCTGTCGGGCTTAGAACTTGATCACGCTGCGCGCGACCTCGCCCTGGCGCAGCAGGTCGTAGGCCTCGTTGACGCCCTCGAGCGGAAAGGTGCGCGAGACCAGCTCGTCGATCTTGATCTTCTTTTCCATGTACAGGTCGATCAGCATCGGCATGTCGATCCGCGGACGGGTCGAGCCGTAAAACGAGCCGATCAGCCGCTTCTCCATCATGGTGAAGACGTTGGGGTTGAGCGTGATCCGCGCGCTCTCGGGCGAGACGCCGACGATCGTGCAGGTGCCGTGGCGTGCCGTCATCTTGAAGGCGAGCTCGATCGTCTTGGCCGTGCTGATCACCTCGAAGGCGTAATCGACGCCGCGCCCGCCGGTCAGGTCCATCACCGCCTTGAATGGGTCGTCCTTGGACGGATTGACGAAATGCGTGGCGCCGAAGACCCGGGCGAAGTCGAGCTTGTTCTGAAGCAGGTCGATCGCGATGATCTGCTTGGCGCCGGCCAGCGCCGCCCCCTGCACGACGTTGAGCCCCACACCGCCGCATCCGATCACCGCCACCTTCGAGCCGGGCTGGACCTTGGCGGTGTTGATCGCCGCGCCGATGCCGGTCATCGTGCCGCAGCCCACGAAGCATGCGCGGTCGAGCGGCACGTCGTCGCGGATCTTGATCGCGCAGCTCTCGTCCACGATCGCCTCCTCGGCGAACGTCGCCGAGTAGGAGAAATGAAAGATCTGCGTGCCGTTTTTGCTCAGCCGGGTGGTGCCGTCCATCATCGTGCCCAGCCCCTTGGGCCGCGTCTCGCACAGATGCGGCATCCCCTGCGTGCAGTAGTAGCAATGCCCGCACACAGGCGAGAACGAGAGCACGACGTGGTCGCCCTCCTTGACCGAGCGCACGCCAGGTCCGACTTCGGCGACGATTCCGGCGCCCTCGTGGCCGAGCACGATCGGCAGCGGCATCCGCATGTCGCCGGTCATCACGTGCAGGTCGCTGTGGCAGGCGCCGTTGGCGGCGACCTTCACGCGCACTTCGCCGGCCTTGGGTGGCGCGAGCTTGAGGTCCTCGATGACGAGCGGCTTGCCCGGTTCGTACAGTACGGCTGCCTTCATCGGCGTTTCCTCCACAGGGCGGATAGCTGGCGCGGCTAACTTAAGTGCGAAGCGCGCAGCCTGTCAATCGACGTGACGGCGTCGAGCGGATGGCGATTGCCCGACGCCGTCGGGCGCGCTAGCGTCGCCCGCAACGGGAAAACACGCGGCGGCAAACCTGGCGGATACGTGTTGGCGATGATTGTGGCGGCGGCGCCGGAAACGGTCGCGCAGGGCGACGACTGGGAGCAGGTTCCGTCGGCGCCCGGGGAAGGCGCGGCGCCACCGATTTTCTGATGCCCTATGGCGAGACTTGAGTGATCGCGGTTCCCCAATATTCAAAGCCGGGGATTAGCCCAGTTGCGTATTCGGCGCCCAGCCATACGCTGCCGTCGCTGGGATCAGCGCTGGCGCCCGAATAGTCGCCCCATCGCGGCGGCGAAAGCGTGTACGTTGAATCGCCGGCGCGAGTGACGGAGAGATTGGTCAGCTGGTTTGCGATTCCGGCCTTCTGCATCGCGCCGCACGCCGACGCATACATGCTCGCCGACGAGCAGCTGAAGGCCACGAACAGATCGCCCGCGCCGTCGGTGCGAACCGCCGGGAAATAGTAATAGTTGCCGGGGTCGCCGTAGTCGAAATCCTGCGCCACGCTGATCGTCGAACCAATCGATATCTCAATGAACCTCAGGCACGAGCGAACGGTGCTGTCGCCGGGCGGCTTGCAGGCATCGTTGGCAGAAACCCACAGCGACCCGGAGCCCTGGCGGTAAACGGCGTCGAGCAGGCTATCGTCGTTGGTGTCGAGCAGCACGCTCGTTCCGGCTTGTTGTGCATTGGGCGGAATCGAGAGCGGGCCGATCGGCAGCGCAGTAACCTGCGCCTGGACAGAACCGGTGGCCGGACTGCCGGTCACCGTCCATACATCGAGGGTTGAGGTTGAGGCGAGGCCGGAATTCACGGCGGCCATGTACAGGGTGTTGGTGGTCGAATTGATTTGCTGGGCGGGTTCGATTGCCACGTCGCCCTGGTTAGGCGGAAACAGCGTGCCGGCGACCTGAGATGCTCCGCTTACGAGCGCGTTCTTGTCGAGCACGATGAACTCGCTCCCTTGGAACTTGTAGCTGTTAGTGCCGATTTGCGAATATCCATCGCCGGTCAAGATCACCTTGTCGCTGCTCATTCCCATCTTCGGAAAATCGGGGAAATTGCCGGTCGTATGATCGGGATTGATGATGCCGGAGGTCGGAATTACGAGACAAAACCAGTTCCCTGAAGGGTCGTTGCTCGCCGAAACCAGCAGGTTCCAACTGGCGTCGCCGATTGGCGCGAAGGTGGTGGTCGAGATGAACCATCGGCCGGAGGCGACGTCGAAAAGCACCCGCGGGTCGCTGACGCTATCGGAAGAGTTCTTCGTGCAGGAGGTTGTGGCGAGATTGACTCCGGCCGAACCCGAGGTGTCGTACATTGTGCCCATCGAGTTCACGGCTTCCATTAGCATCGTAGTTGCCGACGTGCCGGTGCCGACTGTCCCGGCGGCCACGGTGGTGTCGGGCGGGACGAAGCCGCCGCCCGAGTAGAGATTCATCGCGTCGAACTTCGACAACGTATGAACCGGCGCCGTCACGCCGGACGAAACCGGGACCGCCGTAGGAGACGGCGATGGCGATGGCGATGGCGATGGCGATGGCGA
>DASRHP010000009.1:600000-828497 GCA_035650475.1 Candidatus Binataceae bacterium
GCCTTGTAGCCGAGCCCGCGCACCGCATGCTCCAGCTCGTCGAGCGCCTCGACCGGCGTATGCATCGGGATTGTTGCCACCGGCGTAAGCCGATCCCGGTAGGGGCGGAAGATCTCCGCGTGATAATTGTTGAGGGCGCGGCACGCGGAGCGTCGCAGGTCCTCCTCCCAGATGGCCGGCGAATTGAGCCCGACGCTCGGGTAGATGATCGAGAAATCGAGCCCCATTTCGTCGAGCCGCTCATGCATCAGCGCGGGCAGCGAGCTGGTCGCACGGTCGAGCGTATTGCGGGTCGGATGCGCCCACCAGTTGGGACGCATCGCGCGCTGCGCGCGCCGCTCGGCGGGCGAGAGTTGATGCCAGCCGAAATGGAAGCCGATATCCGGCGAGCGTTTGAAGCGCTCGACCATCGCGATGCCGCCGAGCGCGGCCAGATGGTCGAAGAAGAGCGGCTCGAACTCGGCCGCGTGTCCGTCGGTGTCTATTATCGGGTGGCCCAGGCGCGCGCGAATCGCGGCCGAGCGGCTGGCGGCCTGCGGTGCTGCATCCATCGCGGCTTACCTCCAAGGCGGCCGCAAGTTGCGCCGGCCGAACCGCTCTCAGGCGTGAGTAGCGGTTCCTAGCGCGCGAAAGTTCCGACCAACTCGGCCTCGGCCCTGACGTGCCGTCGGCTGGCGGCCTCGACCTCGTCCGCGGTGGCTCCGGGCTGCAAGTCGAGCCGCGTGTCGAGCGCCATCAGCCGGAAGTGGTAGTGATGGGCGGGACCGGGGGGCGGGCACGGACCCATGTAGCCGAGTTTGCCCAAGGTGTTGTTTCCTTGCAGCGCGCCGTCGGCGAGCCTTGCGGTCTGCGGCACACCGGCCTCCAAACCGGAGGCGGTAGCCGGGATATTGTAGATCACCCAGTGGACGAATGTCCCGCTCGGTGCGTCAGGATCCTTGACGATGAGCGCTAAAGTCTTAGCGCTGGCGGGAACTCCCTGCCAGCGAAGCGGCGGCGAGCCGGCGACAGAGCTTTTGCACGTGTATTGCTCTGGAATCGGTCCTTTGGAGGCAAAAGCCGGGCTGGTGATCGTCAATTCCAATGAGTTTTGCGCGCCTGCTTGCGCGGCGCACAGGCCCGTGACTGTCAGCAGCGAGAAAGCGGCCAGGAGCGGAAAGCATAGAGCTGGCTTTGCGGGCGCGACGCATGGCTTCATATGGTGGATTCCTCGGCGTTGGACACATCGCATAGTGTCCAAACCGTGTTAGGCCTTGGTTAGAGAATAGTAGGCTGGGTAGGGCGAGGTGTACAGAGACAACTGTGGAAAGCTCTTCGGCAATCCGGCTTGCGTCCTCTTGACCAGCGCAGGCAGTTTTGCGAATGTCGCTTGCAGTCAAGGCAGGTTTAAGGTAGCATCGAAAACAGCTGGATATTAAAAGCGCAGCGTTTTCCGACCGTAAAGGGGGCGATGCCGGAAGACGACTGGGATTTGGAGAAACCATGGCTACAGAACCGAAGTACAATCTGCCCCGCGTGATGACGGTGAAGGAGCTTTCGGCTTATCTTCGCGTCCACCCGTCGACCATCTACAAGCTTCTGCGACGCGGCGAACTGCCGGGCTTTCGTATCGGCACCGACTGGCGTTTCAACGCCGAGGTCATCGATCGCTGGTGCCTTGAGCGCAACATGCGCCCCAGCGAAGCCGAAACCGTCCGCGGCAACTAGCGCACGATTTTCCGCACGTGGGCCGGCACCGACGACCGCGCTGGCCCGCGATGCGCGTCTCGCTGCAAAGAGACGCGTTCCGCCCGCGTGTCGCTGGCGGAAACCGCTGCAATCAGTCAGTCAGCGCGCTGCTTTCGGTAGCTGAGGCAGCTCGACGATTCGGGCGCCCGAGGGTCGCACCTCGAGCGCACGTCCGCAAAGCTTGTCGTCGCGTACCAGCCGGACGACGCCGTCCGCGATCTGTTCGGGCTGCAGAATCCGCTTAGGCATATTGATCTGATAGCCGCCGGATTGCTGCGCCTCGACCGCCTTGCGCACCAGCGGCGTATCGACGACTCCCGGACAGATGCAGTTGACGCGGATCCCGCGCCGCTGCGCCCACGACGCCAGCGAGTAAGTCAGGTTAACCACTCCCGCCTTGGCTGCGGCATAAACCGGATCCTCGACATACGGATATAGCCCGGCCATCGAGGCCGTATTGATGATCGCGCCTCCGCGCCCGCGTTCCATCAGCGGCGCCGCCAGGTAGCATCCCAGGATCACCGCCTGCAAGTCGATATCGAGCACCCGCCGCCAGCGCTCGAGGGTGCATTGCGGGAAGCCCGGCGATCCGACCGCGATACCGGCGTTATTGTGCAAGATGTCGAGCGCGCCGAAGGTGGCGACCGCCCGCTCGAGCATCCGCTGCGCCTGCTCAGCGTCGGTCACGTCGGCAAGCACCGACGCCGCACGCCCGCCACCGCCTTCGATCATCGCGACAGTTTCGTGCGCGCTGCGTTCGTCGAGGTCGGCGACCATCACTGCCGCGCCCTCGGCGGCCAGCCGTACGGCGGTGGCGCGCCCGATCCCCGAGCCGCCGCCAGTGACAACCGCAACTTTCCCCTTGATTTCCATCAGCTTTGCTCCAAGTCGTGCGAGCAGTCGTTGGCTAGCCGACTCTGCCCAGGACGACGCCGAAAATCAGCCCCGCGAGCACGTACGCGGTCAGCAGAACATAAGTGTAGTCGCGCTCCTTGAGGAAGAGCAGGAAGCAGAACCCCACGCGCGCGAGCGGCACCAGCGTCAGCACCATCAGGCCGATTGTCATGATCCCGTGCGGGTTGCCGTGGAACGCGCTTATCGCAAGGTCCGACCACGCTTCGCGCTGTTCATAGGGGCCGCCGTTTTGCAGGCGGCGGAAGTGGGCGACGTAATAGCCCGGGCTTTGCCAGGCCATGCTGAACAGGCCGCCGACGAGGACCACGATAGCGGCGACCAGGATGGTGCGCAGGATAATGGGAGTCCAGACGCGGAGGATGCGTTCCTCGTCGGCTCCCGTGTCGATCGGTCTCCTCAGCTCAGAAGCCACTTAACGCCCGCCATCCCATCTCGACCGCTATAAGCACCAGGATCGCGACAAACATCGTCCGCAGCGCCTGCACGTTGACGTAGGGCAGGACGCGGCTGCCGGTGAGCGCGCCAGCGGTGACCCCGAGCGCGACCGGCGCCGCGATAACGGTGGCGATATCGCCGCGGGCGAGGAAGACCAAGGCGCCCGCGCCGGCGGTGACGCCGATCATAAAGTTGCTGGTCGCACTCGAAACCTTGAGCGGCAGATGCATGACGTAATCCATCGCCATCACCTTGAGCGCGCCCGAGCCGATCCCGAGCAGCCCTGACATCAGCCCCGCCACCACCATCAGCATCGCGCCGCCCGGGACATTGACCACGCCGTAATGGATCTCCTCGCGCTCACCGTCGGCCGGCATCGCGCCGCCCAGTTGCAGGCGGGCGGCCAGCGGATCGCTGCGCTCAACGATCGAGTCGCCGACTTTTTTGACCGTGAAGTAGGCCGATTGCAGCATCATCAGCGCGAACAGCAGCTCGAGCGCCCACCCTGGGATGATCCCGGCCAGGTAGGCGCCCGTGACCGCGCCGGTGACCGTCGCGCACTCCAGCACCATCGCCACCCGCAGGTTGGTCCAGCCGTCGCGCACGAAGGCGACGCTGGCGCCGGCGCTGGTTGCGACCACCGATATCATGCTGGCGCCGACCGCCACCTGCATCGGGACATGCGCGAAAATCAGCAGCGCGGGAACGATAAAGACGCCGCCGCCGAGGCCGGAGAGCGCTCCCACGAAGCCCGCGCCGGCCGCGAGCGCAAGCAGGCCGCCCATGATCGTCAGCATCGGTTGCCGTACTCCCCGGACATCAGCCCCCTACAATACGCGTGCCGAGGAACGAATCGAACCGTTGCCGAGCAAATTCACGCGGCGCTCGTGATAGATGCACGCCGATTGCTTGGTCAGGCCGGCGGTGACGGTGGCCTCGCAGGCCGCGGAGTTGCGCAACCGGCCACCTTCAAAACGGACGCGAGGGGTAGAGTTCGAGCGCGAGCCGCGGATTGGCGCGCAGCCCGCGTTCCATCTCGTCGGTGATCTCGCGCACCGCGCGCAGCGGCTCGGCGGCGCGCCAGATGGGGCCGCTGACGACGAGGTAGTCAGCGCCGGCACGTACCGCCTCGGCGGCGCCGAACGGATACTCGGCGGCCTCCCATCCGCGGCTGCGTCCGAGTCCCGAGCTGATCACGACGAAGCGTCGGCCGCACGCCGCGCGCACGCGCGCGGTCTCATGCGGCGAGGTCAGCACACCGTCAAGCGCGGCGTCGAGCGCGAGCTTGGCCAACTGCACGACACGCCGTGGCGCCCAACCGTCGGCGGGCGGTTGGGCGCCGCGGCTGAGCCCGGCCAGCATCGCGACCGCCACGATCTGCGGGCGGCGCAGACCCTCGCCGCGGCAAATGCGCGTCACCTCGCCGCGCACCCGTTCCATCATCTCGAGGCTGCCCTGCGGATGGAGGTCGAACATGCGTACGCCCAGCCTGGTGGCCTCGACCGCCGCCTTGCATACGGCGGGCGGGCTGTCGTGAAACCTAAGGTCGAGGAAGACCTCGCCGCCGCGGCGCCGGATCTCGCGCACGAATTCGGGCCCGCTGCTGAGGTAGAGCGGCTTGCCGACCTTGAACATTCCAACCACGCGCGCCAGCTCATCGACCAGGCGCAGCGCCTCGCGCGGCGTGCCGAGGTCGAGCGAGACGATCACGCGCTCGCGCAGGGCGCCGTGGCGGATCAGGCTGGAAAATGGCCAGTACTGCGTCATCGCTGCCGCTCAACCCATCAAATGATGCCAACGGCTTGCGATGTCAAGGCGCGGCCGTCGGGCGCCCGCGGCCGGAAGCTCGCCCAGACGCCGGCGACAGAGTTTCAGGCGCGCCGGCGCCAGGGCGTTCACGGACATGGTCCTGGTCGCAACGCGCGTGTGGGGCTCCGTTGGCGAAGTCCGCGAACCGCGGCGGCCGCCTGGCGACAGTCCAGGCTTGACCTCTGCGGGTCGGGCATTTATCGTAGATTTACGATGAAAGCTCGGGCTGTCGAACCTCTGTCGAAGCGCCCGCCGTCCGGCCCCGGCGAAGCGTCCGCCAGCGCCCAAGGCGTCGCGGCGGCCGACGAGGAGCTGGCGCGGCTGGCGCGCGCGCTTGGCCATCCGGCGCGCGTGCGGATCGTCCGCCTGCTCGAGGCGCGCAACGGCTGCGTATGCGGCGAGCTGGTCGAGGCGATTCCACTCGCCCAGTCCACGGTCTCGCAGCATCTCAAGGTGCTCAAGGAAGCGGGGCTGATCCAGGGCGAAATCGACGGCCCGCGGGTCTGCTATTGCCTGGTGCCGGCGGCGCTCAGGCGGCTGCGGATGCTGGTGGCAGCGCTGTGACTAAATCGTAACTCAACGAAGAGAGGTTCGGGTTATGGAAGAAGCGAAGCTCAAGGAAAAGGTGCGGGAAACCTACGCCGAAGCCGCACGCGGCGCCGCCCGCGCCGCCGGTTCATGCTGCGCAAGCGTGAGCTCCTGTTGCACCGATCCGATCACGTCGAATCTCTACGGCGCCGGCGAGGCGGACGCGGTCCCCGCCGCGGCGCTCGCGGCGTCGCTTGGATGCGGCAACCCGACCGCACTCGCCGAGCTCAAGCCGGGCGAGACCGTGCTCGACCTCGGTTCGGGGGGCGGGATCGACGTTCTGCTGTCGGCGCGTCGGGTGGGCCCCGCCGGCAAGGCCTACGGGCTCGACATGACCGACGAGATGCTCGAGCTTGCGCGCGACAACCAGCGCAAGGCCGGGGTCGCCAACGTCGAGTTTCTCAAGGGCGAGATCGAGAATATCCCGCTGCCCGACGCGTCGGTTGACGTGATCATCTCCAATTGCGTGATCAATCTGTCGGCCGACAAGGACAGCGTTTTGGCGGAGGCGCTGCGCGTGCTCAGGCCGGGTGGGCGGCTTGCGGTGTCGGATATCGTAATCCGCGGCGCGGTGCCGGTGGAAATCAAGCGCAGCGTCGAGCTATGGATGGGATGCTTGGCGGGCGCGCTGGAGGAATCCGACTATCGCGCGCGGCTCGAACGCGCGGGCTTCGAGGCGGTTGAAATCGAGCCGACGCGAATCTACTCGGCCGACGACGCGCGCAGAATGCTCGCGGGCTCCGGGCTGGACGTCGAGCGCATCGCGTCGATGGCCGACGGCAAGTTCATGAGCGCCTTTGTACGCGCACGCAAGCCCGTCCCGGTGGAAGTAGCCTAGAGGACGGGCTGGAAGACAGCCCGGAGAGCTGGAACTCACCGCCTGAAAGCGGCGGATTCGCTCAGCGGCAGGCCCAGCGCGTAGCGGCGCAGCCAGTCCAGTGCGACCTGCGAGGTCAACAGCTTCACCCAGTCGCGCGTGCCCCTGAACTGATAGCGGCGCGCGGCACGCGCCTCGCCGCCGACCAGCGCGATGCACACCGTGCCTACCGGGCGGTCGGCGCTGCCGCCGTCGGGCCCGGCGATGCCCGAGGTCGCGATCGCGAGGTCGGCGCCCGCGCGCTTGAGGGCCCCGGCCGCCATCTCGAGCACGCACTCCTCGCTCACCGCGCCGTGCTCCTTGAGCGTCTCCTTGCGCACGCCGAGCTCGGCCACCTTGAGCTCGTTGGCGTAGGTCACGAAGTCGCCGACGAAAAAACGCGAGCTGCCTGGCACGTTGGTCAGGCGATGGCCGATAAGGCCGCCGGTGCAGGATTCGGCGACCGCCAGCTTGTAGCCGCGCTCGACCATCAGCTTGGCGACCACCTCCTCCATCGAGGCGTCGCCCTCGGCGTAGATGAAGTTGGGGATGCGCTTGCGCACGCGCTCGCACAACTCCGCGAGCCGGCGCTCGGCCTCGCCCGGGCGGCCCTCGACGGTCACGCGCAGAGAGATCTGCGGGAAGCTTGCGCGAAAGGCGACCCGCGCCTCCTCCGGCTTGATCAGTCCGGCGACCGCCTCGTCGAGCGCGGATTCGCTGATGCCGAAGGTCTGGAAGACGCGCACGGCATAGATCGTGTCGACCCCGCGGTTCTCCTTGAGCCACGGGATCACCGTCTGCTCCATCATCGGCTTCATCTCGCGCGGCACGCCGGGGAGCACGACCAGGTGGCAGGTGCCGCCGTCGCGCGGCACCGCCATCCGGAAGCCCGGCGCGGTGCCGAGGGGGTTGCGGATGATCACGGCGCCCTCGGGGATATCGGCTTGCTTGAGGTTGTTCTCGGGCATCACGCGGTTGATCGAGGCGAAGATGCGCTTCATGTGCTCGACGCTCTCGGCGTCGCGCACGAGCGGCTTACCGGTGATGCGCGCGACGGTCTCGTTTGTCAGATCATCGGCGGTGGGGCCGATGCCGCCGGTCGAGACCACAACGTCGGCCATTCCGATCGCGGTGCGCCAGGCCCATTCCAGCCGCTCGGGCACGTCGCCCACCGTAATCACGGCGACGAGGTCGATGCCGATTTCGCTCAGCTTGTCGGCGAGGTAGTTGGAGTTGGTATCGACCACGCGGCCGGTGGTGAGTTCGTCGCCGGTGGAGAGGACAACCGCCTTCTGAATCATCGCTGGCTCCCTCGATCCGGCCGCGCCGGACCGCGCAAAGACGCCCGTGTGCCGCGCTCAGAGCGGGACCGCAAGGCAGAGCGCACGCAGCACGAGGTTCGCATATATGGCCGCCGCAACGTCGTCAAGCATCACCGCCGCACCGCCGCGCATCCGGCGGTCGATCGCGCGCGCGGGCTCGAGTTTGGCGATGTCGAAGAGCCGAAAGAGCGCGAAGCCGAGGGCGATTGCGGACCACGACGCCGGATTGAGGTACATCGTGATCGCCATTCCCACGATCTCGTCGATCACGATATGCGGGCTGTCGCATCGGCCGAGGATCTCCTCGGCGCGGCCGGCAAGCCAGCATCCGGCCGCGAACATCGCGGCGATAAGCGCGGTGCCGCCCACCGGCGAGCGACGCGTCAGCGGCGCGGTGACGGCCCATACCAGGAGCGCGCCGACTAACGAACCGGCGGTGCCGGGCGCGTAGGGCGCGTAGCCGCTGTACAATCCGGTCGCAAGAAAAGTGATCAGTGCGCGCATCGCGTGGCCGCCGATGGAGCAGCGAGCCTAGCACGCGCCGGGGCGGGGCGGGGAGCGGCGGCCAACGACCGCTACTGCCGCAGTCCCTTCGATCGCCTGCTGATGGCACAGGCCGCTATCGAAGGTTTGGTGCTGCTGAGCGCGGACCGCAAACTGGCCGCCTACGAGGTCCCCCGTAATAATCTGGTAGCCCGAGCGCGGTCTCGGCGGCTCAGTCGGGGCGCACCGGGATAGGCGTCTCGTCGGCCTCGACCGCGACCGAGCGCACGCCCTCGACACCGCTGGCGACCTGGTTGGCGAGCTCGTCCCACGGCGGCACCAGGCCGGGGCCGCGCACCTGCACGGCGCCCGCGCTGCATTCGACCTCGATCGGCGCGTGGCCGAGCTTGGGATGGGCGTGGCAGGCGGCGCGCACCTGGGCGGCCGTGGCGACGTCGCGCATTTGCTGCCACTGCTCGGGACGCACCTGGGCGTCGATGCGTTCGGCCCAGGCGGCGAGCGCCGCGGCGCTGAATTCCAGCGGCGCGCCGAAGCCGTTGATTACGAGATCAAAGGAGGCGGGGTCCTCAATATCGACGCCGGTCAGGGTCTGGATGCGTGCGCGGACCTCGCGGTCGTAGTCGCGCACACGGCGCTGGGCGGCGACCGGCGATAGCTTTTCCATCTCGCCCACCAGCCGGGCGCGCTCCTCGAACGGGCCCACCGTGCGCACCTTGATTCCGCATCCCACGGGCGGCAGATAAACCGCCGGCGAGCGCCCCACGACCACCACGCGGTCGGCCGCCATCTCGCGCAGCAGCGTCGCGCGGAAGAACGAGATGAAGCGTACGCTCTCGGTCTTCAGCCGCGACCAGAAATGCGGCTGGCGTTCGTCAACCACGACGAGCTGCTCGGGCGTGACGTGATACGTGCGCGAGACTTCCGCAATCAGGTCCTCGCTGCTCAGAAACCTGTAACCGAGCGTCCGCGCGGCAAGCCGGCCGAGTTCGATTCCCCGCGAGCCGAGCTGCTGACTGACAGCAATTATCGCCATGCCGGTCCCCTGGCTTAGCGAAGCTTCTCCCCGTCGCAATCTTAGGTGCTCGGCGCGCGGGTGGCAAACTCGGATTGGGCCCCAGCGTGCCGCCCAAGCGTGAGCAAACAGCCCGTCGCGAACTGTGACAATCGCTCAGCGTGATGCGGCTTTGATGGCATTGCGCGGCGCGGGCCGCTAGGATTTCGCGCGCGGCCCCGCACGCGGCGCCGCGGATGTCGCACAAAGGACGGGGAAGATCGGCGGGCGCGTGCGGCCCGCCCGCGGCGAACGCAATCATGGCTCGACGAAAAGCACGGATCGGCGGCACGCCGATCGATCCCGCGCCGGTGCGCGGAAGTATGACCGCCGCCGATCTTATCGACGGCGCCTTTCTCGCCTACAACGGCCGCCGCCTGCGCGAGGCCTGCCGGCTATTCGCGGAGAAGATGCTCGCCGACGACGTTTTCGTCGCGATGAGCCTGACCGGCGCGCTCACGCCGGCGGGGCTGGGGATGTCGTGCCTGATCCCGCTCATTGAAAACGGCTTCGTTGACTGGATGGTTTCGACCGGGGCCAACCTCTATCACGACACCCACTTCGGGCTGGGGCTCAAGATGTTCCAGGGCTCGGCCGAGGCCGACGACGTCGCGCTGCGGCGGGCGGGCGTGGTCCGGATCTACGACATCTTCTTCGACTACCGCGTGTTGCTCTCGACCGACGCTTTCTTCCGCCAGATCGCGCGCCAGGAGGAGTTCCAGCGCTCGATGAGCAGCGCGGAGTTCCACTACCGCGCCGGCCGCTACGTCGCTGAGCGCGAGCGCGTGCTCAGGCTCGGCCGCCGCTCGCTGCTTGCCGCCGCGCACGAGGCGGGCGTGCCGGTGTACACGTCGTCGCCGGGCGACTCGTCGATCGGGATGAATCTGGCGCTGCTCGAAGTCGAAGGCTACGGGCTCAGGCTCGATCCGCTGGCCGACGTCAACGAGACTGCAGCGATCGTCTACGCGGCGAAGCGGGCGGGGATGAAGAGCGCGGTGTTCATCCTGGGCGGCGGCTCGCCCAAGAATTTCGTGCTCCAGACCGAG
This sequence comes from Candidatus Binataceae bacterium, assembly GCA_035650475.1. NCBI lineage: Bacteria > Candidatus Binatota > Binatia (SeqCode) > Binatales (SeqCode) > Binataceae (SeqCode) > Binataceae bacterium (SeqCode). The sequence goes on from DASRHP010000009.1 coordinate 610,255, forward strand.
CCGCAGATACAGGAGGTGATGGGCGTGGCGGAGAAGGGCCATGACTACTTCCTGCAAATCACCGACGCGCGGCCCGACACCGGCGGGCTCAGCGGTGCCACCCCCGCGGAGGCGGTGAGCTGGGGCAAGATCGATCCCAACCGGCTGCCGGATTCGGTGGTATGCTATGTTGACAGTACGGTCGCGCTGCCGCTGATCACCGCCTACGCACTGCAGCGGCGCAAGCCGCGTCGGCTGCGCCGATTGTATGACAAACGCGAGGAGATGATGGCGACGCTGCGCACCGCCTACGAGCGGGTGCGCCGCAAGCGGCTGCGGCGCGGCGAGCCCTGAGCCAAGCGATGAAGCGCGAATCACACCGGGCGCCGGCGGATCGCCCGCAGGCGGCGTCGGGAGCCGATCAGGCGCGCGCGGGCGGCGGCGAGTTCGCCGCCGAGCTCGAGCTTGCGCGGGCGGCAGCGCTCGAGGCGGGCGACATCCTGCGCCGACATTTCCGCGAGCGCGGCTTCGAGGTCAATTCCAAGGGCCACGACAATCCGGTGACCACCGCCGATCTCGAGGCTGACCGCGCGCTGCGCGAGCGCCTGGGCGGCGCGTTTCCCGAGTACGGATGGCTTTCCGAGGAGACCGCCGACGACGGCGCGCGACTTGCGCGCAGGCGAGTGTGGATCGTCGATCCGCTCGACGGCACCAAGGAGTTCATCAAGGGCATCCCGGAGTTCGTTGTCGCGATTGCGCTGGCCGAGGACGGTGTGCCCGTGCTCGGCGTGACCTACAATCCGGTCAAGCGCGAGATGTTCTGGGCCGCGCGCGGCGCCGGATGCCATCTCGACGGCGAACGTGTGCGCGTGACGGCGGCGGCGGGGCTGGCGCGCGCGGTGGTGCTCGCCAGCCGCAGCGAGACCGCGCGCGGCGAGTGGAAGGCCTACAAGGACCAGCTCATCGTCAATCCGATCGGCAGCGTCGCATACAAGCTCGCCCTGGTCGCCGCGGGCAAGGCCGACGCGACCTTCACCCGCACGCCCAAAAGCGAATGGGATATCGCCTCGGGCGCGGCGCTGCTCGCCGAAGCCGGCGGGGTGATGACCGACATCCATGGCCATCCGCTGCGCTTTAACCGCCGCCACGTCAGGCTCGAGGGCTTCATCGCCGCCGGACCCGAGCTCCACGCCGCGCTGAGCAAGCTCGTGATGAAGTAGCGGGAGCGGCGGCGCCTTTGCCCGCTGCTGGGCGTCGCGGGCGCCGCTACAGCCTGCGCTCGCCGCTGCCCCATAGGTTGAAGGCGACGAGTCCCACCGTGTAAACCGCGGCGGCCAGGTAGAAGGCGCCGGCGTAGGAGCCGGTGGCCTGGACGATAAAGCCGGTGGCGGCGACCCCGATGATGCCGGGCAGCGTGGCGAAGGTGTTCGAGATGCCCATCAGGATCCCGGCATAGCGCGGTCCCACATCGAGATGGTTGACGCCGAAGGCGCCCATTCCGAGCGCGCCGCCGCCGATCGACAGCGTCGCGAGCATCACCGCCTCCACTGCGCCGTGTGCGGCCGGCAACGCGCACATCGCAACCGCGCCCAGGGCGAAAGCGCTCGATTGCAGGAGCTTGCGCACCGCGGTCAGCCGCAGCCCGCGCGCCTGAAGCCCGTCGGCGATCCATCCGCTGACGTTGCCGACGACGAAGGCGGCGAGATAAGGCACCACCGCCAGCAGGCCGAGGTTTTTGAGCGGCACCTGGAAGGTATGGTCGAGATAGCTGGGAAGCCAGAGGAGCAGGATGTAGAAGCCGAAATTGTTGCAGGTGTGGGCGATAACGATCGCCCATACCGCGGGCTCGGCGCATATCCGCCGCCACGGAATTTGCTGTGCCGCCTCGACCTCGGAGCGTCCGGCGCGGATGACCGCCATCTCGGCCGTGCTCACGCCCGCCGAGCTCTCGGGCCAGTCGTCGGCTTTCCACCACCAGGCGGCGAGCCACCCGAGGCCGAGCAGGCCGGAGAGGTAGAATACCGCTTCCCATCCGAAGGCGATGATTATCGGCGGGCTCGCCAGCAGGGCGACGATCGTGCCGAGCGCGGTGCCGCTCAAGTGCAGCGAGATGGCGCGCGCGCGTTCGCCCGCGGGCGCCCATCGCGCGGCGATCGAATGAATCGCCGGAAAGTTGAGCGCCTCGCCCGCGCCTAGAAGCCCGCGCATGCACAGCAGCAGCGCGAACGACGCAGTCGCCGGCGGCGTCAGAAAAGTCGCCAGCGACCATAGCGCAACGCCCGCGCCGAGCACGCGTTTGCCGCCGAAGCGGTCGGCCAGCCATCCGCCGGGCAGTTGCGGCCACAAGTAGCCCCAGAAGAAAGCCGACAGGATGAGTCCGCGCGCGGCGGCGTCGTAGCCCTTGGCGTGGGCGAGAGGGATGATCGCGATCGAGATGTTGACGCGGTCGATGTAACAGAGCACCGTCGAGAGCGCGAAGAGGGCGATGACGGTGTAACGCCGCGGCCATCCGGTCGCGGCGGCCGCCGCCGCTTGCGCTGGAGCGGGTTCGCCCATGGTCGCTCGCGCGCAAGCATAGTTGGGGCGCGCCACGATTGCTATCGCCACTGCGGCGCGCCGCAGGCGGCCCCGCGCTCGGAATCGGCCTCAGCGTCCGAGCGCCTGGCGCACCGCGTTGAGGACGTAGATGAAGTCGCGCGGCGCGCGCACCTCGCCCATCGCCGCGACCCGGGCCAGCAGCTCCATCTCGTCGGCGCTGATGTTATGCACGCGGCGCAAACGCGAGTCGCGCCGGAAGTCCTCCCACGCCGAACGCCTGCGCTCCTCGGGCGCGCCGTTGACCAGCGTGCGGGCCTCGGGGTTGGCGAGAAAGAACAGCTCGCGGCTGGAAAGCCCCAGAACTTCGCTCAGGCGCGCGATCACCTTTTCAGAGGGATGGCGCTTGCCGGACTCCAGGTGACCTATGTATGGCGTCGAGGTTGCGATCTGCCTGGCGATCTCCTCCTGGGTCAGGTCAAGCTGGCGGCGGCGTTCGCGGATGGCGGCGCCGAAGCTGCGCTCAGTGGTCTTGGGCATCGCATGTTTCCTTCCACCGGCCCAGGAAATCCCATTCTAATTGCCGTACGGATTGCGTCCGTGGTTGAGATAGATTGAGTAGCTGTTGGCGGTGCCGAGGTTGTGGATCGGGGTGTGAAACTCGCGCTCCGTTCCCGCGCGCAGCGGCTGAATCGTCAAGACGTCGCGCCCCAGCGCATCGCCGTTGCGCGCGTAGTAGCGGACTTCGAGATCGAGCGGGCCGGCGGCGCGGGTGCCGGCGTTGCGCAGGCGGCCCTCGACAAAGACCTCCGAGCCATTGCGCACCATGCGGCTCTGCAGCACTTTGACCGGCTCATTGTTCTTCAGCAGGCTGGCAACGATCCCGACAAAGCCGAGCGCAACCAGCAGAATCACCATCGTGCCCTTGCGCATAGTCGTTGGGCCCGCCGCCCTGCGAGGTCAGTACGAGCGCGGCAGGTTGAGCACGTGCTCGCTTATCGTATTCAGCACCATCTCCTGCGAGACCGGCGCGATCTTCAGCATCCGGCACTCGCGGAAGTAACGTTCGACGTCGTACTCGCGCATGTAGCCGTAGCCGCCCAGCGTCTGCACCGCGCGATCGCAGGCCTCGAAGCCGGCTTCGGCCGCCCGCAGCTTGGCGATGTTGGCCTCGGCGCCGCAGGGCCTGCGATGGTCGAACAGCCAGGCCGCCTTCATCATCATCAGCTCGGCGACCTCCAGTTTGGCGTAGGCGTCGGCGAGCGGATGCGCGATGGCCTGGTTCTGGCCGATCGGCCGGCCGAAGACCACCCGTTCCTTGGCGTAGCGCACCGCCTTGTCCACCGCGGCGCGCCCGATCCCGATGGCCTCGGCGGCGATCAGGATGCGCTCGGGGTTGAGCCCGTCGAGCAGGTAACGGAAGCCCTTGCCCTCTTCACCGATGAGGTCGGCAGCCGAGACTTTGAGATTGTCGATGAAGAGCATGTTGGTGTCCACCGCATGGCGGCCCAGCTTGAGCAGCTCGCGCACCTCGATCGCGCCGCGGTCGAGGTCGGCGAAGAACAGGCTCATCCCCTCGGTTTTCTTCGCCACCTTCTCGAACGGCGCGGTGCGCGTCAGCAGCAGCATCTTGTGCGCTTCCTGCGCCTTGGTGGTGAACACCTTGCGCCCGTTGATCACGTAATAGTCGCCCTCGCGCCGGGCAAAGGTCTTGATGTGGGTGATGTCATTACCGGCGTCGGGTTCGGTAACGGCGAAGGCCGCGTGCAGCTCGCCGCTGACGATCCGCGGCAGATGGCGGCGCTTCATCTCTTCGCTGCCGTGCAGGACGATCGGCGTAAGTCCGAAGATCGACAAATGGATCGAGCTCGCCGCGTTCATCGCCCCCGCGTAGGCGACCTCGCGCATCACCAGCGCGGCCTCGGTGATGCCGAGCCCGCTGCCGCCGAATTCCTCGGGGATGGCGACGCCGAGATACCCGGCCTTGGCCACGGCCTGGTAGAAGTCATGCGGGAATTCGTGGGCGGCGTCCTTGGCGCGCCAGTACTCGTCGTTGAAGCGTTCGCACAGCGCGCGCACGCCGCGCACGATTTCCTGTTGCGCTTCGGTCAGTTCAAAATCCATCTCGTTGTCACCTTCGATGAAGCAGGTTTGCGGGGCCGACGCCGCGCTTCCTGGCCGGGCAGCGGCCGCCATCCATACGGTTAACATTATTATCAAGCCGGCGGCGACCGGTTTAGGCCCGCGATCGGACGCGTGCGCTGCGGTTGGCCGAATCGACTCGCTCACGCGTTTTCTATAAAAAGCGGATGGCGCCGGCGAAGCGCCGGACTTCGACCGAATCATGCATCCCGCAGTCGCCCTGGCGCTGATCGGCCTGCTGCTTCTGGGGCCACTTGTCTCGCACGTCATCGAACGCAACATCGAGGCGTATTTCTTCGTGATGGGCGTCGCCGCGATGACGCTGGGCGGGGCCTGGAGCCTTAAGGCGATTGGCGAGGCTGCTATGGAACCGGTTTGGATCACGCTGGCGGTGATCGTCGCCGGCGTCGCTTTCGATTCGCTGCGCGGGGCGATGGACCGCGCGATGACGCGACTGAGGGCGCGCGTTGCCCGTCCGTTGCTATGCGCCGCCGCGGTGTTTGTGATCGCGATGGTTTCGAGTCTAATCACTGCGATAGTCGCGGCCCTGGTGCTGGTCGAGACGGTCGGGCTGATGCGGCTGGAGGGCCGCGCGCGCGCCCGCGTGACGATCGCTGGATGCTTCGCGATCGGCTTCGGCGCCGCGCTCACCCCGCTGGGCGAACCCCTCTCCACGCTGGCGGCCAGAGCGCTGGGGCTCGGCTTCGGCGGCTTGTTCCGGCTGCTCGCTTTGTGGGTGGTGCCCGCAATCGTGATTAGCGCGGCCGTCAGCGCCGTGTTCGCCGCGCGCAGCCGCGCCGATGGCCCCGCTCCGGCAGTCGTACTTGCGCGGGCGCATGTGCGCGAATCGCTGGCAGCGTCGCTGTTGCAGGGCTTCAAGGTCTATGTATTCGTCGCGGCGCTGGTGCTGGTGAGCCACGCCTTCGCGCCCCTTGCGCTGCGCTACGTGCCGATGCTGAGCCACGAGGCATTGTTCTGGGCCAACACCATTTCGGCCGTGATGGACAATGCGACGCTGGTCGCACTGGAGATCCACTCGATGGAGCTGGCACGTGCGCGCGCGGCGATACTGGCATTGCTGGTTGCGGGCGGGATGCTGATCCCGGGCAATGTGCCCAACATCATCGCCGCTGGCGCGCTGCGCATCGGAACGGGCGAATGGGCGAAGGTCGGGATGCCGATGGGCTTGGCGCTGCTTGGCCTGTATTTTGCGCTGCTCAAATTCACGCACTGAGGCTCGCCCGTAGCCGCGGGCTTGCGAGGGCGATCAAGCGAGGAAACTGCCGGACAAGGTCGGGCCAAGCGCAACAGGCCGCGCCGCATGCGAGCCCGCGCCTTCAGCATCGTGCTGCCCAAACGGGCGTCAGCGCGTCCTCGGGGGCGTTGCGTTAGAGGGATTTTCGTGACAGAAAACCTTGGCAGTCGCCGCATCCGATTCCGCCTTGGCAGAACCTGCCGCGGCGGTACAGTTCTTGTTACGGCCGCGAAGTTTTGAAACCTGCGGCGCTTGCCGCGTGTGTTAAGTTACGATGCAACGGGGTTGGCCGTCCCCTAAGCGGCCAGGAGGGTTACGCGTCCGATGACTCCCAAACAAGTTCTCCAGATGATCAAGGACAAGGGCGCCACGTCGGTGGACCTGAAGTTCATGGACCTGCTGGGCCAGTGGCAGCACTTCAGCGTGCCCATCAGCGAGTTTCACGACGAATCGCCCTTCGAGGAAGGGCTCGGCTTCGACGGCTCTTCGATCCGCGGCTGGCAGGCGATCGACGCCAGCGACATGCTCGTTATTCCCGACCCTGACACGGCGGTGATGGAGCCGTTCACCAAAGAGCCCACGCTTACGCTGATCTGCAACATCTCGGACCCGATCACGCGCGCCGACTACACGCGCGACCCGCGCAACGTCGCGCGCAAGGCCGAGGCCTATCTCAAATCGACTGGGCTCGGCGACACCGCCTACTTCGGCCCCGAGCCCGAATTCTTCATCTTCAACGGCATCCGCTACGACACCAACCAGCACTCCAGCTTCTACTACATCGAGTCCGAGGAGGGTTTCTGGAACAGCGGGCGCGACGGCCAGAATCTGGGCTACAAGCCGCGTTACAAGGAAGGCTACTTCCCGGTACCGCCCAACGACAGCCTCCAGGACATCCGCGCCGAGATGGTGCGCGAGATGGAGCGCGTCGGGATCCGCGTCGAGAAACAGCATCACGAGGTCGCCACGGCCGGCCAGGCCGAGATCGATATGCGCTTCCAGTCCCTGGTCAAGATGGCCGATTGGCTGACCTGGTACAAATACATCTGCAAGAACGTGGCGATCCGCCACAACATGACCGTGACCTTCATGCCCAAGCCGATCTTCGGCGACAACGGTTCGGGCATGCATACCCATCAGAGCATCTGGAAGGGCGAGACTCCGCTGTTCGCGGGCTCGGGCTATGCCGGGCTCTCCGAGCTGGCGCTGCACTACATCGCCGGCATCCTCCATCACGCGCCAGCGCTCGCCGCCTTCACCAACCCGGGCACCAACTCGTATCGGCGTCTGGTCCCGGGCTTCGAGGCCCCGATCAACCTCGCCTACTCCAGCCGCAACCGTTCAGCCGCGGTGCGCATCCCGATGTACTCGCCGTCGCCCAAGGCCAAGCGGATCGAGGTTCGGTTCCCCGACCCGACCTGCAATCCGTACCTGGCATTCTCTGCGATGCTGCTGGCTGGGCTTGATGGCATCCAGCGCAGGCTCGACCCGGGCCAACCGCTTGACAAGGACATTTACGCACTGACTCCTGCCGAACTGGCCGAGGTCCCCAGCATGCCGGCCTCGCTGGAGGAGGCGCTCGACAACCTCAAGCGCGACCACGAGTTTCTGCTCAAGGGCGATGTCTTCACTGAGGACCTGGTGGAAACCTGGATCGACTATAAGATGTCCAAGGAGGTCAGCCAGACGCGCCTGCGTCCGCATCCGTACGAGTTCGTGCTGTACTTTGACGCCTAGACCACGGCGTCAGAGCCATGGATTCTGACGCAAACGCGGCGGGCCGAAAGGCTCGCCGCGTTTGTTTCCTCGCCGCCGACTTCCTCGCAATTTGGAAAGCATTTTGAGAATGCACAGCGGCGCCCGAGCTGCGCGGGCGCATTCGCGTTATCAATTGGCCGGCGGGAGGTGCGCCGGCAGGCGAATTTCTCCGCATTTCTGAGGCTTTTCGATTGCTGAAGCCAGCCGGTGAATCGGACGGTGTCGGCTCGGCGCGCGTGGTACGCCAATCGCAATCGTTGCCTGGCATCCCGACGTCGGCGACCCCGCCGTTTGGGCGCACCAGCGCGGCGTCGGCGCCTTTGGAGGAGGTAGAGCGAATGAAGGCATCCAAGATTGCGAGTGCAGCCGCGTTGGCGCTGATACTCGGCGCGGGTGCGGCGCCGGCATTTGCCGGTGACCTGCCTGCAACGCCGCAGATGACCATCCACGCCGACGTCGTGCCGACGCTCAACGAGACGCGTATCCAGCTCGCGCAGACGCGCCATCAGCTCAGGCAGTTCGAGCTCGCCTCGTTTTACAGCCCGACTGCGGAAGCGGATTACCGTGCGGCCCAGATCGCACTGGCCAACGGTCGCTATGACGAGGCGGCAGCCAACCTGAAACAGGTGCGTGCCGCGCTCACCGGGATTCCGAACTGGAAGTCATCCCCGCTCGACGCGCGCTAAGGCGCGATCATCGCCGGCCGTTTGTAAGCTGGCGAACTACCTGCGGCGCATGGCGGCGCGGGTGCCGCCGCACCTGTGTTTGCACCCACGCATGCGGCGGTGATCGAACCATCCGGCCACAGATGCTAGCCTGAACCACTGGTCCGGCCGCGGATACGGCCGGGCCGGTGGATGGCCGGGATGAGTCGAGGGTTTCAACGTGGCGCGCCCGATGCGCCGGTTGCGAGATGCGTTGGGCAACTGAGCGCGTCGCCTGCGGTCGCCCAGTGCACGTGGCCGCGCCGGCATGCGTTGGCGCTCGTTGCCTGCCTGTTCGCGCTGTGTGCTGCTGGAGGTGCGCGCCCGGCGAGAGCGGCGGGCCCAGCGCCTTCGCCCGCTGCGACAGCCGAAACCGCGCCGGGCGGCAAGGGCGCGGCTTCGATGGCAAAGGGCGCGCCGGCGCTGCAGGCCGCTGCGGCGCCGGCTGACGCGACGGCCCGTCCGAGTTCCGCCGCGAGTCCCACCGTTACCTCGGCACGCGTCGATCAGAGTGCCGAAACGCTCAATTTTCTCGGTCAGGCAATTGATTGGTATCGCGGGCTGGCAACCGAAGGGCATTTCGCGACTCAGCCCGCCGAGATGCTCTATCTCGATGACGACCGCCAACTGGCCCTTGAAATCGTTCAACTTGCCTTCGAGCACGCCCGCGCACGAGCCAACCTGATCAAAAGCGAAGCGCGGGAAGCGCAGCTCATTGCGCTGCCGGCCGGCGCTGTTGGCAACGTCGTTGGCGCCGCAGGAGCCGCTGGACCCGTGGGAGTCGGCCAAGGGCTTCCGGGATTGTCCTCGCTAATGGCCAAGGAAGGGCAGGCCGAGGATGACCTGCGGAAGGCGCAGGCACAGGCGGACCAACTCAAGGCCGCGATCGCTAAGGCTAGCGGCCGGCGCCGCGTCGAGCTGACGCGTCAGCTCGGGATCGTGCAAAGCCAGATCGAGCTCAATCAGGCGCGCGTCGATTCCTTCAAGTCCTTTATCGATTTCGACAAGGCGGCATCCTCCGGCTTGGGCAGGTCGGTCGGCCTCGCGCCCCAAATCGACGCCCTTGAGCGGAGCATCCCGCAACTCGGCGATTCGAGCAAAACGGCCACCGCTGGCCGAGGCCCTATCACCGGCGCTGCCGCTCAACCGCAGAGAGTGGGGTTGCTCGGCGCGATCGAGGGAATGCTGCGCCTGGGACGCGAGCGCGACGCGCTCGGAGACCGGATGGCGGCAACGCGCCGGTTTGCGAGCCTTGTGGAGGCGGCGCGCGCCCCGCTGGTCACTGGATTGCAAGCGCTCAACCAGCGCGCCAATGAGCTTGCCGCGCAGGGCGGCGTGGGCGATCTCGACACCGTACGCCGGCGTAAGCAGGAGTTCGACGCGCTAATCCGCCGCCACAAGCTGCTCGTGGCCGCGCTGATGCCGTTGGCCAAGCAGCTCGTCGTCCTCCAGCTATATACGACCAATCTGGAGCGCTGGGATGCGCTGGTCAGGGAGCGCACGGGAGCCCAGTTGCGCCAGCTCATCATGCGGCTGGCTGTGCTGGGCGTCCTGCTGATCGCGGTTTTTGCCGCGGCGATCGTCTGGCGCAGTCTGACCTTCCGCTACGTGCAGGACCTGCGCCGGCGCCGCCAATTGCTCCAGGTGCGCAAGGTGGTGGTGGCGGCGCTCGTCGCCCTGGTGCTGGTCTTCAACTTTGCCACCGAACTCGGGACGCTGGCGACCGTGATGGGACTGGCTGCGGCGGGGGTAGCGGTCGCCCTGCAGAACGTCATCCTTTCTTTCGCCGGCTACTTCTTCGTCACCGGCCGCTACGGGATCCGGGTTGGCGATCGCGTCCAGGTCGCCGGCGTCAATGGCGATGTAGTCGAGCTGGGGCTGTTCAAGATGGCGCTGATGGAGCTGTCGGGCGACGGCGGAACCAACCAGCCGACCGGGCGGGTCGTGGTATTCCCCAATTCGATCGTCTTCCAGCCCAACGGCAACTTCTTCCGCCAGGCCCCGGGGACCAGCTTCGTGTGGAACGAATTCAAGCTGACGCTGGCGCCCGAATGCGACTACCGGCTGGCGGAGAAGCGTCTGCTCGAAGTGGTCGATGACGTGTACGCGCGCTATCGCGACACCGTGCAGCGCCAGTACCGCGAGCTCGAACGCGACCTCAACCTGCGCCTTGAGTCGCCGCGCCCGCAGAGCAGGCTGAGGCTCGGGCAGAGCGGGATCGAGATGACGATCCGCTATCCCGCCGACACTCGCCACGCAGTCCAGGTTTCCGACGAGATCTCGCGCCGCGTGCTCGACGCGATCGCCCACGACCCCGCGCTCACGCTGGCAGTGCCTGGCACTCCCAATCTACTGCCGATGACGCCGCCGGCCGCGGAGGCTGACGATCACCCCCCGGCCGATGATGTGCCCAACGGCAACGAGCCGGCAGCGTCAGCCGCGCCGCCGCCGCCCGCATCCGCGCCAGTCGCCAAGGGCTAGCCAGTAGGGCGGGCGGCCCTATTGCAGCGCACATCTGGAGATACGGGAGAAGATGCTCGCGCGTTGGCGCAAAGTCGCGCCTGCCGTACGGCAGGCGCGCCCAAAGCGCCGCAACTTTCATGGATTCGGCGGCGGCCGTATGCTAGCGATTGCCTCGACCGCCGCGAGGCCGGCCTGCCAGGGCGAGCCCGCGGACGAGGCGATGCCGCCCGCGCATAAGGCGGCGGAGAGGCACATCATGGAATATCGTGCGTTCGGCCAGACTGGGATCCAGGTCTCGGCGCTCGGCTTCGGCTGCTGGGAGATCGGCGGCGGCTACGGCAGTATCGAGGAAAACGACTTCGTCCGCGCGGTCAACCGCGCGCTCGACGCGGGTGTAAACTGTTTCGACACCGCCGAGGCCTACGGCTTTGGCGCCTCGGAAAAGTCGCTCGCCAAGGCGCTCGGCGCGCGCCGCAAGGAGGCGGTGATCGCGACCAAGTTCGGCGTCGGCTACAAGGACGCGCCGAACTTTCGCGACTCCAGCCGCAAGCGCGTAACGGCGTCGATCGAGCGCAGCCTGAAGAACCTCGATACCGACTACGTGGACGTTTACCTGATCCACTGGCCGGACCGGAACACGCCGTTCGACGAGACGATGCGCGCGCTGGACGATCTTGTACAGCAGGGCAAGGTCCGCGCGATCGGCCTTTCCAATTTCAAGCTCGAGGAAATCCAGGCCTGCATGCGCACCCGGCGGGTGGACGTTGCGCAGTACTGCTGGAATATGTTCGACCGCCGGATGCAGAAGGAAATCTTCCCTTACTTCCACCAGCACGGGGTTGGCGTGATGGCTTACGGCTCGCTCGCCTACGGCATGCTCACCGGCACCCTGACCGAGGAGATGGCTTTCGAGAAGAGCGACTGGCGCTCGCGCCGAGGCCAGATGGCCAACCTCAACCTGTTCCAACATCTGTTCGGCCCGGAGCACTACCTCAACAACCTGCGTGCGGTCGAGGAGCTCAAGGCGATGGCGCGCCGCTACGGCAAGAGCCTGCCGCAATTCGCCTTGCGCTGGACGCTCTCCAATCCGCTCATCAGCACGGCGCTGGTCGGATGCCGCAACGAGCGCGAGGTTGACGACAACCTTGGCGCGCTGGGATGGTCGATCTCCGAGGCCGATATGAAGGAAATCGACGCGATCTTCGCCCGCCACCGCGTGGTCTCGATGCCCGAGGCGTGGCTGGAAAGTTGACGGGCGGAGTGACAGAACTTAAGCAGGTGTATTAGCCGGAGGACGACAGTCAGCGGAGGTGCGCGATGCCGGTTCAGAAATTTGCGCCAATGACGAAAAATTTTCCGACCTTTGACTGCGATGCGCACGTCACCGAGCCGCCGTGGCTGTGGGAGCGGGCCAAGGATTACCTGACCAAGGATGAGTTCCACGCTCTGCGCAATTCGATGTGGTTTGACGCGGAGAGCAAGCAGCTCGTCGTCAACGGGCTCGCCGGCGCGGGTCTTGGCTCGCAGCGCTACGGCGGGATGGTCGGGCAGGTCAACGTGCTGACGCTGGCCGGCCCCGGACTGAAGCACGATATCCAGCGCGCCTTCAATGTCCGCAACCTCAGCCGCAAGAGCGCGATCAACAAGGAACAGGCCGACTACCTCGATCACAAGGGCTCCTATTTGCCCGAGCCGCGCTTGCGTGACATGGACGTCCAGGGGATCGACCAGGTGATGATTATCCCCACCGACATCGACACCTATCCCTGGATCCAGAGCTCCGAGGGCGCGCGCGCGATGTGCAAGGCGTACAACGACTGGGCCTGGGAGTATTGCCAGGCGAACCCGGAGCGGCTGTACTTCGCGGCGATGCTGCCGATGCAGAATCCCAAGTACGCCGAAGAGGAGCTCTTGCGGGTGGCGGCCAAGGGATGCCGCGTCGGGCTGATTCGGCCGATCGACGCGATGGGCAACTACCCGATCCAGCCCAAGTACACGCGGCTATGGAGGGCGATGGAGGAGACCGGAGTCGTTTACGGGATGCATCCGTTTCCGGCCTTCGGCTCGCTCAAGCCGCCGGGCTATACTGAACAGCACTCGGGTGCCGAGTTGATCTCGCTCACCGCCAGCTCCGCCGGGCTGCCGCATTCGTTCCTCACCAACGTGCAGAACTTCCAGGCCGAGGCAGCGCTGTGGGTGGTGATGGTCCTGATGACGGGATTCTTCGAGCGCTTCCCCAAGGTCCGCGCGGCCGTGTTCGAGGCCTCCTCGACCTGGCTGAGCTTCCTGCTCGACGAGTGCGATAAGGCCTACAAGCTCTACCGCAACGAGCGCAAGCTGCCGCCGCTCAAACGGCTTCCCAGCGAGACCTTCTTCGAGCACTGCGTGACCGGCTTCGAAGGCGACGAGGCGCCACCCTCGCGCTATCCAGAGTTCTACGAGAACATTCTCGCCTGGTCCTCCGACGTCTACCATCACGACGGCGACGACGCCTGGCGCGCAATCGAGACGATGCGCAGCTGCGAGCTGCCGGAGTCCTATCAGGCCAAGTTCCTCGGCGAGAACGCGCGCAAGCTGTATCACATCGATGCGCCGAGGAATTTCATCCGCGACCGCGTAACCGAAATCGAGCGGCCCGATTGGTGGCCGACCGAGGCGGAAATCAAGGAGGCGCTCAAACCGGAGTCAGCCTTCCGCCGCTAGCGCCGTAATCGCGCGCTGCGGACGGGTGTGCGAGAGCATCAGCCATGAGCAGGAAACACTTTGCCGTCTTCGACGCCGACTCCCACGTGGTGGAGCCGCGCGAGCTGTGGGAAAAGTACGTCGAGCCCGAGTATCGCACGCTGGCCAGACACGCGCTCTGGCGCGAGGAGGGCAAGTTCGGCTCCTATCTCAAGGTCAACGGCAAGGCCTTCCGCGACACCGTCAACCCCAACATCCCGCGCCACGCGATCTGGCGTCCCGGAATGACGTGGGAGCAGATTGGCGAACTCGATCCCGACGTCCGCCATCCGGCCTGCGCCGGCGCGAGCGACCCGCACGCGCGTCTGCGCGACATGGACGCGATGGGCGTCGATCAGGCGCTGCTCTATCCGACCTGGTTCGCCGAGGGGTTCCATCTGGTCGAGGATCCCGACGTTGCCTACGCGCTCGCCCGCGCCTACAACGACTGGGTTGCGGATTTCTGCAAGATCGCGCCGGAGCGGCTGTTCGCGGCCGCGATGGTCCCGTTGCAGAACATGGATTACACGGTCGAGGAGCTGCGGCGGATCTCGAAGATTCCAAGCCTGCGCGCCGCCTTCATCCGCCCGATGTTCATCGAGGGACGCTACTTTACCCATCCCTACTTCGAGCCGCTGTGGGCCGAGCTCGAAAGCCTCGGGATTGCGGCCGCCGTGCATCCGACCGCTGGACTATGGAATCCGGAGTGGACCTCGCACGGCCCATTTTTCGAAAAGATCAAGGGCCGGATCAATCAGCACGCATTGGTACTCAACGCGGGCGGCGGGCCGGCGGCCGGCGGCGGCCCGGCGAAAAGCTTTTTCTTTGCGGCCTCGCCGCCGCTGGGCCATCCGATCGCGCAAATTCTCGCCCCGTGGCTGGACAACCACATGTTCGTCGCCGCCGCGCTGATCGCGTTCACCGTGATGCAGCGTTATCCGAAGATGAAAGTGGTGGTCGCGCACGGCAAGGCGTCGTGGATGGAAGAGGTGCTGGAGAAGATGGAAGCCTCGACCCGCACCATCCCGCTTCTCCATCACTACCCGGTGCGCACCGACACCGAGGAGATGTGGGAGCAGGGCAACGTGATGCTCGGCTTTGACGCCGAGGAGCGGCTGATCCGGAAGCTGCCCCATTCCTTCGCCGAGAAAGTCATCTGGGGCTCGCGCTACCCGCACCAGGACACCACCAGCGCGTGGGACGCCATCGACGCGATGAGCCGCGCGCACATCGACGAAGCGACCCTGGCGCGAATGTTCGGCGGCAACGCGGCCGCGCAGCTCGGGATCAGGCTGAGCCAGAGGGCAGGCGGCTAGCACAGCTCGCCGGACGCTTTGCGGCGACGCTACGAGGCCGCCACGCCGCCGTCGACGCGCATCGCGAAGCCCGTGACGTACGACGCCTGCTCCGAGCAGAGCCATACGACCGCGTTGGCGATCTCCTGCGGCACGGCGTAACGATGCATCGGGACGAAGGCCTCGAAGTCCTTGCGCTTCGGCTGTCCCTCGTTGTTGGTGATTCGTTCCATCATCGGCGTATCCACCGGGCCGGGGCAGACCGCATTGATCCGGATTCCGGCCTCGGCGTTTTCGAGCGCCGCGCTCTTGGTCAGGCCGACCACCGCATGCTTGCTCGCGACGTAGATCGGCAGGCTGCGAAAGCCCGAGAGGCCGGCGACCGAAGCGGTGTTGACGATCGCGCCGCCGCCCTGCTTGCGCATCTGGCGAATCTCGTACTTCATGCACAGCCATACGCCCTTGACGTTGATCGCCATCACGCGGTCGAAGTTGCGCTCGGAGGTTTCGTGGGTGTCGATGACGTCGCCCTCGATGCCAGCGTTGTTGTAGGCGCAATCCAACCGGCCGTGGGTTTTGACGATCCGCGCGATCAGCGCCT
Source organism: Candidatus Binataceae bacterium (assembly GCA_035650475.1). NCBI lineage: Bacteria > Candidatus Binatota > Binatia (SeqCode) > Binatales (SeqCode) > Binataceae (SeqCode) > Binataceae bacterium (SeqCode). The sequence continues at coordinate 625,708 of DASRHP010000009.1, forward strand.
GCACCTGGGCGTCGTCGCTCACGTCCACCGTCGTGGATTCCGCCTTGCCTGCGGCCTCGCGGATGGCGGCGGCGGTCGCCTCGGCTCCTTCACGGTTGACGTCGGCGCAGACGGTGGTAGCGCCCTCGCGCGCGAAGGTTAGCGCGGCGACGCGCCCGATTCCGCTGCCGGCGCCGGTGATCAGAGCGATTTTTCCTTCAAGCAGATTGGCCATCTTGATGCTCCCCAAAATCCCGGCACGAATGGCGTGCTCGCACCGATTATCCGTCTCGCTTTAGCACGCCGCCGAGCGTTCCGTCAGCAGCCAGACGGGATCGTCGATTCGGATGCGGCCGGGAGCGCCGACCGAGGCGAATACTCCGACGTAGGCGTCGTGATGCCGTGCGGCCGTGCGCAGGATCGCGGGGTCGGGGCCGAACTCGGCCTGCGCGTGGATAGTCAGCGCGCAGCGCAGCGCCGGCCGCATCCCGACCACCCGCATGCCATCGGCGCCGATCTCGAGTTCGCCGCCGAGCCATTCGTCCTCGACGAAGCAATCAGCGCGGCTACCGGTGTCGACGTAGATGTTCGGGCGGAAGCGACGCACGTCGAAGTCTGAGTCGCCCCGGCGCAGTTGGCGCAAATGGGCGAGAGTGCCGCTTGCGAGCACATGCAGGACGTCCTCGTCGTAGAGGTCGCGCGGGGGCAGGAAGGCACGCCCGTCGCGGATCGCCGCGATCTCTTCCATCGTGAGCGGCCCCTCGCGCGGACGTTCCAGGCGCACGGCGAAGCCGAACAGCGACGAAAGAATTTCGTCGGCGCCGGGATCGCCGGCGTGGATTGTAGCGCCGTCAGGCAGTTCAATCCTGACCCGGGGCGTCGTGGCACTCGCCGGTTGGCTCTCGCAGGTCGCGCGCAACTGGAGCATCGCGGCGAACAGGCGCGCGCTCATGATCCCGCCGTATTTGAGCTCGCGCATCGCCCACAGCCGGTCGCCCGCCGCGCCGCGCTCGGTCACCATAACCTCCGCGACGCGCTCGCCGCGCATCGACTTGACCGGGTAACGCCACAGCTCGGCGACCGTTCCGACCTGACGTCTCGTCATCGCGTGTCCGCGCCCGCGCGGGGCGCGCCTGTCAGGACTTTATCCGGCCCGCCCGATTGAAGGGAGCATCTGTAAACGGTCACGACGTAGCCGGCAGCGGCTCGGCACTCAGGAAGCGCTCGAGGACGTTAGCCGTTATGCGCGAGACGTTGTTGTCGTAGTTGTTGTGCGAAAGGCTGCCGCACCACGCGATCGAGCTGGCGGAGAAGACCGCGCCGCCGCCGGCGGTGGTGTAGTACACGATATCGCCGCGCACGCCCGGGTCCTGGGTGCCGCCCGCGCCCGGGTACATGAAGTAGATTTCCTCGACCACCCGTTGGTAGCTGTCGCTGTGGCCCTCGGAGCATGCAACCAGCATCGCATTGGGCGGTGTGCCGAGCGACAGATCGTAGCGGTCGAGTTCATGGCCCGCCGCGCCGCCGCCGACCAGGCCGAAGTCGCCGATAAGCTCGTCCTCGCCGACGCCGGCGAAGATGAAACTCGCGCGCGGGTCGCGGCTGTCGGGCATCCGGCGGAAGTACGACGAGCGGTCGAATCCCTGCGCGGCGAAGCCGACCCCGACCAGCTTCTGCGGCGCGCGTCCGCGATTGCGCCATACGCCTCCGCGCTCGCCGGTGGTGCTATGGAAATACTCGCCGGGTTGCGCCTGCCATGCCCGCGAGCCGCCCTCGGCCTTGCGCACCTCGATCAAATGGGGCTTGTCGGGATGGAACGAGGTCACCCAGTAAAAGCCGTTGCCGCCGAGGTACATCAGGCGCCCGCCCGAGCCAAGGAACGCTTCCATCGCGTCGAGCATCGCGGACGAGTAGTACTCGGGATGCGTACCGGTGAGCGCGACGCGGTAGTTTCTGAGCAATGCGGCGCCTTCGCGATGCAGGTCTTCGTCGGTGGCGACGTCGTAGCGGATACCCCTGGCGTTGAGCCACCCGATGAGATCGAGGTCAGCGGCGAAGCCCCACAGCGAGCCGGTCTCGTGCCGGTAGTTGGGGCGCATGTTGGGAATCGGGCGCAGCCGTGACGAGTAGCACACGCCGCTGCCGTCGGAGTGATGGTCGTAGGTTGAAAGCCCCAGCTCGGGATGCGCGCAAAGGTAGAGGTCCTCCTGCTGGAGGACCGTGGTGTGGCCCATGATTGCGTCGCCTACACCCACGTCTACGCCGAGATGCTCATTAGCGTAAGCCATGTAGCTCGCCGTCGGCGCGAGAAAGAGCACCTGGGCGGTGGGACGACCGCTCGCCGGACGCACAAAGAACGGGATGTAGTCCACTGCATTACCGGCGCGCACCCGCGCGGCGTAAACGTCGGAACGCATCGTGTCGGGCACTATCAACTCGAAGCTGGGCTCCCATCCCGCGTCCTCGAGGTCGTCGTCGTGAAAATGAATCGCCCCGTACTCGGCCGGGGCATGGATGAAGTGCTCCTCGCGGCCGCTGAAGTTGTGCCCGGTCACCGCGCGCGCCGGCGCGTTGACGCATCGTCCATGCAGATCGTTGCCCGAGGCGTCGGTGACACGGTCGCTCGGGATGCCGATGGGACCGATGCCGTCGGCGAAATCCCATCGCGCGATAAGCCCCCGGCTGTCCGGCTCGCGTCCTGCCGCGAGTCCCGCCAGTTCGTCCGCGCTCAGCGCATGGCCGTAAACGCGCGGGCGATCGATCTTGCCGTTATAATGGCCGCCGACGAGGGTCGCGCCCGCAGTAGACGTTCCTTCGGCCCAACCGGCGATTACCGCCGCCGATTGCGAGTGGAAATCGACGCGCTCGACATCGACTTCACGCACGACCGGCGCCGCCAGCGCGGCCACCGGCCCGACCCGCGAGTTGTACGAGTTGACCACCGGTGCCAGATGCACGATCGCGCGCCCGGTGGCTCCGTCGTAACTTGCGCCCGCCGAGTACCATATCCCCGCCATCAACGGCGTCGTCGCCGCGACTTGTACGAGACGGCCGGCGCCGTCGCCCAGCCACAGAGCCAACCGTCCTTGCCCATCGATCAGCAGCGCCCATCCCATCCGCCGCTCCGGGTCGCATCGCGTGACGACTCCCTGCACGCCCTTCGCGGGCGTGGTCGGCATGATGAAGGTGTGCACGGTGATTGAATTCCCTACGTTGAGCAGGCCGCCCGGATCGTCGATGAGCACGTGCGAGCCGGCGCGGATCGGCTGCGTGCGTCCGGGGTGGTCGCCGCTGACTGCGGTCTCGACGACTTCCTCCTTGAAGCCTGGACCCGCGGGATTGGCGTCGCCATGGATGAGGCGCACGATGTCGGCACGGTAGCGCGCCGCGCCCTCGACGCTGACCATGAAGCGGATGCGCTCGCCGGGCGCGACGCTTATCCGATCGCTGTATCCGTGGATGGAAGTTTCGGCCATGACTGTAGGTCTCCGTCAGAATCGAGCGGGCGGCCGCGCTGAGCGCAGGCGCGCCGCCTAGTCGCGCATCAGCTCTTCGATCCGCACCAGGAACGCTGCGTGCATCGCCTTGGCTTCGGAGTTGTACGTGCGCTCGTCGATGAACACGGGCACCTGGCCGCGGGCGCCGGGCAGGCGTGCCACGCGCCACTGTTTGAACGGCTTGGTGCAGACGACCACGCATTTGCCCCAAGGCGCGCGGCGGCGGATGTAGTTGAGCACGCGGTTGAGAGCGTCGCTGTGATGGCCCAGCGGGTCGCGCCTGTGCTCGGTGATGATTTTCTTCGTGATCAGGGGGCGGAGCGCCGCGCGCATCCGCTTGTCCCACATCGCAAGCGCAATCTGCTCGCGGTCAGGGGGCGGGGCGGCGGCGGTTTCGTCGGCCATCGCAGGTGCACTCCTTTCTGGTTGCGATACAAACTCCAGCGACGCCAATAGCGAAAATGCGGGGATAAGTCACACCCCGGGGCAGGCCGCAGGCGCCTCGCCTGGGTCAACCGGAAGAAGGGCGGGCTGCGACGCTCGCCCTCTGAATCAAACTGCGAACCGCCACGTGTCGCCGTCGCGCACGATGCGTCCGGCGGTGGGCGTGGCGAAATGCGTTCCCAGCACGAGAATTGGCTTGTCGCCGTAGCGCGCGAGAAACTCGCGCCGGGTTTTGATCGCCTGCTCGTAGTCGGAGTCGAAAAAGCTGCCCCATTCCGGATGCGCCATCTGCACCGGATGATGCATCAGGTCGCCGGTGATCACGGCCTCCTGGCCGCGCGAACTGATGCGCACGCTGTGATGGCCGGGCGTGTGGCCGGGAGTCGGCTCCAGCCGCACTTCGTCGGTGATCCGATGGTCGCTTTCGACCAGCTCGGTGAGGCCGGCGTCGAACACCGGCCTCACCGAGTCGTCGAGGATGTCGCGAGTGTCGGCGGCCTCGACGGTGGACCAATGCTCCCATTCCTTGCGTCCGATGAGGTAGCGGGCGCGTGCAAACGTCGGCACCCATTTGCCGTTAACCAGCATCGTGTTCCATCCGACGTGATCGACATGCAAGTGCGTGCACAGGACGCGGTCGATCGAGTCGCGCGGAAAGCCGGCCCTCTCGAGATCGGCGAGGAAGGGCAGCTGAAGCATGTTCCATCCAGGGAACGGGCGGCGCTTGTCGTTGCCGATGCAGGTATCGACGATGATGCGAAGACCCTGCGACTCGACCACCAGCGCATGCACGCTCATGATCACCTTGCCGTCCTCGGCGGCGAAATGCGGGCGCAGCCAGGGGACGGTGCGGATATTCTCGGGCGTGCCGTCCTTGAGCACGAAGGTGGCCTTGGAGGTGGTCTCCATCTCGACGACGCGGGTGATCGTGACGTCGCCAATCTTCCAGCGGTTCATGCGCGCCCTCCGAAAATGCTGGTCGCAAATTAACTCGCCGCGCCCGCGCTATGCAATTGCGCGGCAGCGCCGTGCGGAAGGCTTCGTCGGCGAAACCACGCCGAGCAGCTCGGCGCGAGATCCTTTACTTCGCAGGCTCCGTTCGCGATGACACGAGGAGGAGGGTCGGATGAGGCATGAATCCCATCGGACCCGTCAGTTCTCCTCGGCGCCGTACACGCTGTCTTCGGGGGCGTAGTTCTCGAAGCGGGTGAACTGGCTGATGTAGGTCAGCTTGGCGGTGTCGGTGGGGCCATTGCGCTGCTTGGCGACGATCACCTCGGCGACCCCGGGCTCCTTGGAATCGCGATGGTACATCTCGTCGCGGTAGATGAAGGCGATTACGTCGGCGTCCTGCTCGATCGCCCCTGACTCGCGAAGGTCGGCGAGCAGTGGACGGCGGTCGGGGCGTGTTTCGACCTGGCGGTTGAGCTGCGAGAGCGCGATCACCGGAACGTTGAGTTCCTTGGCCAGCGCCTTGAGCGAGCGCGAGATCTCGGCGATCTCCTTCTCGCGCGACTCGCCCGGTCGCGCCGAGCGCATCAGTTGCAGGTAATCGACGATGATAAGGCCGAGGTTGGCACTTGAGTCGCGCGCCAGGCGCCGGCACTTGGCTTTGAGCACGATCGGAGTGGTGTCGGAGCTGTCGTCGATGAAGATCGGCGCTTCGGCGAGCCGTCCCGCGGCCTGGGCGAGCTTGGGAAAGTCGCGCTGGTCGAGATAGCCGGCGCGCGCCTTGGAGCTGTCCACCCGCGCCTCGGAGCACAGCAGCCGCAGCACGAGCTGCTCCTTGGACATTTCGAGCGAGAAGAAGGCCACCCCGCGGCGCGGCTGCGCTTCAGTGGCGGCGTAGGCCGCGATATTGAGCGCGAGCGCCGTCTTGCCCATCGACGGCCGCGCGGCAATCACGATGAGGTCGGAAGGCTGGAGGCCGGCGGTGATACGGTCGAGGTCGGTGAAGCCGGTTGGCACGCCGGTCACCATCTCGCGCTGCTCGTAGAGCCGCTCGATGATCTTGAGCGACTCGCGGGTCAGCTCGTGCATCGTGTGGAACGAGGCGCGGATGCGGCGCTCGGAGATCTCGAAGATGCGGTGTTCGGCCTCGTCGAGGAATTCGTCGACGCGGGCGGGCGCGTCGTAGGCGGCCGAGGCGATCTCGGTCGCGGTTGAGGCGAGCGCGCGCAGCACCGCCTTCTCGCGCACGATGCGCGCGTAGTGCGCGATATTGGCGGCGGTCGGGACGCAGGCGGCGAGCTCGGCGATATAGGCCGGACCGCCGATGGCTTCGAGCCGGCCGCGCGTGCGCAGCGCGTCGGTCATGGTGATGGCGTCGACCGGCTGGCTGCGGTCGGTAAGCTCGACCATCACGCGAAAGATCTCGCGATGCGATTCGCGGTAGAAGTCGTCGGCGCTCAGGATCTCGAGCGCCTGGTTGATCGACTCGTTATCGAGCAGGACGGCGCCGAGCACCGACTGCTCGGCTTCGAGATTTTGCGGGGGAACGCGTCTGAGAATGTCGTCCGTCGATGCCGCCGCCACAACCGCCTCTCCACTCAACAACGCTCAAGTATCGGCGAAGCAGCGAGCGCGGACAAGCAGGGTAACAGATTGTCACCTCAGATCTTTAGACAGTGTTAACAGGTCAAGCATGCGATCGCGCACGCCGCTTGACTCGACCTGTGAACAAGCGCGGGCGCGGACCGCAGCCGCCCTACTGACCTCGTCCGATTCGCCGGCGCGGCGGCTCGCGCACTACCAGCGGCCCGGCGGCGACGCCGAACAGGAAACCGCCAACGTGCGCCCACCAAGCCACGCCGCCCACCAGGATACCCGCCGCGCCGCTTACGATTCCCCAGTAGAGCTGCACTGCGAACCAGAAGATCAGGTAAACCACCGCCGGGAGTTCAAAGAGGAAAAACGGCGGGAAGAGCGCCAGGATGCGCCCGCGCGGGTAGAGCACGAAGTAGGCGCCAAGTACCCCCGCGATCGCGCCGCTGGCGCCGATTACCGGCACCCGCGACGCGGGCGCCATCGCGACCGTCGCCGCTCCCGACGCGAGCCCGCTGGCCAGGTAGAACCACAGGTAGCGCATCGCGCCGCTACGCTCCTCGACCGCGGGGCCGAAGATGAAGAGATAAAGCATGTTGCCGACGAGGTGACTGATGCTGCCGTGGACAAAGAGCGCCGTCACCAGAGTCAGCGGCGGCCAGGGCCGGCGTCCGATCCAAACGCTCGTGCGCAGATGGGCTCCGCTGACCAGCGCTGGCACCATCGCGTAGCGTGCGACGAACGCGCCGACCCGGCTGCCTAACGCGACCTCGTGAATGAAGACGACGGCGTTGACCGCGATGAGCAGCGTGTTGATGGGGCTGAGGCGGTGGCGGGCGACGTTGTCGCGCAGCGGGATCATCGCGATGTCGGCGCGCGCGCTGCGCGGCGGCCCTCGTATATTAGCGATTCCATTGCGCGTCGTCTTGCCGGGGCGTGCGCGCTTGAGCATCCCGACAAGGTGTGCGAGAGATTCGATCGACAAATACGCCGGGAGATACGCCGGGTGATCGCGGCCTCGGCGTGCAAGGAGAGGTATTCGATGGAAATCGTCAAGCAGGAAGTCAGCGTACACAGCGGGAGCGAGCGGATGCCGTGCTTCCTGGCGCGGCCGGCCACGGGCGGCCCCTACCCGGGCGTGGTGGTGGTGATGGAGGCGTTCGGCCTCAACGCCAATATCCGCAGGATTACCGAGCGCCTCGCCGCCGAGGGCTTCATCGCGATCGCGCCCAATCTCTATTTTCGCCAGCCCGACAACGTGGTCGGCTACGACAACCTGCCCGGCGCGCTGCGCCTGATGGGAACGCTGCGCGACGAGCAGGTGGTCGCGGACATGACGGCGGCGATCGACTACCTCAAGGGGCTGAAGGAAGCAAAACCCAGCTTCGGCACGGTCGGCTTCTGCATGGGCGGCCGCGTCGCATTTCTTACCGCCTGCCGCAATTCGGAGGTCAAGGCCGCGGTGCCTTTTTACGGCGGCGGGATGGGGCGGCCGGGTCCCGGCGGCGACAAGTCACCGCTCGACTACGTCGCGGGGCTGCGAGCGCCGGTGCTGGCGTTCTTCGGCGGCAAGGATGCTTTCATCCCGCTTGCCGAAGTGGACAAGTTCCGCGACGCGCTCAAGGCGGCCGGCAAGCCGGCCGACGTCGTCCTATACAACGACGCCGACCACGGCTTCATGTGCGACGAGCGCCCTTCATACCATCCGGCGCACTCCAAGGAGGCGTGGTCGCGGATGGTCGCGTTCTTCAAACAGCACCTGTAGAAGGAGAAGCGGCGCGGTTCGAAACTCAGGCGAGGCGGGTATGGAGGCCCGCCCGGCCCGGGACTGCGTGATTCGTTGCCTGGCGTTCCGTGTTAGACGGCGGCGCTAGCTCGTCTTGACCACCGTAACCGCAACGCCCGGCCACGGAGTGTCGTAGCTATCGAGGCAGGCGACCTGGTTGACCGGCAGACGGCGCACCGGACCGAACTTGCCACGCGGATAGCCGATCGGCATCAGCGCGTACGTGGAGACCTCCGGCGGCAGTCCCACCACAGCTTTGACTTCGTCTTCGAAGAAGGTGTGGATCGTCGTCAGCACGGTGCCGAGGCCGAATGCGCGGCAGGCCAGGATGAGGTTCTGCACGGCGGGGTAGATGCTTGCGCCCTGCGTGCGCGCCGCCCTGGCCATCGCGCTTTGCACCTCGGGGCTGAGCCCGCTGGGCGCGGGGCCGGGCGCCGCTTTGAGGCAGGCGAGCAGCAGCACCGGGGCGTCGCCCATGTGTTCGAACAGGTAGGTCACCGAGCTCATGAAGCGCTGGTATTGCTCTTCGGTGAAGTGCGCGGCGCGAGGGCGCTGCGCGTAGAGCGCGGTCAGGATCTTCGACGCCTTGTTGTAGATCGCGCCGAGCCGGCGGCGCTTCTCAGCGTCCTTGACCACCACGAAGATCCAGCCTTGCGCGTTGCTGCCCGAGGGCGCGCGGATTGCCGCGTCGAGCACACGGGTCATCACGTCGTCAGGCACCGGATCGGGCTTGAAACGCCGGATCGCCCGCGCCGTGTACATCGCCTCGAACAAGTCCATCTCTGCCATCGCTTCGCTCCTGCCCGGTTGGGCATCAGTCTAGTATCACGGCCGCATCGTGAATGACACGCGCGGCCTGCCCGGACGGCCTGCTCAATCGACGCGTATCAGCTTACGCTCGATCGCGTACCGCACGATCGCGGCGGTCGATTTCGCGTTGAGCTTGCGCTTGAGATTGTCGCGATGGACCCGAGCGGTCTTGGGCGCGATGCGCAGGCGGGCGGCGATCTCCTTGGCGGTCAGGCCCTCGCCGATAAGCTTGAGCACCTCGCGCTCGCGCCGCGTGAGCCTGAGGCCGGTGTCCGCCGCATGCTCGGGATTGCGCAGCCGCGCAATCAGCGCCGGCGCGACCGCGCTGCTCAGGTATCGCCCGCCGGTCGCCACCGCCCGTATCGCGCTCAACAGGTCGGTCGCAGAGTCATCCTTAAGCACATATCCCGCCGCGCCCGCCTCGACCATGGCCTCGATTACGTACTGTTCGTCGTCGTAGCCGCTGAGAACGACGACCTTGGGGGCGGGTTTGAGCTTCGCCAGGCGATGCGCCGCGTTGAGTCCGCCAATTCCCGCCATCCGCAGGTCCATCAACACAACTTCGGGCCGAAGACGCGCCGCGAGCTCGAGCGCCTCCTCGCCGCTGGCCGACTCGCCAACTACCTCGAATTCGCGCGCGAGGACCGCGCGCAAAGCCTCGCGGAACAGCCGATGGTCGTCGGCGATGAGGACCCTGATGCGCCCGGCGCTCATCGCGACTAAATCGGGATCTCGGCGACCAACCGCGTCATCCCCTTGCGCGATTCAAGCTTTATCCTGCCGCCGACGTATTCGAGCCGCTCGGCCAGCCCCGCAAGGCCCAACCCGCCACCGCCTTCGTCCGCCGCGCCGGGTTCGATCCCGCGGCCGTCGTCGCCGACGGTCAGGCGCGCGATGCCGTCGGCGCGCTCGATCCGTATTTCGACGCGCGTCGCATGCGCGTGGCGGGCGACGTTGGCAAGCGCCTCGCGCGCCACCTGGAAGCAGATTTGTTGCGCGCTCGCGGGCAGGCGGTCGGCCACGTTTGCGCCGGCAAGTTGTGTTTCAACTCCCGCCTCGGCAACGCGCGTCAGCTCGGCGCGCAATGCGTCGGCAAGCTTGCGATCGCCCAGCGCGGCGGGGCGCAATTCGCGCAAGCGCGCGCGCAACCCGTTCTGAAGCTGCTCGAAGATGGCGCGCGCCTCGTCGCGTCCGCCCTCCAGTGCGAGGCGCGCTGCCGCCAGAAGCTGGGCCTGGTCGTCGTGCAGGTCACGCGCGATACGCGCGCGCTCGGCATCGGCGGTGGTGAACAGCCGCGCGCCGAGCTCGCGCACGAGCGCGCGCGTCTCCGCCAGACGCTCTTCGGCGACCCATCCCGCGGTCAGTGCGCTCAGCCGCGCGGCCAGCGCCTCGGCTCGCCCGCGTGCGGCCGGTTCAAGCGGCCGGGTGGCGGACAACGCTATCGCGCCGCCCTCGAACGGAACGCAAAGGTAGGCGGCGAAGCCATCAAACACGCGGTCCTCGGCAAAAGCGCCGCGCGCGGCGGCCGGTTTGCCCCTGCTGCGTGCCCTGGCGCGGAGGATTTTGTCGGCGGCGCCGCGTTCCGCCAGCGCGCGCACGATCGTCGCGCGGCGACGGATCGCCTCGCCAAGCGCGCTGCGGGCGTCCGGCTTGAGCGCGGCCGCCAGCTTCGTCGACGAGGTGGCCACAATCCGCGGCGCCGCCGCTCCCTGGTCGGCAACCGCAACTGCCCAGGCGGCGAACGGCCCGCTGGCCGCGAACAGTTTGCCGATCCCGCTCCAGCGCTCGCGCGGTTTGAGCTTCAGCGCCGCGGTGATTGCGCGCTCGGCGCGCGACTGCGCGTCACGTTCGCGGCGCGCGGCGGCACGCTCGGCGGCGAGCTGCTCAGCGGCGGTTGCCGCACGGTCGCGCCAGAACCATAGCGAGGCGGCTTCCTCGCTCAGCGCCAGTTCGGCCAACGCCTGGCGCTCAACGAGTTCGATAAGCGCGTCGCTCTGGGAGGCCGGGACGCCCTGTGGCACGAGCAGAATCACGCTCGCCAGCGCGGTAGGCGAGGACGAGCAGGCCACCCCCAGCGCTTCCATCCGCGTCTGTACGGGGAGCGCCCGCCCGCATCGTAGCGCGACTTCTGCCGCGCTCATCCGAAGCGCGATCGGCTTGGTGATCGCAGGGTTCTTATGCAGCGAGAGGTCCGGAGCGTTACCGTCGGCACCGCCTTGGCGCCACAGCAGCCCCAGGATTGCCCACAGCGCCGGCTCCCAGCGTGAGTCCGCGGGCGCGTACGCGGCGCCGCCGTTGGCCAGCCGCTGCCACGAGATAAGGCAGGCGGCACCGTGGCCAGCCGCGGATGCGGCAAGCCCGGCAAGCGTGTTCATCGCGCTCGCCAGCGGATCGCCCGCCGCCGCGCCGGCCCGGTGTTCGCCCTGACGCACTGCGGATTGATCGCTCACCTGGTTTCCCCCATGCGCCGCCCGGCGGTGCGCCGGGCTATTGCCCGGCCGAATTGCCGGGATGGCTGAGTTCGGCGCCCAGCTTCTGCATCTCGGTGCCGAATTCTGCCCAGTCGCCCGCCTTCAATGCGGCCAATGCGCGGTTGTAGTGCATGCTCGCCGCGCTGAGACTGCCCTTGACGGGCGGAGGCGGCGGCTTGGCTGCCGGTGGCGCACCCATCGCGATTGTCTGCTGTGCGGGCGCGGCCTGCGTGATGGTTGGCAGCGAAGTTTCAGGGGGTGCCTTGAACAGCGCCGCCAAGGTGCCCTGCAGATCGTTGCCCATCACGATTCGGTCGCTGTAGGCCGCGATCACGCGCTGCAGTTCGGGGAGTTGGCCGTTTTGGGCGCGGATGTATAGCGGCTCAACGTAGAGCAAGGCGTTCTCGATCGGAAATACCAGCAGGTTGCCGAGGATGACCTTCGAGCCCATCTGGTTCCACAGCGAGTATTGCTGGGAGATGTCGGGGTTCTGGTTGATGCGGGCCTGGATCTGATACGGCCCGTAGAACAGGCGATCCTTGGAGAAGGCGAATTCGAACAGGTGACCGTAGTCCGCGCCGTCGCAGCGCGCGGCCAGCCACGCGATCATGTTGTCGCGCACGGTGCCGCGGCTCTGCGGCACCATCGGGAGCATCAGGATGTACTCGGCGTGCTTTTCGCCCGGCAGCCGCATCACCACGTAGTACGGCTGCATCGGCACCACCTCGTCGGCGTAGTTCTCGCGTGGGAAGCCCCAGAGGTCCTCACGGTTGTAGAACACGGCCGGGTCCTTCATGTGGTAGGTACGGTAGATATCGGCCTGGATAAGAAAATAATCTTCGGGGTAGCGGATGTGCGCGCGCAGGTCCTCGGGCATCGCCGACAGCGGTTTGAACATCGCAGGAAAGACTTTCTGCCAGGTGCGGATCACCGGGTCGTCGGGGTCGGCGATGTAAAAGTCGGTGGCGCCGGTGTATGCGTCAACCACAACCTTGACCGAGTTGCGGATGTAGTTGATGCTCTCGGGGTTGCGCTGCGAGTAAGGGTAGTGATCGCTCGTGGTATAGCAGTCGAGAATCCACACCAGGTGCCCGTCGTGGATCACGACGTACGGGTCGCGGTCCTCGTTCAGAAACGGCGCCAGGCGGGCGACGCGCTGGCTGATGTTGCGCCGGATCATGATCCGGCTGCCCGGAATGATGTTCTCGGTGACCAGCAGGTTGATGTCGCGGTAGAAGTAGCTGAATAGCAGCCGGCGCCATAGCCCGCTGACCGGCACGCCGCCGCTGCCCTCATAGTAGGCGTACACGTTGTCGGCGCCGAGCGGGTAGTCGAACTCCTTGGTCGCGGCCTTGACGATCGCGTAGTTGTCGGGCTCCTGGCCGAAGTAGATCGCAGGCTGAGTGATTTTGAAGCCGACGTCGGACTCGGCCGGGATGTTCTTGATGTAGAAGACGGGCAGCCCCTCGCTGTCCTTGGCGTTGACCGGGCTCATCGTGAGCCCGGTGCCGTGGGTGAACTTGAGATGGCGGTTGACCCAGGTCTGCGCGTTTTCGGGCAGCAGCCCGACGTTGAGCTCGCGCGGCGAGAGCATCACCTCGGTGTATTTGCCGTTGATCCAATAGCGGTCGATGTCGATGTCGAGGAAATCGTAGTAGAGGCGGATTTCCTGGAGCTGGCGGTAGGTCGCGATGAGCGGGCGCGGATCCCACAGGCGGATATTGTCCACGGTCGGCGCGTCCTCTTCGAGTGAGGCGTGCGTCAGCGTGCCCTTGCCGTTGAACTGGCGGACGTCAACCGTGTCCAGATGATAGGCGCGGCGGGTCATCGCGATGTTGCGTTCGATGTAGGGCGTTTCGACCCGCAGCTCGTCGGGTTTGACGTAGAGCTTTTCGATCACGGGCTGAAGCAGGTTGAGAAAAACCGCCGGCCCGACCAGTACGATCACGGCCACCACCGGCAGCCGCAGCCCCCGCTCGCCGACGTTGTACACGCTGATCGCAGCTGCCACGAACGACAGCCCGACGAGCAGCCACAGCCCCGGCTCCCACAGCACATGATCGACGTAGCGCAGGCCGTACACCACGCCGTTGGTGTGCAGCAGCAGTTCCGGGCGCGCCAGCCAATAGTTCATCGCACGCTGCACGAAAAACAGCGCGAGCAGCACCGACAGATGCGCTGCCGCGGCGGGTGCAATACGCGGCGGGGAGTCGCGGAAGTCCAGCGCGCCGCGCGCCCAGTAGATGGCGCCGGTCACCGCCGCGGTCAGGAGCAGGATGAGCAAGAAGAGGTCGCGCCAATCCTCCAGCAGTGGCAAGGTGAAGACGTAAAAGCCGATGTCGCGGTGGAAGGCCGGGTCGCGCAGATTGAACGGCACTGCGTAAAACCCCTTGAGATAGGTATCCCACGACGCCGCCTCGCCCGAGGCCGCGAACAGCCCGAGCACCGCGGCCGCCGCGACCACCAACAGCCGCCACGGCACCCGATCGCCCAGCGCGCGGATCAGCTCGGGCAGGTTGACCTCCACCATCTCCTCAGAGCGGCGCACGATGTGCAGCCGCTCGCGCTCGTGGCTCAGCCGCACCGCCAGCAGCCCGCTTGTGCAGATCGCCATGAAGGCCACGAACCAAACCGCACCGAATATAGCGGCCTGCGCGCCGAGCTGGGTCAGGAATACCGAGCGATAGCCGAGGGTGCCGAACCACAGGAAATCTACCAGCAGTTCGTCGGCGAGCCCGAGCACAATGAGGATGATGGCTAACGCGGCGAGGCCGAACAGGGTAATCCGCGATCGCATCTACACGTCTCCGGACGGGATGGCTTGCGATGGCATTGTGGGGCTCACCGCTCAGACGCCGCGCGCGACGTCGCTGACATGCTCGCGCACCACGTCGGGCGGGCACAGCCAGATGAAGAGCTTCAGGCAGATGAGGCCGACCACGATCCAGTCAAGCTCGCCGACAATCGGGATGAAATCCAGCTCCAGCAGCGGCGGCGAAATCAGCGCCAGCACACCCAGCGCCGGCACCGCCTTGGCAATGATCGACACCCGCGCATCGGTCATCAGGCGCCAGAAGACGCGCGCGAACTGGGGCAGGAACATGATCAGCCCGCGCATCTGGAGCGGACCGAGCAATTGCATCCTGAGAATTCGGCTGAACACGGTGAACCTTTCATCTTATACCCCACCACTGCCTGCCGCCCAAGCCGCGGCCTTGGGCTCGCCGAAGCACGCAGCTGACCGGCGCTTCAGACGCGCCTTGGCCGCCGATTCTGCTAGAATCGAAGATGGGCGGAGAGGAGGGCACGCGGGTGAAACGGCATATGGCGCTCGGCGACTTTCTGCTCGCCTACCTGCGCAAACTCGGCACGACCCACGTCTTCGGCATCCCAGGCGACCTCGCCCTCAAGCTGTTCTTCGCGCTGGGGCGGCGCGAGGGGCCGCAGATTCTCACCTTTTCCCACGAGCCCGGGGTCGGCTTCGCCGCCGACGGCTACGCGCGTGCGACCGGCCGCATCGGCGTGATCTGCGTAACCTACGGCGCCGGCGGCCACAACATGGTCAACCCTGTGGCAGGCTCGTTTTCCGAGCGCGTGCCGGTGCTCGTCCTCTCCGGTGGACCGGGCGAGGAGGAGCGCAAGCTCGGCACGCTCATCCATCATCAGGCGCGCGAGATCGAATCACAGCATCGCATTTACAAAGAGGTGACCTGCGCCTCGGCCGTGCTCACCGACCCGCGCCGCGCCGCATCTCAGCTCCACGACGTGGTGCGCGCGATCTGGGCCGAGCAACGGCCGGGCTATATTGAGATCCATCGTGACATGGTCGGGCGCGAAATCGAGGTGCCCGATGAGATCATCGAATGGGACGGACGGCTGCGCTTTCACGACTCTGACGCGCGCCGGGTCGAAGAAGCCGCGCGCGAGACCGCCGCGATGTTCAACGAGAGCCGCCGCCCGGTGGTCATCGCCGGCATCGAGATCCATCGCTACAAAGCGGCGCGCGAGCTGGTTGAGCTGGCCGAGCGGATGGGCGCGCCAGTGATGGCGACGGTGCTTGGCAAGGGCGCCTTTCCGATGGACCATCGGCTGTACATGGGCGTCCACGTCGGTCCGATCAGCCCGCCGGCGATCGTCGCGCGGATGGACGAGGCGGACTTCGTGCTCAACCTCGGATGCCTGCGCACGGACATGAACTTCGGCAACCGGCCGCCACAGATCATCCAGGACCGCACGGTGTGGGCGGTCGACCGCCGGGTCGACGTCAAGTACCACACCTATCTCGACGTCGGCGTACGCGACTTCGTGCGCGCGCTGCTCAAGCAGCATCTGCGCCACCATCACGAGACCGTCCACTACGCCGACAACCTCGGCGAGGTAACCAGCTCCAACGGGGCGGCGGCGCCGCTGCGGGTGGCCGAAATCCTCGCCACCGTCAATGACTTTCTGGCGACCCACCGCCGCTACATGGTGGTCGCCGAATCCGGCGATATGCTGTTTGGTGGGCTTGACGTGCGGGTTCCGCACAGCGGCACCTATCTCGCCCAGGGGTTTTACGCCTCGATGGGATTCGCAGTGCCGGCCGCGCTCGGCGCGCAGGTCGGATGCGGGCTGCGGCCGCTCGTGCTTTGCGGGGATGGCGGTTTCCAGATGACCGGGCCGGAGATCTCGCACGCGCCAGCCTTCGGCGCTAATCCGATCGTGATCGTCGTCAACAACGGCGGATGGGGCATCTTCCGGCCGGTCGCCGAGCGCCGCGAGCTGCTCGACATCCCCCCTTGGCCCTACGCACGGCTGGCCGAAGCGTGGGGCGGCGCGGGCTTCGAGGCCACCAGCGTCAGCGACCTTCGCGCGGCGCTGGAGCAGGCGCATCAAGCGCGCGGCTTCGCCGTCATCGACGCCCGGGTCGGTCGCGACGATCTCTCGCCCGTCACCGTCAAGTACATCAAGGCCGCGGCGGCGCGCTCGCAGGCGCCGCCGGTCGAGCGCCGCGCCGCCGGCCACCATCAAGCCGACGGCAAATGAGTCGCGCGGGTGGGAGCGTGCCGTCGGCGCGAGTGCGCGAGGGCAATCGGTGAGCGACAACTACCAGGAGCTGTATAACAACTTCCGATGGGAGGTGCCGGAGTTCTTCAACTTTGGCGCCACCGTTGACGCCTTTGCCGCCGACCCGCTGCGCGTCGCGATCCTGTGGGAGGACCAGGAGGGCAACCGCGCGCGGCTGACCTTCGCCGACATCCGCGACCAATCCAATCGTATCGCCAACGTGCTGCTCGGGCTGGGCGTCCGGCCGGGCGACCCGGTGATGATCGCGCTGGAGCGAATCACGCTCTGGCAGGCGGCTTATGTCGGCGCGCTCAAGGCCGGCGCACTGGTCATCCCGTGCACCGCGATGCTGCGTGAGAAGGACCTGGCCTACCGAGCCAATCATGCCGGGGCTTGCACGATCATCGCCGGGCTCGAGAATGCGGAGCTGATCGGCGATCTGCGCAATCACTGCCCGACGCTTAAGTACTTCCTGCTCGCCGGCAGCCCGCGCAGTGGATGGCTCGGGCTGCGCGACTCGATGCAGCGCGCCTCGTCGAGCTTCACTCCCGTGCGTACGCGCTCGAGCGATCCCGCGATTTGCTATTACACCTCCGGCACCACGCGCGAGCCCAAGGCCGTGCTCCATAGCCACGCCTACACATGGTGCCATCGCTACACCGGAAGCACGTGGCTCGACGCGCGGCCAGGAGAGCTGCACTGGACGACGTCTGACACCGGATGGGCGAAGGCGGCGTACGGGGTGCTGTTCGGGCCTTGGATGAACGGCGTGGCGACCTTCATGTACAACGGCCGCTTCGAACCGGCGAAGGAACTCGAGCTGCTCGCGCGCTATCCGATCGCGACCTTCTGCGCGCCGCCCACCGAGTACCGGATGCTGGTCAAGGAGGATCTGAGCCGCTACAAGTTCCCGGTTCTGCGCCATTGCACCGGTGCAGGCGAGCCGCTCAATCCAGAGGTCATCGAGACCTGGCGCGAGCACTACGGGATCACGATCCACGACGGCTACGGCCAGACCGAAACGATCATCGTTGCCGCCAACCTGCCCGGGATGAAAGTCAAGCCGGGTTCGATGGGCCGTCCGTTTCCGGGCCACGACTTGCGCGTGCTCCGGGCGGACGGTAGCGAAGCCGCCGAAGACGAGGTCGGCGAACTTGCGATCCGCACGCGCCCCGAGCGTCCGCCATCGCTGTTTTTGGAGTACTGGAAAAATCCCGAGGAGACCGCCGCGGCGTTTCGTGGCGATTGGTACTTCACCGGCGACCTCGCGCGGCGCGATGGCGACGGCTATCTGTGGTTCGTCGGTCGCGCCGACGACGTTATCATCTCGGCCGGCTATCGGATTGGACCGTTCGAGGTCGAAAGCGTTTTGCTCGAACATCCGGCGGTCATGGAATCGGCGGTGGTGGCGAGCCCCGATCCCGATCGCGGTGCGCTCGTCAAGGCGTTTGTCCGCCTCAAACCCGGCACCGAGCGCGGCGAAGCGATGGTGCGCGAGCTCCAGGAGCATTGCAAACGCGCCACCGCGCCCTACAAGTATCCACGCGAGGTCGAGTTCGTTGACGAGCTGCCCAGAACGGTGAGCGGCAAAATTCGCCGCGTCGATCTGCGCAAGGCTGAAGAAGCCCGCAAGCGCGCGCGCTGAGCGCGTGTCCGCGCCGTGATTGATTCGCTCCTTCCCTTGCGAAGGCGAGGCTTAGGGAGCGGTCACGCACTCGCAAGACTGGGCGTTCGGACAGGTCATCGATCGCCGCTCACCGCTTGCCCGAGGCCAGCAGATTGACTTTGCCGGCGAAGTCTTCGAGGTCGACCTCGGTCGTTTCGAGCAGCCGCGCCACCATCCCCCAGAACCCGATCGACAGGATGAGCTCGACGAGCTCCGCGGTGCCGAGATGCTTCTTGAGCGCCTCGAGCGTCTCCTTACGCCCTTTGACGTTGCGCGTCACCTCATCAGTCAACTTAAGCACCAGGCCCTCGACCTCGTCGAAGCATCGCGCGCTCTCCCAGTTGTCCATCGCGGCGACCTGCTCCTCGCTGACGCCCGTGGCGTGCGCAATCGGCACGTGTTGGGTCCATTCATAGACCGAGCCGGTGATCTTGGCGGTGCGCAGGATCGCTATCTCGCGCAGCTTGCCGTCGAGCTTCGCGCGGGTCAGCAGCGCGTGCCCCAGGCGCGAGAACTCGCGGAAGACCGGTTCGGTGTTCGCGATCATCCGCGCGACGTTGAGCTTGCGCGGAGTGTTGCCAAGGATCTCGCGGGTCTTGTCGGAAACTTTGAATTCATCGGCATAGGGCAGCAGCGCCATCGCGTGAGTTCCTCCGTTACGAAGATGATGTCCGCGGCGTGCGCGGAGGTCACGGCTGATGCGAAGCGTAGTCCGGGCGGCGAGGGCGATGCAAATCCGGACGCCGGATCAGGCCTGCGCGTCGGAGCCGGGGGTCGCCTGATGGGTCCACCACCAGATGAGCCAGCCGGCGAACGCAACCACCGCCACGCCCACCGCGACCCAGCGCGCGCTCCAGTGCACCAGCTCGACCACGCGCCAGATCTCATCGCCTACCATGTAGCCGATCGCAACCATCAGCGAGCACCAGATGATCGCGCCCATCACGTTCCATCCGAGGAAGCGCAGAAACGGCATCCCGGCCGCGCCCGCCATCGGTCCCGCCATGAAGCGCGCGCCCGTGATGAAGCGCGCCATGAAGACCGCCTTGCTGCCGTGTTGGTCGAAAAACGCGCGCAGCCGGTCCAACCGCCGGCGCAGCGCGGCAAAGCGCGCGGCGAGGTTCTCGAGCAAGCGCTGGCCGCCGGTGCGTCCGAGCAGGTAGCCGCAGCAATCGCCCGAAACCGCGGCCACCAGCACCACCGCCCATACCGCTTCAAGCCCAAGCAACTGGCGTCCGGCGAGGAATCCCGCCGCGATCAACACCGTCTCTTCGGGCACCGGCACGCCGAGATTTCCGATAAAAATGCAGGCGAAGATGCCGAAATAGCCCCAGGCCGCGAGCAGATCGGGGAACTTGGCGGGGTCAGGAAACAGATGCATTGCTGTGGCGGCCGGATTGCTCGCTCGCGACTCAAGCTTGCCCGAATCCGCGAACGGACGTAAGAGGGCGTCTGCCCGCGATCACGGACGCGGCGGAACGCCTGAGGCGCCCGGGGATTTCGTCGCTTGTGCCGCAGGAGTGAGCTTTTTGCCGTTGACAGTCCACGCCCCGTCCTTGTAGCTGGCATGGCAGGCGTAACTAGCGCCGTCGCGCACCAGGATCCCGCCCGCCAGCAGGCCCTTGACCTGATCGTTAGTGGCGAGCTGCGCGAGCAAGGCCGGGAGAATCGTAGCCTCGGCGGTGACGCTCGCGTATTTTTCCCAGACGCTCGCGGCCAGCGCCTTGCCGTCGGCCGCCCGGGCCTTCATTAGCGGGTCGTCGGCAAGCTGCGGCGCGATCGCGGCATGGGCATCGCCCATCGCCTTGCCGCCGGCACCGGCGAGGTCGAGATGGAGCGAAATCGTCGGCCCACGCTGGACCATCGCGATCAGCAGGCCCGCGCCCTTCTCGCGCATCATCTGAGTCTGTGCCGCCTTGTCGAGCCCCGAGCGCGAAATCGACAGGGCGTCTGTGCGCAAGCGCTCGAATGGCGCGGCCGCAAGATTGCCGGCGTTGGCCTCCAGCGCGAGCGGGCCGAGCCTCAGTTGCCCGCCACGGAGCTCGTCGGCCGCCAGCTTCAGGCGCGCCTCGATAAGCCCGTTGGTGAGCGAAGTACGCGTGGAGATGGACAGCTTTCTGAGCAGTCCGCTCCTGGCCGGATGAGCGCCGAGCGGCACGAGGCTGTAGCCGAGGCGTTGGAGCACGAGCGTGCCGCCGCCGAGCCATAAGCCCGAGGTGTCGCGGCGGGACTCGCCATCGAGTGCGAGGTTTGCCGCTTCGACCTCGCCAAAAGTGCCGGTCGCGGTAATCCCGGGTGCTCTGCCGCGCATCAGATGCCTGTCAGCGGACAGCCGCCATCGCCAGTCGAGGCCGCCGAATTCGACGGTCAGCCCCGGACTGACGCGCTGCGACGGCTCGCGCGAGACATGCAGGTCCAAAGCGCCGTTGATGGCGACCACGGTCTGGATGAGCAAGGGCGCGTCGCCTGCGGTTCGATTCAGAAAGTCACGCAAGACCGGCGGCGGGTCGGTATCGACGACGGCCGCCACTGGAAAGGCGACGCGCCATCCGTCGTAAAAGCCGAGCGGTCCGTGGTGGATATGCTGGGTTAGCGTGAACCGCTGACCGCGAGCGGTACCGCTCAGCTCGCACTCGGAGGAGAACCAGCCGCGCTGGTAAGAGTCGATCTTGACCGCAAAGCCGCTGTCGGCGACCTGCGCGATCGCGTCGCGGTAGATCGCTTCCGCGCGCCCACCGAACCCTCCGGGCAGCGCGACGATTACGCAGAGGATAGCTGCCAGAACGAGAAGAGCCGTTCGGGCCTGGCCGCGGCGCCGCCGGGTGCAATCCGTGCCTCCTTCGCAGAGCCGCCGCCGGAGCGGATGGAGGACGGGCGCCGGCATGAGAATAAGCAGTATCAGCCGCGCGATCGCGGGACAAGTCGTTGGGGGGGCCGATTGACAGCGTGGCTCGCGATAGGCCCTGACCGCGTGCCGCGGACGGATCCCGCGTTACCCTCAGGTCGTTCAAATGCGCTATTGGGTTCTCTGAGCATGCCCAAAGGTCGCCGCACCTCCCTGCGTCGGGAGGGCGGCGGCGGATGACCGCGCCTGCGAGGTCGCTATGAAAATCGAAGAACTCGAACGGAGGCTTCGCGTCCTCGAGGACATCGAGGAGATCAAGCGCTTGAAGGCGCGCTACGCCGCTGCCTGCGACAACAATTACGATCCCGACACGATCGCCTCGCTCTTCGTGCCCGATGGCGTATGGGACGGCGGCGAGCTGGGCCGTGCCCAAGGGCGCGAGGCGATCCGCGCCTTTTTCGCCAAGGCGCCCAAGGCCTTCCCGTTCGCGATCCATAACGTGATGAACCCGATTATCGAGGTCAGCGGCGACCACGCGCGCGGGCAATGGTATCTGCTCCAACCGCTGACTATGGCCAAAGGCAATCAGGCGGCGTGGCTCGCCGGACGCTACGAGGACGAGTACGTGCGCACGGCCGAGGGATGGCGATTTCTGCGACTGCGTTTCACGCCGACTTTCCTGACGCCTTACGCCGAAGGCTGGGCGAAGCAGCGATTCGTGTAGCGCCGCGCGCAACGCGCACGCGCATGCCAATTCAGAAGGAGGAGAGTAATCATGGCATTGGCAGGCGAGGTGACCAATCCCGAGCGGCTTGAGACCCGCGACCTGACGTTCCAGAGCGACGGCGTCGCGATTGGCGGCTACCTGGCGCGCCCGCGCCAGCCCGGCACGTATCCCGGGGTGATCGTGATTCACGAGGCGTGGGGCGTGATCGAACACATTCGCGACGTCACGCGCCGCTTCGCCAACGCCGGCTACATCGCGCTCGCGCCCGAGCTGTACACGCGCGTCGGCGCGCCCAAGACCACCGACGGGATGGACGTCGTGCGCAGCCGGATGCTCGCGATGAGCGATGCGCAGCTCGTGCGCGATCTCGACAAGGCGGCCGACGTGCTTGCCGCCGAGCCCGGGATGAGCGGCAAGATCGGATGCGTCGGTTTTTGCATGGGCGGCCGCACCACCCTGCTGTACGCGTGCAGCAGCAACCGGCTGAGCGCGGCGATCGATTGCTGGGGCGGCGCGATCACCGCCGACATGTCGCCGCCGAGCAGCAACCGGCCGACGCCGGTGATCGACCTGGTGCCGCAGCTCTGCTGCCCGCTCTACGTGGTCTGCGGCGAGGAGGACACCAACCCGTCGCCCGCTCACGCCGAGCAGCTGCGCCAGCGCCTGCAACAGTCTGGCAAGATCTTCGTCTTCGACATGTTCAGGGACGCGGGCCACGCGTTCTTTGCCGACTACCGCCCGAGCTACCGGGAAAAGGCCGCTTTTGAGCTGTGGCCGAAAATGGTCAGATTCTTTGACCGCTATCTCAAGGGCAAGTGATGGCGCAGCCGTACGCGCTCAGCTTGGCCGAGGCCGCGCGGCTCCTGCGCGAGCGTAAGCTCACGGCGCTCGAGATGGTCGAGTCCTCGTTGGCCCGGATCGACCGCCTCGACGGCGCGGTCAAGGCGTGGGTCGCGCTCGATCGCGCCAGCGTCCGGCGCGCCGCCGCCGAGCTCGACGCCGAAGCGAGCGCCGGCCGCATCCGCGGCCCCCTGCATGGCGTACCGGTCGGTGTGAAGGACATCTTCTACACCGCCGGGCTTGCCACCGAGGGCGGCTCGCGCTCGCTCAAGGGCTTCGTGCCGGACTACGACGCCGAGGCGGTCGCGCGGCTGCGGCGCGCCGGCGCAATCATCCTGGGCAAGACGGCGACCACCGAGTTCGCGCTGCTCGATCCCGCCGAGACGCGCAACCCGTGGAACCTCGAACATACGCCCGGCGGCTCCAGCAGCGGTTCGGGCGCGGCGGTCGCGGCGCGGATGTGCCAGGCGGCGATCGGCTCGCAGACCGTTGGTTCGACGATCCGGCCGGCCGCGTATTGCGGAATCGTGGGGATGAAGCCGAGCTTCGGTCTGATCAGCCGGCACGGGATGATGGCGCTGGCGCCGAGCCTCGACCACGTCGGCATCCTGGCGCGCTCGGTGGCCGACGCGGCCGCGATGCTCCAGGCGATGGCGGGTGCGGACCCGCGCGATCCGGCCAGTGCGCCGGTCGCCGCCGCCGACTATCTATTCGCCATCGCGGAGCCGGCGCGTGCGCCGCGGATTGCAGTTATGCCCAGGGCGTTCGACGACCGCGCGACGCCTCAGACGCGTGTGGCGGTCGAGGCGGCGGTTGCGCGGCTCAAGCGTGCCGGTGCGCACTTCGAGCCGATCGATCCACCCGAGAGTTTCGCCGCCGCCGCCGACAGCATCCTGGTCGAGCTGACCGCTGAGGCCGCCGCGGTCCATCGCGAGCGCTTCGCCGAGAAAGGTGATTTGTACGGGCCGAAGATCCGCGAGTTTGTCGAGCGCGGGCTCGCGATGGCGGCGTGGAAGTATATCGCCGCGCTCGAGGTGCAGCGCCGCTTTCGCCGCGACATCGACCGGATCGTCGGGCGTTTCGACGCGATCCTGACGCCGGCAACGCCCGCGCCGGCGCCGGCGGGGCTCGTTTCCACCGGCGACCCGTCGTTCAACGCGCCGTGGAGCCTCAGCGGCCATCCGGTGATCGCGCTTCCGTGCGGACTTGCGCCGTCCGGGCTGCCTGTGGCGATTCAGCTCACGGGCCGCACGTTTGGAGAGGCAGCGTTGCTTGGCGTCGCGCGATGGTGCGAAGAGGCGCTCGGATTCGACGCGCTGCCGCCCGCGGCGCCGCTCTGACGTTTGCACGCCGCCGTGTCGTTTGCCCTGAAATCGGCGCCGCGAACGGCGCGGCGCGCATGCACATAGGAGGAGGGGATGCCATGCGGCTTGCCGGAAAGTCCGCGCTCATCACAGGCTCGAGTTCGGGAATCGGCCGCGCCACGGCGCTGCACTTTGCGCGCGAGGGCGCCGATATCGTGGTCAACGGGCGCAACGAGCAGCGCATCGCGGCGGTCGTCGCCGAGGTCGAAAAGCTCGGCCGGCGCGCGCTCGGGGTTCGCGCCGACGTCGGCTCGTTCGCCGAGACCGGTGCGATGGTGCGGCGGGCGATCGACGCCTTCGGCCACCTCGACATCGTGGTGAGCAACGCCGGCGTTTTTCACCACACGGCCTTCACCCGGATGACTGAGGCCGAGTGGGACGAGGTGCTGACGGTCGATCTGAAGGGCGCCTTCAACTGCGCGCGCGCGGCGATCGACCATATGGTGGCGCGGCGATGGGGCCGGATAATCTGCGTCACCGCGATCTCCGGCCTGCACGGGCTCCCCAACATGGCGCATATCTGCGCGGCCAAGACCGGCGTGCACGGCTTCGTGCGCGCGCTGGCGGCCGAATTTGCCTCGGCCGGCATCACGGTCAACGCGGTGGCGCCGGGCCTGGTCGAGACGCCAATTCTCGCCAACTTCAGCGAGGAGGACCTCGCACGCTTTCGGCGCGGGGTGCCGCTCGGACGCATCGGCAAGCCCGAAGAGATCGCGGAAGCGTGCGTCTACTTCGCCTCGGAGGAGGCGGCCTACACGACCGGCAACGTGCTCAATCTAAGCGGCGGCACGCTCACCTGAGCGCCGGCGTTGCGCAAAGTTCAATTGTCCGCGGTCGAGTGCCGCTGTAGCGTGTCAGACATGGCGTTGCGCGCGCCGTCCATTGCCGCGCGCCGCGCACGACTGACCCGCAGGAGCGACTCCATGCCGACCGATCGTTACACCAGGTTCGTGCTTACGCTTATCGCCGCGGCGCTGATCGTGATCGCGGCGCGCCCGTTGGTCACGGCCCCGAGCGTCCAGGCCGCCAATGCGGAGCCGGCGTGCGGCGCCGACGCGCAGCATCCGTGTTTCATCGTCGGCCTCGGACCCGAGGGCACGGTGCCGATCGCGAACAGCCACAGCTACCCGCTCAAGGTGCTGATCGCCAACAGTGTGCACAATTCTATTCCGGTGGTCGTCTCGAACCCGCCCTTGCCGCTCGCCCCGCGCCGCACTCCGTGAGGACGAACCTAACCGAGCTCTGACCGTCTCCCCGGCGGGAGGGAATCGGGGGTTGGCCCCGGTATCTACAGGCAGCGGTCGAGGATCACGAAGGCCTCGGCCAGTTCCTCGTTGGTGAGCACCGCCGCCGGCAGGAACAATCGTACGCAGGCGGGCTCGTGGCCGCCGTAATAGAGCACCAGCCCGGCGTTGAAACATCGCTGGATCAACGCGCGCGTCGAGGCGAGCGAGCCGTCGCCGACGCGGAACGAGATCATCGCGCCGACGCCGTCGATAGCCGAGATCGTTCCCGGACGCCGCTTGCCGAGCGCGTGCAGATGCTCGCGAGTCAGCCGCTCAAGCTCGCGCTCGCGGCCTTCGGGGCCGAACATCCCGCCCTCGACCAGCCGCTCGATCATCCGCCGCGCAACCGCCATCGCGACCGTCGCGCCGGAAAACGTTCCCGAGATCAGCCCCGGATCGGGCGCGAATTCGCGCCGCAGCAGCACGGCGCTGCCCTGGAACACCTTGCCGACCGTGATCACATCGACGTAGTCGGCGAGTCCGAGCCCGGCGGTGGCGAACAGCTCGCCCGTGCGGGCGAAGGTCTGGATCTCATCGGCCCAGACGGGGATGCCGGCGCGGCGACACTCCTCGAACAGCGCCACGAAGAATTCGCGCGGGGCAGTGACGAAACCGGCCTCGCCCTGGACGAGCTCGACGACGAAGGTTGCGATCCGGTCGCCGTGGCGCCGGACGATGGTGCGCAGCGCGGCGCACGACTTCTCGATACTGTCGGGATCGTTGCGGTCGTAAAACGGCACGTAGTGGACGGGGAAGGTCGCGGGCTGGCTGAAGCGGTAATCCGGGCGGTCGGTGATCTCGGCCATCGCGCTGGTCCGCCCGTGGAAGCATCCGCCGAAGGCGATCACGCCGGGCCGCCCGCCGCGCTTCTGGCGCAGGAGCTTGAGCGCATTCTCGTTGGCGTCCGCGCCCGAGAGCGCAAGCCAGCAGTTCTCCATCCCGGCCGGGGCGTGCCGCAGCAGTGTCTCCATCAGCGCGCCGTACTCACGGTTGAAGATCAGGTTGCCCTGCATCACGAGGTCGGAGGCGGCGGCGCGAATCGCGGTCGCAATCAGATCGCGGTCGCCATGGCCGAACAAATGCACCCCGATGCCGAGCGCGAAATCGAGCACCCAGCGCCCGTCGGCAAGCATCGCGCGCGCGCCGCGCCCGACGCCGGAGCCGAGGTAAGGGTAGAAGGCCGGCCGCCCGCGCATCCGCGCCAACCGCTCCAGCTCGGCGCGCATCGCGTCGGGGCTGAGCGGCGCCCGCGCCTCCCGCGCGCGCTCGTCGATTGCTTCGAGCATCAGGCGCAAAGCCGCTTCGAACTTCTCTTGCGACGCCATCGCGACCGGAGCGGAAAGGCGGCGGGGCGCGCTATTTCAGCGCGCGCATCGAGAAGCCGCGCTCGTTGTAGCAGAGCAGTGTGCGCTTGCCCTGGAGGCTGGTTTCGAGCACGCACTCGCGCCCCCAAAGCCGCCCGACGTAGGCGAGCGTCTTCTCGGCGTATTCGAGCTGGAGGTCGCGGCCGTCGTGGTAGTGCTTGAGGTAGAGCGTGCGATTCTGGCCGAAGTCGGCATCCTCGACCTTGATCACCGGAATCGAGCCGGTGCCGACGTTGCGGATGAGCGTTTCCTTGACCTCGCGCCAGCCTTCCTCGTCCGAGACCTTGTCCACTACGAGGTCATCGCCGCGCGCCTCGTACTTGAAGAGGTCCATCTCGCGCATCAGGTCTTCGGTCAGGTAGCGGCGCAGAAAGGAGCTGTCGCGCTCGGTCTCGCGCACTTCGAAGAGCTTGGCATCGCCCCTCTTGGTCGGTGCGCCGTCGCGCTTGATCTCCTCCGGCGTCGGATTGGTGTGGCGGCGATAGATGTCCTCCCAGACTTTGAACCCGAGATGGTAGGGGTTGATCTGGCCCGGGATCGGACGGACGACCTGATTGTGGCGGACAATAAATTCGAGGTGCAGGCTCTGGTCGAGACCGAGCGACTCCAGGATGCGCTTGTGCCAGTAGCTCGCCCATCCCTCGTTCATGATCTTGGTCTCGATCATGGGCAGAAAGTACTTCGCCTCCTGGTCGACGATCGTCAGCAGGTCTTTCTCCCAGTCGCGCAGGAACGGATTGTGGTCGCGGATGAAGAGCAGGAGGTCCTCGTCGGGCTCGAGCGGCTCCTTGCGGATGTCCGGCTCGCGGACTTCTTCGCGCGCGTGGATGCGTTGGAAGGGGTCGGACTTGGGCTGCGCCGCCTCGACCGCGCGCTCGATCTGCTCGGCGCGGCTGAGCTTGCGGATGGCAAGATTGCGCCGGCACTGGTGGCTCAGCGCGTGGGCGGCGTCGAGCACGCGCTCGACCGCGTCGATGCCGATCGAAGGGTCCTCGACGTAGCGCCGCACGCGCAGCGCGTGCGCCTTGAACAGCTCGATGGTAAGCGCGGCGCGGGTGGTGCGGTAAGTGAAGTTGTTCTTGAAGAAGTCGTTATGCCCGTAGACATGCGCGATCGTCAGGATCTGGAGCAACAGGGTGTTGTCGCGCATCAGATAGGCGATCGCGGGGTCCGAGTTGATCACCATCTCGTAGGGCAGCCCGCTCACCCCGTGGTCGTACAGCGTCTTGAGCTTCTCGTAGGACTTGCCGTACGACCAGTGCGGATAATGCGACGGCATCCCCGAGTACGCCATGTACCCAAGCATCCCGAAGTGGTCGCAGATCTCGAACTCCTGGGTGTAGCAGTCGAGTCCGAACTCGGCGACCTTCTCGCGGATGCGCGCGTCCCACTCGACGAGGTCTCTCAGTTCGTAGTTCGCCATCGCAGTCCGTAAGATCGCCGCGCGACGCCCTTAGCCGCCCGCCTGTTCCTTGACCCGGTCCTTGGCGAGGAACGCCTTGAACGACGGCCAGATGTCTTCCTTGCGCTCGATCAGCACCGAATGGAAGTTGGGCGCCTCCAGCCGGCGGAACACGTTGAGCATCGAGGATTCGTAGTAGCGCGAGCCCAGCGGCTTGATCTCGCCGTAGCCGAACAGGTTGCAGACGTCCGAGAGGTCCTTGGCCGCCTTGAGCGCCGCCGGGTTGTCGGAGTCGAAGTTGTCGCCGTCCGAGCAGTGGAAGGCGTAGATGTTCCACAGCGAGGGATGGTAGCGCTCGTTGATGATCTCGAGCGCCTTGAGATAGCCCGACGAGATGAACGTGCCGCCGGCCTCGCCCTTGTGGAAAAACTCCTCCTCGGTGACCTCGCGCGCCTCGGTGTGATGGGCGATGAAGACGATCTCGACGTTGCGGTAGCGGGTCGCGATGAACTGGTAGAGCATGAAGAAGAAGCTGCGCGCGAGATACTTCTTCATCGTGTCCATCGAGCCCGACGTGTCCATGATGCAGATCACGACCGCGTTGGATTCTTCGCGGGTGTCGGTCTCGACGTGGCGGTAGCGCAGGTCGTCCTGATGGAAGGGGAAGCGGCGCTCCTCGGCGGGCTCCGCGCGGTCTTCCGGCTCCTCCTCGAGTTCGGCGGCGAGCTGCTGCCGCGCCTGGGCGTGGCGCGAGGCGAGCATCCGCATCACGCGCTGGCGCGCGGTGCGCCGCTTGTCAAGGCGCACGCGGATGCCGACGTGGCGGTAGCCCTTGCGCTTGAAGGCACGGTCGGAGGGGATCTGGCGCAGCGCGCGCCGCTCGAGGTTGGGCAGTTCGAGATCCTCGAACATGATCTCGATCAGCTCTTCGAGTGTGACGTCGGTTTCGTAGTAGTCGATACCGGGGCGGTCGCCGGCCTGGCCATCGCCCTTGCCCTGGCCCTCCTTGCCGACCTTGCCCACAACCTGGCCGGGGCGCGAGTCGCCCTGGCCCTGGGCGACTCCGGGCGCGTTTTCGCCGTACACGAAGCGGTATTCCTTGATCCCGCGCAGGGGGACCTTGATCACGCGGTCGCGGTCTTTGCCGATGATCGATTCCTCGGCGATGATGTCGGCGATGTTTTCGCGGATCGACTCGCGCACCTTCTGGCGATGGCGCATGCGGTCGCCGGCCGAGCGATCAGAACGCTCGGCGTCGGAGGGGCGATATTCGCGAAAGATGCTATCGAGCGGCATTGCTTTCCGTCCCGCCACCGTGGGGCGACACCGCAACCCGGACCATCCTGCGCCGGCTTGCTTTCAGGCAACGGCCGGGAGCTGGGTCGCCGCGCCTTTGTCGCCGGCTCAGTCCTTCCACAGATTGTTGGCCGCGTACTTGAGCACCACGTCGACGCACGATTCGCAATACCCGTTCTCCAGCAGGTTGCGCACCATCGCACCGTACTTTTCCGCCTGCTCCTCGTCGCGCGTGCGCGCCTTGGTGATGATGCGCGAGATGTCGCGCACCGAGGTCATCAGCTTCTTCTCGATCGCCTCCTTCAGCGGCTCGTAGCTGCGATAGCTGACCTTCTCGCCGCGGCGCGAGCTCGACCACAGGTAGGCGATCACTTCCTGGCGGAAACCGTCGGCCGCCGAGCCGATGATCGCGATCTGCTCCTCGATTGATTTCAGGAAACCCTCGTCGGGCGGCAGCTCCTCCTTGGTATTGCGGTCGCGCACCTTGGTCTTGTTGACGTAGGCTTCGGCGTGGTCGAGGTAGTTCTGGAACAGCGCCTCGGCCTGCTCCTGGTAGGAGTAAACGAAGGCGCGCGTGATCTCCTTCTCGAGTAGTTCGAGGTATTCCTTGTGCAGGGTGTCCTGGAGGAACTCAAGGTACTGCTTGCGGGAATCGTCGGGCAGGTCGGCTTCCTTGACCATCCCGATCAGCGCCTCGCGCACGTTGATCGGGTTGATGCAGTTGCCGGAGACGTTGTCGGAGAGCGCGTTGTCGAGCGCCTTCATGATGAAGCGGGTCGAGATTCCCGACATCCCCTCGCGCTTGGCGTCCTCCTTGAGCTCCTGCACGTCGATCTTCTTGGTCCGCCCCTTTTCCACGACCTCTTCGCCGTTGTACAGGCGCAGCTTGGTCATCAGGTCGCACTTCGAGGTCGGCTCCAGACGAGAGAGAATCGCGAACATCGAGGCGAGCTCGAGCGTGTGCGGCGCGACGTGGGCGCGAAAATCCGAGTTGCGGATGATCTTCTGATAAATCTTGACCTCTTCGGAGAGGCGCAGGTTGTAGGGCACCTTGACCACCACGATGCGGTCGAGGATCGCCTCATTGGTGTGGTCGGCCTTGAACTTCTGCCACTCGGCCTCGTTGGAGTGGGCCACGATGCAGGTGTCGACGTACACCATCCCGTGGCGGCCGGGCGCCGGGATTACCTTTTCCTGGGTCGCCGTGATCATCGCATGCAGGTACTCGGTCTCGTTCTTGAAGACCTCGATAAACTCGACTACGCCGCGGTTGCCGACGTTGAGCGCGCCGTTGAGCTCGAGCACCCGCGGATCGCCTTCGGAGTACTGGTCGAGCTTCGAGATGTCCTCCGAGCCGATCAGCACCGAGGTGTCCTGGTTGTTGGGATCCACCGGCGGGACGACGCCGATGCCCACGCGGTTGCGCTTGGAGAAGTTGCGGGTTTCGATCGGGACTTCCTCGTAGCGCTGTCCGAACTCCTCCTTGAGCCGGTAGCGACAGACCGGGCAGAGGTCGCCCTCGATGTGCACGCCGAGCATCTTTTCAAACTCGCGCCGCAGATGGCGCGGGATGAGATGCAGCGGCTCTTCGTGCATCGGGCAGCCCTCGATCGCGTACACCGTGCTCGCCTGCTCCAGCCCGCGCTGGACGCGCTCGACGAGCGAGCTTTTGCCCGAGCCGACCGGGCCCATCAAATAGAGTACCTGGCGGCTCTCCTCGCCCTTGAGCGAGGCGGAATGGAAATAGCGCACGAGTTGCGCGATGGTGCGCTCGATACCGAAAAACTCGTCGGCGAAGAAGTTATAGACCTTTACCGGCTCGTCCTTGTAAAGGCGCTTGGTGCGCGGATCGTCGGTGTCCTGGATGTTGCGGGTGCCCATCGAGATGATCAGGTCATAGATGCGAGCGTGGGCGAGCTTGGTGATGGTGGGGTCGGCCTTGACCAGGTCGAGGTATTCGAGCAGCGTTCCGCGCCACTGCTTGGATTCGCGAGCCGCCCGGTCTTGCTTGATCACGCGCTCAAAGTCGTTAACGGCCGTCATCAGCAGACTCCTTGTTTACATTGAGACCTAGGGAGAAAGGTTTGACGAGGAACGGACAGGAGGGATAATGCTATGCTTCACGCGCATCCCCGTTACAAAGCATAACCGACCGCGGGCCGGGAGCAAAGCCAGGTTCCGCCTCCCTGCCGGCATGTGGCTCTGCTTATCCACAACATTATTATCCACTGCGCGACGCAACTTAGCGATAGCCCCGCCGGCTGCGCTTCGCCGCCGCCGCGGCGCTAGCGTTGCGCCGCTTGTGGTTCGCGCATCGCGATCGATTCCCCCAGCACGAGCCGCCCACCGTCGTTGCGCACGCGCGCGGCGAGCACGCGCTCGTCATGGGCGAACGATACCCACCATCCGCGCTCGACCGCGCGCGCCAGATAGCCCGCCTTGACCTCCATCGTGCGCAGAGCATCGAGGTCATAGCTCTGGTTCCACGGTCCGCGCATGTGCGAGCGCGTCGGCACAATATCGGCCAGATGAACGAAGCATTGCGCGCCGCCGTCCGCGCTCACCGTCACCACCTGATGGTCGGCCGTGTGACCGCCGGTGACGCGGATGTCCAGCCCCGGCGCAAGCTCGGTGTCGCCCTCGAGCGGCTCCAGCGTGCGGCCGAGCGGCGCAAGGCACTCCTCGATATGACGATAGGCGGCGCGCAAGCGTTCATTGCGCGAGCCGCGCGCGACTTCGAGCTCGCCCCGCTGAACCATCACGCGCGCCCTTGGAAAGGCCGCCTCCAGCACGCCCGAGGCGCGCCGGCGCACCACTCCGCCGCAATGGTCGAAATGCAGATGCGAAAGCACGACATGGGTGACGTCGCCTGGCTCCATCCCGAGCGCGCGCAGGCCCTCGGGCAGCCATCCTTCGCCGTGGTCGAAGATCTTGCGCTCGACCGAGCTCAGCCGGTTGCCGATTCCGGTGTCCACCACCACCGCCATCGCGCCGCGCATGATCAGCGGGCACACCAGGTTGAGCCGGATCCGGTTGCGCTCGTCGGCGGGGTGCTCGCGCTGCCACAGCTCGCGCGGCACCACGCCGAACATGCATCCGCCGTCGTTGCGCCACAACCCGTCGCTGAGCAGCGCGATCTCGAAATCGCCGATTCGGATCTTTGGCGGTTGCTCCATCAGCCGTTGTTTTTGAGCTCCTTGCCGTCTAACGCGGCAGGCTGCAACGACGGTTCCATCGCCTTTGCCGACTCAGGCGCTGCCCGCAAGCCATAGCCCCAGCATCAGCGCGACCGCGCCCATCGCCGCCATCGCGCCGTACAGCCACAGCAGCCGGCGCGCACCGCGCGCGCGGTCGGTGGCTGCGCTCCACGCCACGCCCAGCGCGACTGCCATCCCGCACAGCAGAACGAGCTTGACGCTGAGCACGCCGGCGAAGGCCGGCGGGTAGCGGAAGTGATGCCCGCGTCCGACGTACACCAGGTTCGCAACGCCGGTCAGCGGCAGCAGCGCGATCGCTACCAGGTTGAGCCGGTTGAGCTTGGGCGCGACGCGCGCCGCGAACGCCTCGCGCTCGCCGTCGGCGGTTGCCGCCGCCGCCAGTACGAAGCTCAGGCTCACCGCCACCCACAGCGCGCCACATAAGACGTGGATCCACAGTATCGTTTCGCTGAGCATCGTCGGCCCGGCCGGCGCGCGATACCGCTACGGCCTTTCGTCGCTGGTCACACTAGCCCGCTCGACCGCAGGGCGGCAACGTGCCGCGCCGGCGGCGACGCGCCACGGCGAGCACGCGGGTGTTGTTGCGATGCGCGTTTTACACTAACAGACAGGGCGAATAGCCCAGCTGCTGCGAGAGGAGGCCGGTGATGCTGAATCCGTATATCGAAGCCGTCGAGTTGCGCGAACTGGTGCTCAGACGCGAGGTTCGGCCGCGCGAGGTCGCCGAATTCTTCCTTGCGCGAATCGAACGGCTCAATCCGCGCCTCGGCGCCTACATGACGGTGGCGGCCGAGCGCGCGCTGGCCGACGCCGAGCGGCTGGAGGAGCTGAGCCCGGCGGAGGCGGCGGCGATGCCGCTGTTCGGCGTCGCCTACTCGCTCAAGGACCTGACCTGGACGCGCGATATCCGCACCACCCTGGGCTCGCGCAACTTCGAGAATTTCCGCCCGCGCGCCGACGCCGAGCTCGCGGTGCGCCTGCGTAACGCCGGTGGAATCCTACTCGGCAAGACCACTACGCCGGAGCTGGGCGGGCGCCCGACCACCGAGGGCGGGCTCTGCCCGCCGGCGCGCAACCCCTGGAACCTCGAGCACAGCGCCGGCGGCTCCAGCGGCGGCGCGGCGGCGCAGGTCGCGGCCGGGATGGGGCCGCTGGCCGAAGGCACCGACGGCGGCGGTTCGATTCGCGTGCCGGCGGCGTGCTCCGGCGTGGTCGGGCTCAAACCATCGCGCGGACGGGTCAGCTTCGCGCCCGTTATGGGAGAAGGATGGGCCGGGTTAGCCACCGAAGGGCCGATCGCGCGCTCGGTGCGCGACGCGGCGCTGATGCTCGACGTGATGGCGGGGCCGGTGGTGGGCGATCCCTACTGGGCGCCGCCGCCGCCGCGCCCCTTTGTCAGCGCGGTGGCCGACCGCCCCAAGGGGTTGCACCTGGCGATGATCGCGGGCAGCGCGCTCGGCCCGGTCGATCCCGAGGTCACCGTCGCCCTTGAGCACGCGGCGGACGTCTTCCGCGCGATGGGCCATCGGGTGGAGCCGGTGCACATCGATCCCGCGCAGCGGCTGATCGAGTACACGCGGCTTGCGATCTCCGCCGGCCTCGCTTCGGTGCCGATCAAGAATCCCGACCTGATGGATCCGGTCGTGCGACGGGCGTGGGAGTTCGGCCGGCGGTTATCGGCGACCGACTACGTCGGCGCGCTGGCGCGGATGCACAACACGGCGCGCGAGATCGTGCAGGCGCTGGCGCCCTACGACGCGACGTTGGCGCCGACGCTGCCTCATCCCGCGCCGCGCCTGGGGATGCCCACCGACAAGTTCGAGGACGAGCTCTACCCGTTCATCCAGTTCACGTTTCCATACAACGCGACCGGCCAGCCGGCTTTCTCGCTGCCCAATGGGTTCAGCAGGGCCGGACTGCCCATCGGATTGCAAATCATCGGCCGGCAGGCCGACGAGCTGGGGATAATCGCGCTTGCCGCGCAGTTCGAGGAGGCCCGTCCGTGGCGCGACCTCAGGCCGCCGCTGGATTGAAATCGAGACGGACCCCGCGCCAGGCGCGGGCTCAGCTGCGGCGGATGAGCGCGAGCGCGACTTCAAGCAGGATGAGCAGCACGATTATCGCCTCGAGCAGGAGCAGATGGCGGTCGCGGCCGACCTCGGCCAGCAGCTCGAGCGCCTCCTGCACGCTGCGCAGCTTGAGCTCCAGCGCGTGGTAGCGATCGACGAGGTCGAACTCCGCGCGCAGGTCGTTGTAGATGCGGTCCATCGCGGGGTCGTCCCACGTCTCGTCGGGCTTGTCGAGCAGATGGAGCACCGCGAGCACCTCGCCGCGGGTCGCGATCGCCTGGCCGATGAAGCGATGAAGCGGGCGGGTGCGGAAGGGCACCGTGCCGCGGCGCTCGAGCCGCTCGACGAACTCGCCGGTGCGCGCGAGCAGCCGCTCGACGATCCGCTCGTAGTACTCCATTGCCGCGCTCTGCGCGACCGTCAGCGCGACGATCCCCGCGCGCTCGGGGGTGAAGCGATCGAGCCTGAGCGCGCCATCCGACAGCCCGATCGCAAGCGCGGGATCTTCGAGCACCGAGTAGTCCTCGCGGATAACCTGGGTCGTCAGCTTCGGACCTATCCGGAACAGCCGCGCGAGTTCGGCCTCGCGGCGCTCGGGCGAAAGGTCATAGGCGACCACCGCGCCGAACGGATAGATGTAGATGCCGCCCTCGGGCTGCATCGGCACGAACATCTGGTGCGCGGTGATCCGAGCCTGGGGGAAAATCGGCGCGAGCTGGCGCAGCGCGAGGTTTTCCTCGAAGGCGACGGCGTAGAATTGATGAAGTCGAGGCGCCATCCGCAAGCTCCCGGCCAAACCGCGCTCCGGGCCGCACGATGGTGCGCATCCTAGCATGACGCCCGCCGCCCGCGCGCGGCGCTAACGCTCGCCGGCGCCATGCTGCTCGCGGTAGGCCAGCGCCATGTACTCTTCGAGCATCCGATGAGTGTTGAAGAACGACGCGTTGAAGGCGATGGTCGCGCGCATGATTTCGGCCCAACGCTGCGGCTCGTTGTGATAAACGGGCAGGATGGTTTCCTCCAGCGCGCGGTAGAGGTCGGCGGCGTCCTCCGCGTCGGCGCGCCCGGCGCCGCGCTCGCGCGGCCCGATGGCCCATCCGGTGACCCCCTCGATATGTCCCTCCAACCACCAGCCGTCGAGCACACTAAGGCTGGGCACGGCGTTGTGCGCGGCCTTCATCCCGCTGGTCCCCGAGGCCTCGTACGGGGGCATCGGCGTGTTCAGCCACAAATCCACCCCGGCGATAATCAGCCGGGCCAGCGCGAGATCGTAGCTTGGCATGTAGGCGATCACGACCTCCGGGCCGAGCGCGCGCGCCATCTGGATCAGGCGGCGGATCAGCTCCTTGGCCTCGGTGTCCTGCGGATGAGCCTTGCCGGCGAGCACAACCTGGAGCCGGCCGTAGCGCGCAGCGATGCGGCGCAGGCGCTCGGGGTCGTGAAAGAGCAGGGCGGGGCGCTTGAAGGCCGCAACGCGGCGGGCGGAGCCGATGGTGAAGGCGCGCAGATCGAGGCCGGCGTTGGTGCGCGCGTTGACCGCGTCGATCAGCGCGTTCTTGGCCTCCGCGTGGGCGTGTGTGATTTCGGCCAGCGAAATTCCCAGCGCGTAGCGCAGGGCGAAGAAGTCGCGCCGCCAGTGCTTGATTCGGCGGTCGTAGAGCGCCTGGAACGACGGCGCGCTCCAGCTCGCCGAGTGCACGCCGTTGGTAATCGAGCCGATCGGGTAGCCCGGGAACATCGAGCTCGAAATGCGCCCGTGGCGCTGGGTCACCCCGTTGACGTAGTGGCTGAGCGAAAGCGCCACGCGCGTCATGTTGAGGCGGTCGTCGCAGCATCCCAGCCGCCCCAGCGCCGCCAGCGCGCGCTCGCCGAGCACCGCGCGCGCAAGCTCGAGCGGAAACTGGTCATGTCCCGCAGGCACTGGCGTATGGGTGGTGAATAGGCACTTGCGGCGGACCCGCTCGATGACCGCCTGATGGTCGGCAGAGTCGCGTCTGAGCTCCTCGAAGTACAGCTCCAGCGCGAGCAGCGCCGAATGTCCCTCGTTCATGTGGAAGCTGCCTTCCTGATCGAAGCTCAGACTGCGCAGCATCCGCACTCCGCCGATTCCGAGCACCACCTCCTGGCACAGGCGGTAGCGCTGGTCGCCGCCGTAAAGATAATCGGTCAACGTGCGATCGTAGGGGTCGTTGCCCGGCAGGTTGGTGTCGAGCAGGAAGACCGGCACGGTGGTGTCCGAGGCGCCATGTAGGGGGTACCACCATGCGCCGACCTTGACCTTGCGCCCCTCGACTTCGACCTCAATCGTCGTCTGCGCGCGCTGTAAGAGGTCCTCGGGCGACCATGCCACTGCCTCCTCCCGCTGCCATCCGTCGCGGTCGAGCACCTGGAAGAAATGGCCCTTGCGATAAAGCAGGCTCACCCCAACCATCGGCAACCCAAGGTCTGCCGCGCTGCGCAAGGTGTCGGCGGCAAGCACGCCGAGTCCGCCGGCGTAGGTCGGAATCGAGTTCTCCAGCGCCAGCTCCATCGAGAAGTAGGCGATATGATGCGCAGAGCTTTGCCCGTTGAACGTCGCGTCGTGGCCGCCTAGCCGCCCGATCCGTGGCGCTTCAGTATCCATCGCGTGCCGCTGCGCCGCGGTTGCGCGCGCGGCGCCTCCGCCAGCCGCTTCCTGTCCGAAGCCTGCTCCCCGCCGTCATCGCTCCAGTCCTAATGGGCGTGCGCTCCCGCCAGCTCGGGAAACATCTGGACCAGCTTCTGGCGCACCGGTGCAAACGAGAAATCGTTGAGCGGCTTGACGACGTAGGCGAGCACGCCGAGCTCAAAAAAGTCATCCTGCGTCTTCTCGAACGGCACCACGCTGATCACGACCACCGCGACCTCGGGCGCTTCGCGCTTCATCGCGCTGAGTAGCGGTAAAGCTTCTCGGCGCCGCGGCTTCAGCTCATGACGATGGTGTCAGGCGAGACGCCGTAGATAGCCTCTGCTTCGGTGGCGCCGGCCGCCTCGGGCACGCCGCGCCCGTGAAACGGCGGGCGAGTCTTCCCGGTGGCGGCGAGCGGCTGCTGCCACGTTGATTCGTTCGCCGCCTTCAACGGCCCTCCGCCGCCGGCACGGACGACGGCGCCGCGCCCGACCCCTGCTTCATTGACACCACGGGCCTCGCGCTGTTGTCCGCGCCGGCGGCGGAGGTCGTGCCAGAAAGCCGTTCACCGAGCTCGCGCGCGGTGACTGCCACGCCGCTTACCTCGCCGCTCTGCTCGATGATCGGCGACATTGCGAGCGCGACCTGGACGAGGCTCGAATCCTTGCGCCGGCGGACGCTCTCGAAGCGTTGGATACCTTCCTTGCGCAGGACCCGCGCGATGCGCTCGTGCAGCTCGGCGCGCCGGTCCAGCGGCACGCATGCGGTAATGCTGCGGCCGACGATTTCCGCCGCGCTGTAGCCGTACAGCCGCTCGGCGCCCGCATTCCAGCTCGTGACCGTGGTGTCGGGTCTGTAGCTGTAAATCGCGTCGGTGGCCGAAGCGACCACCGAGGCCAACAGCGAGCGCTCGCGCTCCAGGCGGCGGCGCTCGGCGATGTCGCGCGCAGCAGCGAACACGCCGCGCACCTCGCCCGTGTCGTCCCTGAAGATTGAGGCGTTAAAGGATACCGGCAGTTCGCGGCCGGTGGCCGAGCGCACCGTCAGCTCGTAGTCCCTGACCACGCCCTCAGCGAGCGTCGTGCGCACGCCCGCCGCCGCGTGCTCAGGTTCGGTGAACAGGCTTGGAAACGGAGCACCGGTCAGCTCGGCGCGCGAGTAGCCGGTGAAGGTCACGGTCTGCTCGTTGACGTCGGTGATGCGCATATCGGGGTCGATCGCGAACAGCGCGTCGACCGACGATTCGAGCAACGCGCGGCTGTAGTTACGTTCGCGGCGCAACTCGCGCTCGATCCGCCGCTGTTCACTCACGTCGCGCGCCAGCGCGAAGACCCCGCGCGGCTTGCCGGCGGCGTCGTAAAAGATCGATGCGTTGAACGAGACCAGCAGCTCCTTGCCGCTCGCCGCGCGCAGGGTCAGGTCGTAATTGGTCACCGCGCCCTCGCGCAGCGTCATGTGCACGCCCGCTGCCGCGCGCTCGGGATCGGTGAAGCAGGCGTCGAAGCGGCTCCCGATGAGCATCGTGCGCGGCATCTCGCTCATCCGCGCCATCTGCTCGTTGACGTCGGTTATAGCCAGGTTATCGTCGATGGTGAGCATTGCGTCCACCGAGGCCTCGATGAGTCCGCGGGTGTAGGCTTGCGCCGCGCGCAGCGCTGCTTCGGCGCTCATCCGTTCCACGGCGCCAGCCAACACGTTGGCCGCCGCCTGGACAAAATTGGCGTCGTCGCGGGTGAACTTGCGCCGGCTTCGAGTATATGCGCCCAGCACGCCCCAGGGCCGATCCGGATTGCCAATGACGGTGCTGATGCCGCTTACCACGCCGTGCTCGCGCAAGAGCGAAGGGCCGCTGAAACGGCCGTCTCTGGCGAGGTCCTCCACCATTACCGGCTGGCGCGTGCTCAGGGTGTAGCCCGCCTGCGAGTCGAGCCCGGCGCTGACGGTCGCATTTCCCACCAGACCCTCATTCCATCCCACGCCCGCGCGCAGCAGCAGCATCCTGCCGTCGGCCTGCAACTCGAGCACCTCGCAATACTCAAGCCCCAGCGTACGGGCGACCGCGGCCACGGCGTCGTCGAGGAGCGGCCCGACCTCAACCGTGCGCAGCGCGCGCAGGCCCAGCGTTGCGATCGCCTCCTGCTGCGTTAGGCGCGCACGCAACTCGGCCTCGACCTCGCGCGGCGCCTGCGCGCCGCCCTGAACATCCGTGCCTGTCTCCTGCGCCCGGTCTTGTGCGCGCATGCCCTTGTTCACTCCAGTTCACGGCTTTACTGTTTAGCTCTTCATTTACTGTGCAAGCCGCGCGCCATGGACCGTGTGCGAATTGCGTTGTGCAAGCGGCCAGGGGCTTGGTGGATCGTCACAAGGCGCGACAGCGCAGCTGTCTTTGCGATGGAACGCGGGTGCGATCGTTCGCTAACGAGACAGGCGAGCGAGACGCAGCTCTGATGCATCGCCACAAAATTGGCGCAGCGAATGCCACTTATTCATCAGGGCAGGCCGCCGTAACTGCCTCGTGTGCCTCCGTCGGCCCACGTTAGCCGCGCGGTGCGCGTCCTGGTGGGGCTTCGCGCATCCTCGCCGCGCGACGGTCTGAAAGTTGCTCGCTAACGGTGAAACTCGGTCCTTAGTGGGGGATTCAGCATGCCGGCGTGGTATCTCGTGCGCACCAGGTCGAACAAGGAGCGTAGTGTGCGCGATCAACTGGGCATGAGCCTGCCCGAGGTCTTTCTGCCGCTGCTGCGCGTGAAGGTGCGGCGGTGGGAGCGGCTGAGCGAGACGCTGGTGCCGCTGTTTCCCTGCTACCTCTTCGCGCGCTTCGAGCTCGAGACCGACTATCTGCGCGTGCGGTGGGCCTCGGGCGTGCGCGACCTGGTGCGTGCGGGCAGCCAGCCGCGCACGGTGCCGGAAGAGATCGTGGCCGAGCTTAGGCGGCGATGCGCCGGCGGGGCGGTCGAGCTTGCGCCCGCCGTGCTCAACAGGGGCGAGCGCGTGCGCGTAGTTGCCGGCCCACTGCGCGGATTGGAGGCGGTCTTCGAGCGCTACCTCTCGGGCACCGAGCGGGTGGCGCTCTTCTTGGCCTCGCTGGAGCGGTTCACGCCGCGGGTCGTGATGCGCGCCGAGGCGGTCGAACCGCTAGAGCGCCGGCGCCCGCTCTGGGGTGCCGCGGTTTAAGCAATCGCGTCGACTAATTCAATCGCAGGAGAGCAGGGAGTAGGGACGGCCATGAGCAAAAACAGTATCGCGACGGCGATCGTCGCGCTCGCGCTGACGGGCGCGATGCCGGCACTGGCTGCCAACGTCTCGGGTACGGTGACCGATACCGGCGGCAAGGCCGTGGCGGGAATCAAGGTGATGGCGCAGGACTTCAACGGTGCGCCGCTTACAAGCGCGCTCACCTCCGCCACCGGCGAATACATCCTCAGCGTCGCCGCCGACGCCAACTACCGCTTCGCGATCGACCCCGGCGCACTCGGATTCAAAAAGGGCGAGCCGGTGGGCGCCTTCGTGCCCCAGGCCGGACTGACGGTAAACTGGGTCGTCTCGTCCTCGGCCGAGCCGCTCGCCTACGCGCGGCAGGCGGCCGCCCAGGTTGCCGTCGATGATCCGCCAGCGATTGTTCCCCCGCTCATCCCCGAGCCGGTGGCGTTGGCGATCGGCGCGGCAGGAATCGTCGCCGGTGGGACGATCGGTGGAGTCGCCGCGGCCGGCGGCTTCGGTGGCACCACCGTGGTCAGCGCGTCCAAATAGACGCGGGTGCGGCGAAGCTCAGGCGGTCGTGGAACAATAGCCCGAGCTTGCGCCCCCGGCGAACTCAAAAAGTGATGAGTGGCTTGATGACCCCGTCGAGCTTTTTGTCCATGATCTCGAAAGCCTTGTCGAGTTCGTCGAAATTAAACCTGTGCGTGGTCATCCTGGTGGGATCGAGCCGATGAGACTCTAGAAGCCGCAGCAGACGCTCCATACGCAGCCTGCCGCCGGGGCAGAGCCCGGTGCGGATCGTCTTCTCCGCCATGCCCACGCCCCACGCAAGGCGCGGGATGTGAACGAAATCCCCCTTGCCATGGTAGCCAGCATTGGAAATTGTGCCGCCCGGCTTGGCGACCCTGACCGCGCACTGGAAGGTTTCGTCCGCGCCGAGCGCCTCGATGGCAGAGTCGACGCCCTCTTCTCCGGTCAGGCGCATAATCTCTTGCACGGGGTCGTTCTTCGAATGATCGATCACGACGTCGGCGCCGTACTGGCGCGCCAATTCCTGCCGTTTCGGGACTGAATCGACTCCGATCACGAGGCCGGCGCCGCGAAGCCTGGCCCCGGCCACGGCCATCATGCCGACCGGGCCGAGAGCGAAAACTGCGACCGTGCCACCGATGGGGATTTCAGCGTTTTCGGCGCTCATGAAGCCGGTCGAGAGCATGTCGGCGCAATATACCGCGGCTTCGTCACTGATAGCTTCAGGAATCAGCGCCATGTTCGCGTCCGCCTGGTTGACGTGGAAGAAGTCGGCGAACACGCCGTCTTTGACATTGGCAAATTTCCATCCCCCAAGGGCGGCGCCCGATTGAGAGGAATGGCCGGCCTGCGAGGCCAGATCGCCCCAATCCGGTGTGATGGCGCCGACGAGCACGCGGTCCCCAGGCTTGAACCGCTTTACCTCCGAGCCGACGCGGTGGACGAGACCGACCGCTTCGTGGCCCAAAGTGAGATTTATCCGCTCACCGATCGCGCCGTGCACGGTGTGGGAATCCGAAGTGCATATCAGTGCACACGTGGTTTTGATCACTGCGTCGTTGGGGCCGGGCTGGGGTTCCGGCTTCTCCATAAAACCGACCTGATTCAATCGCTTCATGACGAACGCTTTCACCGCGCATTACCTCCTTTGCAAAGATCCCGGACCAATTGCCGTAAAACTCATCGATGGCAGTCCATTCGCCTCTAGCGGCACTACGGGCGGGTACACCTTGCGAGCGCCGGTGACGATGGGGCCGAGCTCGAGCGTAACTGCCAGGCGCCATCATTGGGCGTTTCGCCGAGATTGCGATTCGGATCGGGGCTACATGGTTATCGACGGAAGCCGCGGGTGACCGTCCGCAGAGCCAAGGAATCTCTCGTTCTGGCGGAGAGGGAGGGATTCGAACCCTCGATCCCAGTTACCCAGGATGCCAGATTAGCAATCTGGTGCCTTCGACCACTCGGCCACCTCTCCGCGGCGCGCGCAAGCGCGCCTGAGGCCTAAAACTTACGCGCGCGCCCGCGCGCTAGCAACCGCGCGCTCCGGCGGGCTACTTCTTGCAGAACGCGCGCACGAACTGGACCAGCGCGTGGATCTCGTCGTCGCTGAGCCCGCTGCTCCAACTCGGCATGTCGCCGGGCAGGCCGACCGCAGCGCCGCCGTCCTTGATCGCCTTGAACATCGTGTCGTCCGAGAGCTTCTGCATCACCGCGCAATCGGCGAAGTCCTGCGGCTTGGTGGCTAGCGTGCCGGCCTGCGGGCCGTCGCCATGGCCCTGCGGACCGTGACACTTCTGGCAGTAGGCGGTGTAGTTCTCCTGCGCGGTGTCGGCCAATGCGGGTGCACCCACCGCAATGGTGACGAGCGCCGCGATCGCAAGCAGTCCTCCGGGCAAACGTCTCATCGTTTCCTCGTGTCGCCTCGCGGCGAAATTGCGCCCTGCGGCATCGCGCCCATCAGCGCGCGCGCTTCGCCGTCTCCCTATCGCGAGCCCTTGAGGTATTCGAGCAGGGCGCGGCTGTCCTGCGCCGGGATATTTCCCAGGGTCCGCATGTGCATCATGATCGCGTCCCATTGC
The DNA here is from genome assembly GCA_035650475.1 of Candidatus Binataceae bacterium. Classification (NCBI taxonomy): domain Bacteria; phylum Candidatus Binatota; class Binatia (SeqCode); order Binatales (SeqCode); family Binataceae (SeqCode); species Binataceae bacterium (SeqCode). The sequence goes on from DASRHP010000009.1 coordinate 668,819, forward strand.
TGGGGCGAAAACTCCGAGCCCGGCCGCGCATTATGGCACTGCGCGCAATACACCGGCCACAGCCGGGCGCCCTGCCGGAACAGCGCGCGCTTTTCGTTCTGATCGGTGCCGGCGGCGAATGCGCGGGCGGCAATCAGCACGGACAACGCGAGCGCCAAAATCGGGAACAACACTAACTTTTTCATCGCGCCTCCTCCTCGTCCGCCTCGCGCGCTCAGAAGCCGATCGCGAACTGGGTCAGGAAGGCGCGATCGTTGGGCACGCCGCCCACTGGCGTCATCGTGCCGTCGGCGGCAACGAAGGTGCCGCCGGCCTCGGGCAGCTCGATGTCGAATTCGTTCTGCCAGACAATCGACGGCGCGATCCAATAGTCGAGCCCGAGCGCGACCTCCCGGGAATGCGGAGCAAAGAGCGCGGGCGAACCGCTTACGCCGAAGTCAGGGACCAGCCCGCCGGTGAAGGCGTTGCGCAGTCCGCCCTGGACATCGTCGATCGCGACGAAATGTTGATTGACGCCGGAGTAACGGATCAGGGGCTCCAGCTTATGGATGATGTTGTTGACCTGCGGGCCAAACGGCAGGTCGAGGCCGCTCAGGAAATAGCCGGCCTGGACGTACCAGCCCTGGCGATTATCCGACGGGCCGCCGGGGATGCTGCGGTAAGCCTGCATCCATTCGCCGCGGGTCTGGAGATTTCCGATGAAGTAGTTGTAATCCAGGCCCCAGGCGTTATACCAACTGCCGTCGAGCCACTTGCCATTATACGTGGACGCGCCGAGTTCGAGGCGGCCCAGGTTCGCGTCGATCGGGAGCGGATAAACACGCAGCCGCCCGCCGTACGACTTACCGTTGGTCTGCGCGAAGAGAACCGGGGTCGGACTGTTGACCGCCGCGCCGGCGACCGGTTCGCTGTAGCTCGGACCGTCGCCCATCCATGCGGTGTAGTCGAAATCCTGGCCCAGTGCACCCCATTGCAGGCCGCCGCGCAACTGAACGCCCATCTCTCCGGGCGGGACCACGGGCGCCACACCGAACGGCAGCGGCGCGGTGATGAAGCGATTTATCCAGAGCGGGCTTTGGGTTTCGTACCAGTCGCCGAAGGGCTGATCGAACAGTCCGGCGACCACGGTCAGATAATCATTGAGGTAGAAGTGAAAATCGGCGAGCGGCAGGTCAACGCCAGTCCCATCGGGGCCGAAGGCCGCCTCCAGCTCGCCCTCGAACAGTATCCAGTCGGTCGGGCGATACAGAAATAGCGGCTCCCAGTTGAACAGGAAGGTGTTCTGCGACTGGTGCGCGAGGTCGTCGATCGCGCCGGGCTGCGCGTCGTACACGTACTGGACGGCGGCGCCGCCATTGATGCTCAGGGTGTGGGTGCCGAAATAACTGCTGATCGAATCGCTGAACTGCTGCTTGGAGGACCCTGCCGCGATCTGGCTCCTGATCTGGCTGATTTCCTGCCCGGTTTTGGTTTGTTCGTTCTTGACCTGCGTGTTGGTCGCGCGCAACTCCGCATTCTGGCTCGCCATTTGGTCAACCTTCTGCTCAAGCTGCTGGATCAGCTTGCGGTCGCTCGCGCGCTCGGCCTCCAGCCGGCGCAGCTCGCGCCGGACCGCCCTGAGCTCCTTGGCAGTGGCCGCGGGATCCTCGGCGGAAGCCGCGCGCAAACCGCCGAGCGAGATGGCGGCCATCACGATCGAAGTGACCATGACCTTCCTCCAGTCCATTACGCTTCCCTCCCCGGGCAGCAAATGCCCAAAGCTGCAACAAGGACGATCACGCAGGGCAATCGCCCTATGTGCTAATGACCAACGCAAAAAACTGCCGCACAGGGCTTCAAATTACACATCAGCTCAACCCATCCGCTCTGAACCCCGACAAACAGTCTGGGTATCGATGTCTGATTGCCCGGACCCTCTCTGCGGCGGTTCTCGGTGCTGACGCCAGGCGGGCCACAGTGTCCCTTTTGGGACCATCGTAGGCCCGGCTACAAAACTCAAGCAACGAAAATTTGTATCCCGCGGACCGGGGCGGATGGTCCAGCTTTTGCTCCCTGAGGATACGGGTCGCCGCGATGCCGCAACTCTTCCGTAGAATCCTGTGCCCAGTCGATTTCGATGAACCGTCGATGGCCGCGCTGGACTTCGCGCGCGAACTGGCCGCGCAGAACGGCGCCGAACTCACCGTGCTGCACGTGGCTCCGCTGCCGATGAATGCGACCGAAATTTCACCGATCCCGATGGAGCCGTATCCGGTGTGGGAGCAGGTCGCGCGGGGGCGGCTGGAGAAGGTTGTCGCCGAGCACCTCGAAGGCAGGGGCGTGCCCTACAAGGCGGAGACGCGTAGCGGCGAAGCGGCGTGGGGAATCCTCGAGCAGGCGCGCGAGACGGAGCCCGACCTGATCGTGATGGCGACCCATGGGCGCAAGGGGGTCAGCCACTTCTTCATCGGCAGCGTCGCCGAGCGGGTGATTCGTCAGGCCGCGCGCCCGGTGCTGGTGTTTCGGTCGGCACGGCGAGGCGAAAAGTGAGCGGCGGCGCAACGGGTCGCCTGGAGGCGGCGATGGAACCAAACCGCCGAGGCTGCGTCGAGAGGTGATCCCATGAGTGCGGTCGGCTCGATGCAAGGCCCGCGCAAGGAGGTCAATTACTACCATCTGCTCTGGGGGCACGAGCTGGCCGAGCTGACCCCTCTGTTGGAGGCGCTCGCGACCCATCGGCGCGAGGTCCTCGACCACTGGTATCAGCTCTACGTTCTGCATTTCGGCGACGACCGTTCGCTCGCGCAGAGCCAGTTCTTCAGCGTATGCGGACAGGACCTCGACGCAACCACCGAGACGCTGCGTCAGGGCTCGTTCGAGGAGTTCGTCATCCGGATGCGCCAGGTCGGGGTATGGCTGGCGGAGCGGCGAGTGCCGTTCGCCGAGGTCGTGGCCTCGATGCATCTGTTCGAGGAGAGCGCGATCCGGAGCTTTCCGCCGGGCGTCGATTCCTCGGCCTACCGGCTGTTCGACAAGCTCAGCCACTGCCGGATAATCGCTATCGCCGAGGCCTACTTCCGCCATCAGGCGGCGCTCGCCGCCGCGCGCATCCAGAGCCTGGAGAAGGAGGCGACGCGGCTGCCGGGCGAGGCGCGCACCAGCTTTCACGGCCTGGTCGGCGCCACGCCCGCGATGCGCCGGTTGTACGAGCGGATCGAGGCGGCGGGCTCGGTGCGCGGCACGATTCTGATCGTCGGCGAGAGCGGCACCGGCAAGGAATTGGTGGCGCGCGCGATCCACGAGTGCTCGCGCACGCCGGGCGCGCCGTTTGTCGCGCTCAACTGCGCGGCGATCCCGCGCGACCTGATCGAGAGTGAGCTATTTGGCTACAAGCGCGGCGCGTTCAGCGGCGCGGCGGTCGATTATCCGGGACTGTTCCGCGCTGCCGAGGGCGGCACGCTGTTCCTCGACGAGATCACCGAGATGAGCCCGGCCACGCAGAGCAAGCTCCTGCGCGCGCTCCAGGAGCGCACCGTGCGCCCGGTTGGCTCCACCCATGAGGTCCCGTTTGACGTGCGGGTGATCGCCTCGACCAACCGCGATCCGCAGGCCGCTTCACGCAGCGGCCAGTTGCGCGAAGACCTCTACTACCGGCTCGAAGTCAACGTGATCGAGGTACCCCCGCTGCGCGAGCGCCTGGCCGACATTCCGCTCCTGGTCGAGCACTTCATCGCGTTGTTCAACCGCCGCCTGGCGCGGCCGACGCCGGTCAACGGGATCGAGCCGCAGGCGCTGGAGGCGATGCGCCGCTACAGTTGGCCGGGCAACGTGCGTGAACTGTCCAACGCGATCGAATCAGCTTTCACCTTCGGCACGTCGGACACGATCCGGCTCGCCGATTTGCCGGCCGCCGTCTCCGGCGCCGCCGCGGCTGCCGACGCGGCGCCTGCAAACCCGGTTCCGCGTCCGGCCGCCGGCGAGCGCGACGGCGGCGGCAGCAGCAGCAGCCTGAGCTTCGCCGACACCGAGCGCGACCTCATCCATCGCGCGCTCGCCGCCACCGGCGGCAACAAATATCGCGCGGCGAAGCTGCTCGGAATTTCGCGCAAGCGGCTGTACGCGCGTCTGCGCCGCTACGACATCGCCTAGAATCCTCCGGCTTGGGCCGGGCAAGGCCCTGGCGCTGCGTCCGCCGCATCTGCGTGTTTGGCTGCGCCGGTTGGAGGAACCGCAGGCATCTTGCTAGCGTCGATCGCGGATGGACGAGCAACGCTGCGCGCAAACTCCGCCGGCGGAGCCCGCCTCGGGAGCGGCGCACAAAAGTTTCGCAGGCAGGATCGCGGATTGGCGCGACGCCGCGGCGGCGCGGGCGTGCCGGCTGGAGACGATGCTGCTGCACCGGCTTTTGCGGGCTCGGGGTGCTCGTGATGGTCGGGCTGTTTGTGTCGAATTACTCGAGCGGAGGCGCGCGCCACTATTGGCTCGCGATGTTTCCGCTGTTCGGCCTGACCTGCGTTGCGCACGAGCTGGCCGCCGGCCGCGCCGGCGAAGTCGCGCTGTGGCGGATTCTGCTGCGCCAGATGCTGCACTGGCTGGGTCCGATAATCGCGGTCAAGATTCTCTTCCTGCAACAGGCGCGGGGGCAGATGTCCACCGACGCTGTCGCGCTCACGATTCTCCTGGTGCTCGCTGTCACCTGCTTTCCGGCCGGTGTCCATTTCGACCGCAGCTTCTACTGGGTGAGCGCCTTGCTCGCGCTCGCCGCGATGATCGGCACCGAAATCGAGACCTACCTCTGGTTCGTCGCGGTGGTCGCGCTGGTCGTGATCGCGCTGGCCGCGCTGTCGGCGATCCTGCTGCGGCGCGGCGTGGGGTCTGCATCCTCGTCGGGTTGAGCGGACCGCCAGCGTGGCGGAGTCGCGCTAGCGGCGCGGGGTGGGGGCGACCTCGACGTCGTCGCGGTAGAGCTTGTACGCTTCGCTGTACTCCATCACGCGCGCGACCTCGGCGACGAACTTTTCGTCGTAGCCGGCCCGGCGCAGGAGATGGAATCCCATCTCCATTCCCGACGCGATTCCGCCCGCGGTGATTATCCGCCCGGCGTCGACCACGCGCTTGCGGCTGATCCGGCACGCCGGCGCGATATCGGCCAGGCGATCGATCGGAACCTTGCCCGAAGTCGCTTCGGCGCGGTCGGGCTCCTTGCGATTAGTCGCGGGAATTCCGTCGAGCAGGCCCATCGTGCCGTACACCCACGACCCGGTGCATACGCTGACCAGCAGGCATGAGGGCGGCTGCGCGCGGATGAATTCCTTGAGCCGCTCGTTATGCATCTCCTGGCGCGTACCGAAGCCGCCCGGGATGAGGAACGCGTTCATCGCGGGGCGGTCGGTGAAGCAGTAATTGGGGAGCACGGTGAAGCCGGCCTGCACCTGCACCGGACGCATCGCGTCGGCGACCAGGAAAGTGTCGAGTTCGGGATCGAAGCGGCGCGCGACCGAAAACACGCCGTAGGGCGCGGCGAAGTCAACGATCTCGGCGTCCTTGAAGACGTAAACGCCAAGCCGGAAGCCGGCAATTTTCGCATTCGTTGCCATCGTCAGTATCGGCGGCGAATCGGCCGCCGCCTAGACAAATGCCGGCATCACCTCGCGCGCGAACAGCTCGACCGTCTGCGGCGGCGCCATGTCGGCGAACATCATGGTGAACATCGTGATGCCCCACGAGACGCGCTCGCGCAGTTGCGCGATTACTTCGTCGGGCGTGCCCTTGATCGCGGTGAACGAGAACGGCCGGCGCCCCTTGGCCATCTCCCACTTCTGCTCGACCTCGGCCTTGTTGGCACCGATGCAGACCATCACCTGTTCGGAGATGGTCAGCGTGGCGGGGTCGCGGTTAACCGCACGGCAATGCTCGTGCAGGACGCCGAGCGTGCGCCTGAAGTCGCGGTAGCCCGCCGGGCAGTTCCAGCGGTCGGCGTACTTGGCGACCAGACGCAGCATTACCTTCTCGCCCGCGCCGCCGATGAGGATCGGTGGATGGGGCTTCTGCACCGGTTTGGGATTGTTGGGGGCATCGGTCACCGTGTAGTAGCGCCCTTTGAAGGTGGTGCGGTTCTCGGTGAACATCGACTTGAGAATCTGCAACGACTCTTCGAGCTGGCGCAGCCGTGTGCCCACCGGCGGAAATTCGTACCCGTAGGCCCGGTACTCCTGCTCCATCCAGCCCGCGCCGATTCCGATTTCGAGACGTCCGTTGGAGATCTGATCGATGGTCGAGAGCGACTTGGCGAGCAGCGCCGGGTTGCGGAACGAGTTGCAAATGACCAACGTACCGATGCGCACGCGTTCGGTGCGCGCCGCGAGCGCGCTCATCATCGGAATGCATTCGAGCAGGTCGAGGTCGGTCAGGCCGAGCGTCCAGAAGTGGTCCACCAGCCACAACGAGTGATAGCCCAAGCGCTCGGCCATCGCGGCGCGGTCGAGCAGGGTCCTGACCGTCGCGCCGGCCTGCGGCGACCAGAACGCGAATTGCACTTTTCCACCCATCGGCTGCTCCTTGGCCGGCCGCCTCGCGGCCGCATATCACGTGCGGTAGATCAGATGACTGTTTCGCATGGCCGGGCGCGAAGCGTCAACCGGCCGGACCGGAGCGGCGATGGAAATCGGAGCGGACAGCGCGATGAGGCGGGGGCGAACGCAAAAGCGCGGCGCGAGGCGCGGAATTGCGCTGCTTGCGGCGGCGTTCACGCTGGCTGCGGAAGCCGGGCTCGCCGCATTCGCGCGCCCTTCGGACCCGGCAGTGGCGCGCGCCGCCGATGGAACGGCCCGCGCATCGATCGAGGCCGCGCCCGCGCCCGACGCCCACACCGGGTTCGTCTCGACGGGATCGTCCCGTGCGCTCAAAGGCGCGCCGGGGATTTACGAGTGGCGTTACGTCGCCCGCTGCGGGCCGTCGCCGTTCGACCGTATCGGGCTCCATCGCGTCGCATTCGGGCCCAAGCTCCCGGCGCATCCGAAGGCTGTGATGCTCTATCTTCCGGGGACCAACATGAACGGCGAGATCGTTCCCGACGATTCGCGCTTCTCGCTGCCGCTTTACCTGGCCGCGCACGGCGTTGACGTATGGACGTTCGATTATCGAACGCACTTCGTGCCGCCCGACGCGCAGCCCTCGGCGCTTTCCGAGATGGCGGGATGGAGTTACCGCCTCTTCGACGGCGACATCGAGGCGGCGGCGCGCTTCGTCAGCGCCGAGACGGGCCGCCCGAAGCTTTTCGTGGCCGGATTCAGCCGCGGTGCGAGCTTCGCCTACCTGTTCGCCGCACTCCATCCCGAGCGCGTTGCGGGTCTCGTGATCCTCGACGGGTTCATTTCTCGCCGCCCCTCGCTGGCGCTGCCGCCCGGACGAATCGCCGACGATATCGGTGGACGCCATCTCACCTACGACAAGCGCAAGGCGCTGATGGAGGCGGTGATTCGCGATCCGGCCGGGACCGCGCCGCTGCCGAAGTACAAGAACGCCGCCGACAATCTCGCCCACGTGGTTTACGGGGCGGGCGGCGTGTTCGGCGGGCACGGAGGGCTCGCCAATCCGCTGGGCGGATTCGCGGAGCCGGCGGTACTGGCGGCGGTGCTGTTGAGTTACGACCGATGGTGGCCGGCGGTACAGGACTACGAAAATCCGTTCGACGCTCGGGTTATGGCGCGGCTCGCGGCTTCGAAGCTTCCGGTGCTCGCGTTCAGCAGCACGAACATCTCATCCGGATGGCCCGGCGAAGTCAGGCGCGCGGCGGCGGCCACCGGCAGCGCCGACGTGGGCTTCAAGCGGCTCGACGGATGGGGCCATCTGGACGTGATCTGCGGCACGCACGCCGAAAGGGAAGTGTACGCGCCGGTGCTCGCCTGGCTCAGGCGGCATCAGAAGTAGGCGGCGGCGGAGCCGTGGGCCGCGGCGCTCCGCCGGCCCGCGGCGGACGCATCAGCAGCGCCGCCGCCAGCGCCCACATTCCCAGCGCGAAGCCGAGGGGCGCCCACACCCACGGCGAGCGGCCGCGGCGTGACGCGATCGTCGCGGTCAGCGGCGCCAGCGCCGCGTCGATCAGCAAAGAAGTGGCGATCATTTCGGCCGGACCGCCGCGGTACCGCATCAGGGCGAAGCCCGAGGTCAGGCTGAGGACAGCGGCGAGGGTTTCCATCGGATTGCGCGCTTTGCGCCCGGCTCAGGCGAGACTATAGTAACCAGTGATGGCACGTCGCGAAGCCGAAAGCATCATCTCCAAGCTGCGCCACATGAGCGAAGAGGGGCTCGGCAGCGTGGTCAACGAGCTGATGTCCAACGAGAAGCTGCGCAAGCGCCTGGGACGGGCGGGCGAGCGGCTGATGGCCAATAAGCATATCTTCGACCGCAACGTCGAGACCGTGCTGGATTTCGTCAACATCCCCTCCAAGCGCGACGTGCGCGAGCTCAAGGCGCGCCTCGACACCCTCTCGAGCCAGTTCGTGAACCTTAGCATGAAGGTTGACCGGATGCTGGCGGCGGCGGGTCGCAGCGGCGTTGAGAGCGCAACCGCGCCGGGCGGCGGCGAGCGCCCTGCGCCGGTCCGCCGGATAACCCCGCGCAGGGCTGCGCCGCGCCCCAAGTCGTCAGACTGAGGCGAACCGCGCGGGGCGGCTTCTTCCGTCGACTCCGCAGGCTAGAGCTCGGCGATATTGTGGCCGAGCCGGGCGAGGTCGCCGAGCGACGCCGGCTCAGTGCCGAGGTCAGGCGCGGCAAACAGACGCATCTCGGCCGGCACGCCCGCGCGCAGCGATACGAGCGCCGCCGTCTCGCGTTCCTTGAGCGCGGCAAACTCGTGCGCCGCGCGCGCCAGCTTGCGCCGCAGCGCCGGGCCGACCGCGGCGCGGGCAATCTCCTCGGCGACGGGCATCGCAGGCAGCGTGCGATTGACGATCACGGCCCGAGTCGCGATACCGGCGGCGCTGAGCGCGGCGATGAACTCGTGGGCCTGGTCGATACGCTCGGGCTCGGCGGTGGTGACCACGACCACCGCAGTGTCGGCCGCGACCAGCAGCATCTGCGCGCGAGCGGCGCGTTCGGCGAAGCCGGCATACATCCCGTCGAAGCTGCGCACGAAGGTCTGGACGTCGCCCAGCAGGTGAAGGCCGGTGATCCGATCAAAGGCGGCGAGCACCGCGCGCGCGGCCAAATCGACCACGCCGAGCCCGCGGCGCATCCCGCCGCCGAGCAGACTGACGGCGCGCGAGTTTAAGAGCTCGAGCAGGCGGCGGGGCGCATCGAGAAAATCGAGCGCCTCGCGCGCAGGCGGGGTGTCGAGCACCACCAGGTCGGTCGAAGGCTGGTCGCTGAGCTCGAGCAGCCGCTCCATCGCCATGTAGTCGCCGACGCCGGCAAGCGCCTGAGAGAGATTGCCGTAGATGCGGTTGTGAAGGATCGCCTGCGCGGCGGCGGGCGAGGGGGCGTGGCGGGTGACCAGCGCGTCGAAGGTGTGCTTGGGGTCGAGGCGGAGCGCGCGCAGGCGGCCGGCGCGCCGCGCCGGCCGCCTGCGCGCGCTCCGGGCTGCGGCGCCCGCCTCCGCCCTGGCCTCTTCCAGCGCAACCTCGCGCGGCTCGGCGGCGTGGCGCGGATCGACGCCGAGTGCGTCGAGCAGCCGCGGCGCCGGATCGACGGTCATCACGTCCACCCGCCGGCCGCCGAGCGCGGCGCGCAGCGCAAGCGTAGCGCTCATTGTCGTCTTGCCCACGCCGCCCGGGCCGAGGCAAACCAGCAGGCGCGCGGCGAGCAGGTCGGAAACCGAGCCGGCGGTGCTCATCAATCGTTGAGCTGCGCGCCGAGCGCGCGGCTCAACTCCTCCACCTCGGCCCGGCCCATCGCCGGACTGAAGAGCATCGGCAGTTCGATCACACGCAGATGCGCGCGGGCGGCCGCGCGGCGCGCCCGCGCCGCGGGGCCGCCCGCGCCGCCGCGCCATGCGGCGAGCCTGCGGCACGCCGGATGCGCGTCGAGGGTGCGCAACTCCGCCGCGCTGAACAGCGGTTGCGGTACTGCGTTCACGACCGCCGCCGCGAGGCTGACCCCCAGGCGGTCGCGCAGGATGCCGGCCGCCTCCAGCGCCTCGCGCAGCGCCAACTCTTGCGCGCTGAGCGTCAGCACGACCGCGAAACGGGCGGGGTCGGCGAGGAAATCCTCGACGCCCGCGGCGAGCCGGTTGAGCGTGCCCAGCGGCGCTATACGCTTGACGCCGCCTGCGACCGAGAGCAGCTCCAGCGTGCTGCCGGTGGCGGGCGCGTCAACCACGGCGTAGCGGTCCTCCAGCGCGGCCTGTCCGGCGATGAGTCGCAGCCGCTCCAGCATCAGGAACGCCTCCAAACCGGGCAATGCGGCGCTGACGTAGCCGAACGTGCGGCTGTTGAGCATCCGGCGCGCGATCGTCTTGAGCGGCACGATTCGCTCGATGAAGGCTTCGAGCTCGCTGCGCGCGCTGAGCGACATCGTTTCGAGATCGGGAATTGCGCCCGCCGCGGAACCGCCGTTGCCGCCGGGCGCGATTCCGAGCATCCGCGCCGCCCACATCCGCTGGTCAAGATCGACCAGCACCGTGGGCCGGCGGCGCGTAAGGGCGAGCGCAAGCGATGCGGCCACCGCGCTTTTGCCGGTGCCGCCCTTACCGGTGACCAGGATTAGCCGGGCAAGCGCCATCGGCTAGAATCTAGAGCGCGCGGCCCTTGCGATCCACCAAGCCGCCGCCGATGGGGGCAAACGAGGCTCTTGACGCGCGTCACCATGAAAGCGGACTTGTGCCCATCGTTTCACAGCATAGTGCTGGCGATCGCACCGGCCGAGATCGCGCGCTTCAAGGCGGTGATAGAGTCCTACGACAACCTCGCCACCCTGCGCACCGAGGACCCGCGTCATCACTATCTGCGGCTGTACTTCAGCGCCGAGGCGGCCTCTGAGGTCGACGCACTGCTGGCCGCGCTGGGCGCGACATTTTCGATCCGGCGTATCGCTTCTTGAGCACGGCGCCTCGGCGCTAGGCCGGCGCGTCGCATAGCTCGACGGCGTAGTCGCGCCCCTCCCATTGTCGGCGCTTGGGCCAGTAGAACGTGAAGCGCACCGGCGCGCGGTCGGTCGGCGTGACCTCGATATCAGCGAAGCCGATCCCGACCGCGGTGTGCGCGGAACGGGTGTCGTGCACGTGATGCCATTCGTCCTTGGTCCAGTGCAGGACGAAGGGCTCGGGCGCCTGGATGCGCAGCTTGCATCCAGCCGGCACGCTTGTGATGCGCCGGTTGTGCTTCCACACCTCGATCGGCGGGCGCGGCGGGCCTTCGCGATAGCGCTCGGCGACTTCGGGAATCAGGTCGAAAATCACGCCGTCGGCGATCGAGCGCAGAAGCTTGAGGTATTCAGCGTGCGCCCACATCAGCGGCATCGCGGCGCCGGTCGGTTTGCCGTAGCGCATCAGCGCAGCCGGGATATCTGGCAGATCCCAGATCTGCTCGGGCAAAAGCCGCGTCGCGGTCGCGAAGTTCTCCATCGCGCGCAGGTACGGCAGCGGATCGCGGCCGGCGGCGAGTTCGTAATGGCCGCGCTCGCCGCTGAGCAGCGGCCACGGCCGCCCGACGCCCCATCCGGTGAATGGCCCGCCGTCGTCCTTCTGCCCGTAGCCGTCGTGGGTGTAGCGCTTCCAGCACGGCCCGGCGGGAAAGTCGTGCCTGAGCACCGCGTCGATCACGCGCAGCGAGTCCTCGATCAGTGGATCGCCGGGGCGGCGGATTCCGTAGCGCACGAGCTCGAGAAAGCCGGGGTCCACGATCTCGGCCGCGGGGAAGAGGTAGGGCGCATTCGGCGGGCGGTTATGGATAAGCACCATGCCCTCGTCGGGATCCTCGCTGGGCGTCTCACATCCGGGCCGCTCGGGATTGATGCGGACGTAGTGGCGGGCGATGCCGCGGACGAGGAAGCCACGGCGGGTCACCGTCCATCGCTCGATGTGGGTTTCCAGGAAGTCGGCATACTCGCGCAGGAACTCGGCGGTCGCGGCGTCGCCGCGCTCGTGAGCAAGACAGGCGGCGCAGATCAGCGCCGCGATGTTGCTCGCCAGCGTCGAAGGCGAGTAGCCACAGTTCTCCTCCCATCGCTCCTGCGGTGTCACCGGGCCTTCGCGGATTAGATAATGTGCCGCGGCCATCACCATCGCGTAGGGGTCGAACGCGCCCATCGCCGCCCCCGCGCGCACCAGCCGCCACGCCAGCACGATCGGGAAGGCGACCTCGTCGAGCTGGATGCCGCTCCAGTAGGGGCGGCCGTCGATCCAGAAGTTCTGGGGAAAGCCGCCGTCCTCGCGCTGGGTGCAGGCGAGATAGATGAGCGCGCGCACGGGCGTGGCGAGGTCGCCGGCGGCGAGCAGGCCGGTCGCGCTGTTGATCATGTCGCGCGTCCATACCAGATGATAGCCGCCGAGGTCCTCGTCGCCCTTGATTTCGCCCCACGGGATGCTCATCGAGGCGATGATCGCGCCGGGAAAGCGCTTGTCCTCGTGGGCGAGCAGGAGCTCGCGGCTCTTGCGCGCGAGCGTGCCGCCGTCGCCGGCCCATCGGTCGAGCGGATAGAAGTGCTTGCATGCGCGTTCCCATTGCTCGGCGAAGCGCGCGGCGTGCGCGGCAAACGGCACCCCCAGCGACTGATACAGGCCGGTCACGGCGCGATGGAGGCTGTTGCCGAAAGCGAGCCCGAGGGTGAAGTGGTAGTCGTCGGGCAGCGCGATCTCGCCGGTCAGCGCGACGTTGCCGTCGGGGGCGGCGGCGAACTGGTGGTCAAGGCGGAAATTCTGATTGAGGTCCTGCCAGCCGTCGGTCCGGCCGACATAGCCGCACGAGCGACGCACGAAGGGGACCGTCGCGCCGAGCGCCAGCCACGTGTTGCGCTTGTGCGCGGTAAGGAACTCGTAGCCCGCGATGCGTGCGACGTTGGCCGTGTTGCCCCATCCGCCGACCTCCAGATGCGGCGCGAGCAGGACGTAGAGATGGAGACGGCTGAGCAGCTCCGGGTCGCCCTCCAGCCGCGTATCGATAAGAACGCACGGCTGGTGGGGGTCCGTGATGATCTCCATCACGACCCGGTAGCGGCCTTCGCGGTCAGAGTTGGTGATGCGAACGCCGAGCCCGCGCTCGGCGAGATATTCGGTGACGCTGTCCTGATGGCGATGGACGTCGTGGAAGAAGGTTTCGCCATCGCTGACCAGGAACTGGAGGTCGCGAATCTGCGGGCGATCGATCGTCGGGTAGTAGATTTCGCTGAGCACGCCGCCCGAGGCTGTGAACCAGATATGGCTGGCGGTAGAGTAGGCAGTGCCCACGACGTCCTTGGCGCTGTGGGTCCAGCGCGGCTCGATCCCGGGCGCGCCGCAGGCGCGCGGGGAGTCCTCGATGACGGCCATCGGGCCCTTCCTTTCTGCCGACCCGGCGGGTAGTTAAGCGCTCGGCGGCGGCGCCGCGACCGGCTCGGGCGCGGCGGGTGCGGCGCGGAACATGTACGAGACGCCAACGCTCATCGCATAGAGCGCCAGCAGCGGAATCGCCAGCAGGAACATTGAGATCATGTCGGGCGGCGTCAGCGCCGCCGAGACCACAAAGATCCCGAGCACTGCGTAGCGGAAGTAGCGCAGCATCAGCCGATGGTCCACCATCCCCAGCCGGGTCAGGAACAGCGCGAAGATCGGCATCTCGAAGGTCAGCCCGAAGGCCAGCATCAGCTTGGCCGAGAACGCGAGATACTCGCTTATCCGGATCGTCGGGGTGACGCCGATGGTGCCGTACTCGCTGATGAAAAAGGCGTAGCCTATCTTGAACACCACCGCCCAGCAGAAGTAGCCGCCGAGCACGAAGAACATGCTGGCGAAGACCACGAACGGCAGCGCCATCCGCTTTTCCGAGTCGTACAGCCCCGGCGCGATGAACTTCCAGACCTCATAGAACACCGCCGGGCTGGCGACGAATACGCCCGCGATCAGCGCCACCTTGATCTTGGTGTAGAACGCCTCGCCGACGCCGGTGCCGATCAGCAGCAGCTTGCCATGGGCGACCTCGCGCAGCGGCAGCGTCAGCCAGGCGAAGAGTTGATCGGCAAAGACGTACGCCAGTGCGCATCCGACCGCGATCGCAAGCGCGGCGCGCACGAGCCGTATGCGTAGCTCGCGCAGATGCTCGAGCAACGGCATCCGGGTCTCGTCGATGCTGCCGGCTGGGCGGGCGGGCGGCTCGTGGCTGGCCACGGGGAACGGCGCGGGCTATGGTTTAGTAGCGGCCGCGTGCGTGGACGGTTCGGCAGACGCCGCATGCGGCTGCGCGGAGACGTTTGCCGCGGGCACGGAGTTGGACGCAATGGCGTCCGGCTCCGGCGAGGTTACGATTGAATCGGACGTCGGCACCTGGGGCGCGGCAGTGTGCGACGAGGCGGGCGCCAGATCGATGGCCGACGCGGGAGAGCCGGCCGGGCTCGGCGGAGCCGGCGGGATCTCGTCGTCAAAGCGCGGCGGCAAGAGGTTAAAGGGCTGTTCATCGCCGATGGCGCTCGACAGCTCGCGCATCACAGTGTTGCTGGCAAGGCGCAGCTCGCGCATCACCCTGCCCGCGGCACGCAGCACCTGCGGCAGATCGTCGGGTGGAATCACGATCAGGGCGATTGCGAGGAGCAGCAGTATTTCGAAAATGCCCAAGGATTCCCGGTCCGCTGAATCGATTCGGATGGCGCGTGCACGATGGGGGCGCCAGTCCAATGATGGTTATCCAAGTTCGGGGTGTCAACGATGCTCAGGACCGCGCTGGTAAGCGACCGCCGCTATCTCAGGCATTTCGCCGGCCGCAGCCATCCCGAGCGCCCGCAGCGCGTCGAGGCGATGATCGAAATGATCGAGCATCTCGGCCGCTCCGCGCTGCTGTCGCTTGCCCCGCGCGAAGCAACTCCTGAGGAGCTCGCACTCTGTCACGACCCCGCCTACATCGCCGCCGTCGAGCGCACCGCGGCGGTCGCGCGCTACGACTTCGACCCCGACACCCATACCTGTCCCGATTCCTACCGCACCGCCGTGCTCGCCGCAGGCGGCGTTTTGACCGCGGTCGAGGCGGTGATGGACGGTGCGGCGGATAACGCCTTCGCGATTGTGCGTCCGCCGGGCCATCACGCGCTCGCCCGGCGCGCGATGGGCTTTTGCCTGTTCAACAACGTCGCGATCGCGGCACGCTGGCTCCTCCAGCGACGCGGTCTTGGGCGCGTGGCCGTGGTCGATTGGGACGTCCATCACGGCAACGGCATCCAGGACATTTTCTACGATTCGCGAGCGGTCCTCTATTTCTCGACCCATCAATTTCCCTTCTATCCGGGCACCGGGTCGCTCGACGAGGTAGGCGTGGGCGAAGGGGCAGGCTTCACGGTCAACGTGCCGATGCCCGCGACGTTTGGCGACGAAGAATACCTGCGCATCTTTGATGCGGTACTCGCGCCGATCCTGCGCCAGTACCGCCCCGAGTTCATCCTGATCTCATCGGGCTTCGATGCGCACCATCGCGATCCGCTGGGCGGGATGCGGGTGACGGAGGCGGGGTTTGCCGCGATGGCGCGACGGGTCAAACGCTTGGCGGCCGAGTGCTGTAAGGGCCGGATGGTCGCGGCGCTGGAGGGCGGCTACGATCTCCAGGCGCTCGCGGATTCGGGACGCATGGTGATCGAGGAGCTGGGCCGTGAAGCCGACGAGCCAGACAAGCCCACAGCCGACGGCGAGCGCGTGATCCCGATAGTCGAACGCTCGCACTATTTCCTGGCGCCGTACTGGAAGTTCTGACCGGCGCTTCCGGTCGCATAGGGTCGCTTGTCGCAATCTCGCGGGAGGGGCAAAACTCACCAGCGTGTCGGGTGGGAATTCCGAGGAGTCAAGTAGCGGGCTGCGCCTGGTCGCGCTGGGCGTGTCCAAACCGCAGGCATTTGCGCTGCGTGCGCGGCGAATCGCGATCGGCACCGCGCCGGAGAACGACCTGCGGCCCGACGATGCCACAGTGTCGCGCCGCCACGCCGTGCTGAAGCGCCGATGGGGCCGATGGCGCGTCGTCGATCTTGGCTCAAGCAACGGAACCTGGATCAACGGACGGCGCACCGATGCGTCGTCGCCGACGCCTGTAAAGCGCGGCGACGAGCTGCGCTTTGGCAACGCGCGCTTCGGGTTTGTCGCGGCAGGCGACGACCCGGCAAAGGTGGGCGTAAGCGCAGGGCGGCGCGCCGCGGCGCCCCCGCGCCGGCCGTCGCGGCGAGCGATCGCTGTCGGCGTAGTGATGCTGTTTGCCACCGGCTTTGGCGTAACCCAGTACCTTGTGAACTTCGACCGCCTCGAGCAGGCGGCTGGGGTGGGCGCGCCGGGCTCGCCCGTCGCGCCCGCCGCACCTACCAGTGCGCGCGCGACTCCGGCGGTGGCCGCCGCCGGCCCCGCGCTGGGCCCAGCGGCTGGCGACGGACGAGCCACGGGGGCGGCACACGGCCGCGCAACGCCTGCGCCGACCAGCGGCGCGCACAGCGCGCCCGCAGCCGCCGCGGACGGCGTCGAAGGTGCGGGCCTCGCATGGCTTGCGCGCATCAACCAGTACCGCGCGATGGTGAAGCTCGGCCCGGTCCGCGACGATCCCGCGCTCAGCGAGGGCGAACGCAACCATACGCGCTACCTGGTCGAGAATTACGGCGCGCTTATCCGAAAGGGTGTCGGCATGGGCGCCGCGATGCATAGCGAGGATGCCTTCAAGCCTGGCTATACGCCTGTGGGGATGCGTGCCGCGCAGGACAGCGATATCGACGAATGGGCGGGACCGCAGCCGCCGCCCTCGACGTACTGGGCGATCGACGATTGGATGACCGGTGCATTTCACCGCCTGAACATCCTCAACCCCAGGCTGCGCCAAGTGGCCTACGGCCAGTCATGCGAAGGCGGTACGTGTGCGGCCGCGCTCAATGTCATCAGCGGCGCGGAGATGCCGACCCTTGCAGGCCTGCCGCTGGCGACGCCGATCATGTTTCCGCCGCCCCACTCGACGGTCGGTCTCGGCCCGTTATGGGGCGAATGGCCCGACCCGAAGGGTCCGTGCAGCGGCTACCGAGCGCCCGTCGGGTTGCCGATAACCCTTTCCCTGGGACTGATGGTCGATGCGCATCTGACCGAGTACAAACTCACCCGCGCGGGCGAGGCCCCAATCGACCTCGAAGCGTGCGGCTTCGATGCAGCTAGCTACGCGAATTCCGATCCATCGGCTCAGGAGCGCGGGCGCGGTGTGCTGCACGATTTCGGCGCCGTCGCCGTCATTCCGCGCGTGCCGCTAGAGAAGCGCTCCAGCTACACGGTTTCTATGACAGTCAACGGACGCAATTACACCTGGACGTTCTCAACCGCGCCCTAACGACGCCGTTCAAGACGGCTGACGGCACGCCGCGTTGATAAAACCGTCGGCAGACGACGCGCTCGTGTCCGCAAGGGGCGGACAGGGCTTCAGCCGGCTTGCCTTGCCAACCCCAAGCGACTAAAGGAAGGCGACGCCGGCGCGGTTGCGTCCGGCGCATAGACCAACTAGAAGTCAGGATGCAGGCTAACGGCGGAGAGCCACGGGGAGACTTCGGCGTTCCCGCCGCCCAAGGAGGCCAACATTAGATGAAGATCTCGATGTTCCACCTGATGCCGTATCGCGATCTGCCGGCGGATTTCGAGAAGCGCTATCACTCGGTCTGGGTTGACCCTCCGTACTCCGAGCTCGCCGACACCGAGAAGATCGCGCGCTACTACAACTGGACTCTCGACGAGCTGATCCACGGCGCGAAGGTCGGGATGGACGGTATCTGCGTCAACGAACACCATCAGAACGCCTACGGCTTCATGCCGTCGCCCAACCTGATGGGCTCGGCGCTGGCTCGCGCGACCAACGGGATGAACGTTGCGGTGGTGCAGATGGGTGCGACGCTGCCGACCACGATTCCGCCGATTCGAGTGGCCGAGGAGTACGGCATGCTCGACTGTATCAGCGGTGGCAGACTGGTCGCCGGGATGCCGCTGGGCACCCCGATGGACGCCAACCTCTGCTACGGCATCACCCCGGTCGAGCATCGCGAGCGCTACTATGAGGCTCACGACCTGATCATGAAGGCGTGGCAGTCCAAGGAGATCTTCGCCTGGAACGGCAAGTATTTCAAATTGCCGATGGTCAACCTGTGGCCGCGTCCGCTCCAGAAACCGTATCCGCCGGTGTGGATCCCGGGCAGCGGGAGCCTCAGCACCTGGGACTTCACTGCCAAGCACAACCACTGCTACTGCTTCCTGAGCTACTTCGGCAACAAGCTCGGCAAGAAGGTGATGGATGGCTTTTGGGAGTTCGTCGGCAAGACCGGGCTCGACGCCAATCCATACCGTGCCGGTTTCCTTCAGTTGGTCGTGGTTTCCGAGACCGATGCCAAGGCGGAGCAGGAGTATTACCAGCACATCCGTTATTTCTACGACAAATGCTTGCACATCCTGTGGGAGTATCAGCTCATCCCGGGCAACCAGGACTACCGCAGCCTCGCCAACAGCGTCAGGAACCTCAATCCGCTGCAGCTAGAGTTGATGGCGCAGGTGCCGAACTGGAAATACAAAGACTTCCTCGACAACGGCTTCGTGATCGGGGGCAGCCCCAAGACGGTTGCTGACCAGTTGCGCGAGGCGGTCAAGAAGCTGCGCGTGGGCAACCTGATGGTGCTGCTCCACATCGGCTCGATGCCGCATGAGCTGACCCTGAAAAACATCGAGATGTTCGCGCGCGAGGTCAAGCCGCACCTGAGCGATATGTGGGATGACCAGTGGGAGAACCACTGGTGGCCGGAGCGGCTGAAGGAAAAGGAACCGGCGGGCGCGCGCCGCGGCGTCGCGCAGCCGGTGATGGAA
The DNA here is from genome assembly GCA_035650475.1 of Candidatus Binataceae bacterium. Lineage (NCBI taxonomy): Bacteria > Candidatus Binatota > Binatia (SeqCode) > Binatales (SeqCode) > Binataceae (SeqCode) > Binataceae bacterium (SeqCode). The sequence continues at coordinate 687,765 of DASRHP010000009.1, forward strand.
CGGGCGGCCAAGTAGCCCCGCGCCACGGTCACAGTTCGCATCCCAAGCCCGGCGTCGGCCGCAAGGTCGGCGCCGGACTTTAAATTGCACCCAAGAGAGGGCAGACGCACGAAAATGGCTGCAGTTCAGGAACGTACCGTCAACGTCTGGGACGACAAGATAAAAGTGCGGGTCAAGGTTGCCGGCTCCGGCCCCGCGCTCGTCTTCTTCCATAGCGGCTACGGCCTGCAATGGGGCGAGTTTCTCGACGCGCTGGCGCGCGAGTTCACGGTCTACGCCCCCGAGCATCCGGGAACCAGCGAGGGCGACCCCGAAGCGCATCGCGCGCTCGAGGAGCTCTGGGACCTCGTGCTCTGCTACGACGAGCTGTTCGATAAGCTCGGACTGTCCGCGCCGGCCGTGGTCGGCCATTCCTTCGGCGGAATGATCGCGGGCGAGCTCGCGGCCAATTTCCCGAAGCGGCCAGGCAAGCTGGTTCTGATCGATTCCCTGGGGCTGTGGCGCGACGACACGCCGGTGCGCAACTACATGGTCACCCCGGCGGCCGAGTTGCTCCCGTTGTACTTCGCCAATCCGAGCCACCCGGCGGTCGCGAGTCTCGTGCCTGACCCCACCGACGCCGACGCGTTGATTCGGGTCACGTGGGCACTCGGATGTACGGGCAAATTCTGCTGGCCGTTGCCCGACAAGGGCCTCAAAAAGCGCATCCATCGGATCGCTGCGCCGACGCTCATTGTGTGGGGCAAGCAGGACGGGCTGACTCCGCCAGTTTACGCGCAGGAGTTCGCCAAGCTCATCAAGGGCGCGAAGGTTGAACTGGTCGATAACGCGGCGCATATGCTGCCGGTCGAGCAGCCGCAGACGGCGGCGAAACTGATCGCTGATTTCGTCAAGCGCTGAGGCTGGGCGCGCTCGCCGAAGCGCGGCGCGCTCGTCAAGCGACTTGCAGCAACGGTGAGGCGAGGGGCGGGATGGCAGGACGGCTGATTAAATCAACGGGCCTCGTGCTCGCGGCGGTGCTTGTGGCCGGCGCGACATGCCTGGCTGCAAAACTGGACGGAGTACCCGTGCGCAACACTGGCCACTACGCGATCCTCGATACCGACCGCGGAAACATCGTGATCGAGCTCTATCCCGCCGTCGCGCCCAAGACGGTGGAGAATTTCGAAACGCTGATCAGGAAGGGCTTTTACAACGGCTTGACCTTCCATCGGGTGGTCCCCGACTTCGTCGTCCAGGGCGGCGATCCCAAGGGCAACGGCAGCGGCGGTCCGGGCTACGACCTGCCGGCCGAAATCAGCCCGGTCGAGAAGCATCTACGCGGCACGGTCGCGACGGCGCGGCTGGGCGACGAGGTCAATCCGCAGCGCAAATCGAGCGGCAGCCAGTTCTACATCTGCCTTGAGCCGCAGCCGTTCCTCGACGGCCAGTACACCATCTTCGGCGGCGTGGTCGAGGGGATGGACGTGGTGGACAAGATCCAGAAGGGCGACCACATCAAGAAAGCCACGCTCGCCGCGGAGCCGCCAAAATAGGTTCATGAGCGCGGGCGCAAGCGGGCACCCCGGCGGGCCCTACTTCACCGTCGATATCCATCTCCATACCAACCGCGGCAGCGCCGATTCCAACCTTGCGCCGCGCGACCTGATCGAGCGCGCCCGCGCCATCGGGATCGGTGCCGTCTGTATCACAGAGCACGACACGATGTGGGATCTTGCCGAGGTGGGCGAGATGGCGCGGGCGGCGGGCGTGCTATGCCTGCGCGGAATGGAAGTGACGACCGATATGGGGCACATCGGCGTCTTCGGCTTCGACGGCTACCAGGGTGGAATCTACAAGTTGAGCGAGCTGCGCCGGGTGGCCGACGAAAAGGGCGCCATCCTGATTGCCAACCATCCCTTTCGCTACAAGCTCGACGCGCGTTTTTCCTTCATCAACAACGACCATGAGCCGATCGACCCGGCCCATCCCGACCGCGCCGCCAGACTCGGTTTGTTCAAGATGGTTGACGCGATCGAGGCGCTCAACGGCGCCTGCTCGGAAGAGGAAAACCTGTTTGCGCTCGAGGTCGCCGAGCTGCTGGGCCTGGCGGTGGTGGCCGGCAGCGACTCCCACTCCGCAAGCTCGGTCGGATGCGTGACCACGCTGCTGCCGGCGCCGGTCCGCAGCGAGCGCGAGCTTATCGAGGCGATTCGCGCGCGGCGCACCCGCGCCGGCCGCGGGCTGCTCAAGCACGCGGTCGAGCCGTTCGAGTTGCGCGGGCAGCACTCACGGGCGCCGCATCCTCAACCCCGCTAATCCCCGGGCAACGCGCCCCTACCCTCGGATCCAACATCGCCGCGGCGCGCGCCGCCTTCACCCACGGTGGTTGTGGATCAAACGGGCCGTGGGATAAAATTTTTACGCTTCCCATTATCATGGCAGTTAATCGCGACCGTCTCGCGCTCATCGAGCACATCTCCGCCATCGGCGGCGAGCCCGCAGGCAGCTTGCGCGAGACCCTCGACCGGATCGTCGGCACCATCGCTGCCGGCATGGAAGTCGAGGTCTGCTCGCTCTACCTCTTCGACCCGCAGCGCGAGCGGCTGGTGTTGCGCGCGACCGTGGGCCTGGAGCCGGAGTCGGTGGGCAAGGTCTCGATGCGGGTCAACGAGGGATTGGTTGGGCTCGTAGTCGAAAGCGGCCAGCCGGTGACGGTGGCCGACGCGATCAGCCATCCGCGCTACAAGTACTTTCCCGAAACCGGCGAGGAGCGCTACCACGCCTTTCTGGGCGTGCCGGTGCAGGAGGGGCGGCAGAAGCCGATCGGCGTGATGGTGGTGCAGACCCTGCGCAGCCGCAAGTTCGGTCCGGGCGAGGTGCGCCTGCTGCGCACGGCCGCCAACCAGGTCGCGCAGATCCTCAGCCATTTTCGCCTGCGCGAGACGCTTGCGACCAAGGAGAAGGAGCGCGACGAATACCGCCGGCGGATGATCGAGGCCAACCGCCAGCTCAAGGGCTACGAAAAGGTCGGCGGCGAGACCCGCGTGGCGTCCCCGGTCAAAATGCGCCGCCCGCGGCTGGTCGGGCTGGCGGCCGCCCCGGGCTTCGCCCACGGCGTCGCCCACGTGGTCGGCACCTTTCTGAGCACAATCGACCGCAACCTGCGCGCGCGCGACACCCGCGCCGAACTCAAGCGGCTGGAAGAGGCGCTCACCCGCTCGCGCGCCGAGCTCGACGCCGTGCGCCATCGGATGGCGCCGCTGATGCCGGAGGCCGACCTCCAGATCTTTGATGCGCACAAAATGATCCTGGAGGACGACGAGTTCGTCGGTCGCATCCGCGACACCATCGTCGCCGGCTACGCTGCCGAGAGCGCGCTGTTCCGCGTGATCGACGAGCTGTGCGCGCAGATGCTGGCGGTCGCCGATGGCTACCTGCGCGAGCGCGCCACCGACTTCCGCGACGTCGGGCATCGTCTGCTCCGCCATCTGCGCCAGGACGACCGCCACGCGCACTTCCCCAAGTCCACCATCCTGGTCGCCGAGGAGCTGACGCTGTCACAGCTCGCCGTGGTCTCTCACGACAACCTGGCGGGCATCGCGTTGGAGTCGGGCGGCGTGACCTCGCACGCTGCGATCCTCGCGCGCGCCTTCGAAATCCCCACCGTGGTCGGCGTCGAGCACCTGATGGAGTCGGTGGTGGAGGGCGATAACCTGGTCCTCGACGGTAACTCGGGTATCGTGTACGTCAATCCAGCGCCCGAGGTCGAGCGCGAATACCAGGTCCTGCTGCGGCGCTACGACGCCTTCAGGCGCGAGCTGCTGTCGGACGACGGCAAGCCCGCCGCCACCCACGATGGCAACCGGGTCGAGCTCCTGGCCAACATCGCGCTCTACCACGACATCCCGCTTGCGCTGAAATACGGCGCCGAGGGGATCGGGCTGCTGCGCTCGGAATTTTCGTTTCTGACCTACGAGGATTTCCCCGACGAGAACCAGCAGATTGCGCTGTACACGCGGATGCTGGAGGCGGTCGGGCGCCGCCCGGTGACCATCCGCACCCTGGACATCGGTGCCGACAAGTATCCGCCCTATTTGCGGGTGCCGCGCGAGGACAACCCGTTTCTGGGCTGGCGCTCGATCCGGATTTCGCTTGAGATGGCGGGGCTGTTCAAGGTCCAGCTGCGGGCGATCCTGCGAGCGGCCGCGCGCCACGACCTCAAGCTGCTCTTCCCGATGATCTCGAGCCTCGAGGAGCTGCGCCGCGCGCGCGAGCTACTCGCCGAAGCGCAGGCCGAGCTTTATCGCGAGGGACTCGAACATAATCCCAACATCAAGGTCGGGATCATGGTCGAGGTTCCGTCGGCGGTGTGGCTGGGGCCGCGGCTGGTGCGCGAGGTGGACTTCTTTTCCATCGGAACCAACGACCTCATCCAGTACCTGCTCGCCGCCGACCGCAACAATCCCAAGGTCGCCCACCTGTACGAGCCGCTCCATCCGGCGGTGCTCTCGGCGATCTCCGAGGTCGTCAACGTGGCGCGCGCGGCGGGCAAGGAGGTCTGCATCTGCGGCGAGATGGCTTCCGACCCGCTGGCGACGCTGCTGCTGGTCGGGATGGGGTTGGATCAGCTAAGCTTGAGTCCGTTGTTCATCCCGGTCATTCGCAAGATCGTGCGACAGACCGACTATCGTACCGCCCGGCTCATCGCCCACGACACCCTTGAGATGGCCAGCGTGCAGGAGATAAAGGGCTACCTCATCGAGCGCTACCGAGATTTGGGATTGATCAAGCTGGTTGAAATGTTCCGTTAAAGGGCGCGGTTGTGGAGAGGCGGCGCGGTTAATGTTGACTTTACCGGTCGGGATTAGTTTACTCTGACCGTTCGGTTAGAGCTTTTGACCCGACTGCCTCGGACCAGACTTCGGGTGCGGGAAGAGGATTTTTGACGATGGTGCTATTGGTCTGCCTGGCGTGCGTCGTCCTGGTCGGCGCCATTAGCGGCTACCTCGTGATTGGACGCAACCGTTACGGGGACAAGGGGGCTGGCCGCCCGCTGGAAATTGGCGCTTCGCAAAGCGCCCTTCAGCAAGGTGCGATGCGGCCCGAGCCGTGCCGCACTGTCCGTGTCTATTTCATCAAGCCGTCGCGCTACGACGAGGACGGCTACGTGCAGTTTTTCCGCTACGGTGTGCAGCCCAACAACACTCTCACCGTGCTCGCCGCTCTGAACGAGGCCTTCAACAGGCGCTATTCGGCCGAGCGCAACGTCTATCTCCAGACCATTATCTGGGACGAGATCTGCGACGGCGTGATCTCGCTCGAAGTGATCAAGGCGATCAAAGAGAAGGCGCGCGAGGACGGAGTCGAACTGCTCATCGGCATTGCCGGAGTGCAGTCCAACCAGTACCCGCGCGGGCGCGACCTTGCGCTGCAATTCGTCGCCCAGGGGCTGCCCACGATGATGGGTGGCTTCCATGTCAGCGGCTACCCCGAATCGTGCAAGTTTCTCAACGAATGCGGCGTTGCCACGGTGGTCGGCGAGGCCGAGAACCTGTGGGGCGAAATTATCGAAGACTTCCTGCGCGGCGAGCTCAAGCTCAACTACTCGGTGCGCCAGGGGATCCGGGCCAAGACCGGCCGCGACGATATCCTCGTTCCGATCATCACCGAGGCCCAGCTGCCGGTGATCGACGACCGCTACCTGACACGCTTCTTTAACGAGGCGATGACCACGCTGGACACCTCGCGCGGCTGTCCCTTCACCTGCTCGTATTGCAGCGTGAAGAATGTGATGGGGCGCACGATGCGCTCGCGCGAGCCCGATGCGGTGGTCCAGTGGGTGCGAGACGCCATCCGTTTTCACGGCATTCGGTCTCTCTTCCTGGTGGACGACGACTTCTTCCGCAGCCCGCGATGGGAGGAAATCCTCACCGGCCTGGTCGAGGTCAAAAAGGAGTTTCCCGCGCTCAGCTTCATGATGCAGGTGGACGTTGACGCCTCGTGCTACGCCAACGTCGCGCCGGGTGAAACCGAGGGCGCCAAGCATCGCCGCAGCCGGCGGTTCGTCGAGCTGGCCGCGCGCGCCGGATGTTATCAGGCCTTCGTCGGCATCGAGTCGCTCAACCCTGACAATCTCAATTTCGCCACCAAGTACCAGAACACCGACGACCGCCAGCATCGGCTCAACCTCGATCAGGCCCGGGCGCGCGTGCTCGAGAAGTACCGGCGGGTGGTTGATAACTGGCACCGCGTGGGCGTGGCCGTGCACGCGGGCTACATGCTCGGCTTCCCCTTCGACGGCCCCGACTGCGGGCGGATCGCGGCCCAGACCCTGCGCAAGCTCGGCTTCGACATCGTGTCGTTCTTTATCATGACTCCGCTGCCCGGCACCGAGGATCAGGTGCGCTACGCCAAGGAAGGGCAGATCATCGATTGGGATTTCAACAACCTCGACTCGCAGCACGTCACGCTCAAGCACGAGCGGCTGGACCGCGACTCCTGGATGCGTGCCTATCGCGACGCCTTCACGCGCTTCTATTCGCTGCCGCGCCTGCTCGGCATGATTTTCACCGTGGTCGGCGGCCGCGGCCTAAGCGCCGAGGCGCGCCGCTCCACTTTGGTCCAGTTTCTCTACTACTTTTTCAGCTACCGCCAAGGGCGCCATCCGATGGTCGGCGGAGTATGGCCGATCCGCCGACGCGACGTGCGCCGGGCGGCGGTCACCGATGAAGAGGCGCGCCGCCACTACCTGGGCGGGATGCGCTTCGACGCCATCCTGCGCGGCGACGGCGGTGACTTTGCCGCGGCGGCTACGGCCTGAGGCTGACCGCGCCCGCATCACACTGATTTCTCCGGGCTGCGCGGAACCCTCGCGCGCGCTATAGTTAAGCGCCGCGGCCGGCGGCTGCGTCGGCACGCGGCGTCATTTGCATGCGCCGGCGAACGACGTGGGGCGCCGTGCGCACAAGGGGGAAGTCCTCCCGGGATGGATGCGGAAGTAAACCAGATCCTGGCTCATCCTCAGCGCGCGGTAGAAATCGCTATCCTTGCCATCGTGGCCGCCGTTTTCGCCGCGGTATTCATGCGGCGCGCGCTGCGCATTTTCTGCGGTATCGCGATCTTCGCGCTGTCGTTCGCCGTCATCATCGGCGGCGTCGCGATCCTGATGAACGACGTTTCGCTCTCCGGGCCGCCGGGCCCCCTGATGCGTCTGCACCGGTTTCTCACCGCCGATTGGGCGGCGACCAGCGATCGCGGAGATGGCGCCGCGCCCTGCGAAGACGTAAGCCGATTGCTGGCGCGCGCGCCTGAGGCTGAGCCGCGACGCGAGGCGCGCCGCGTCAGACACGCCGCCGAGCACAGTGCGGCCGAGCCAAGGCCGGGACCGTCGGCGGTTCCGGGTGCCGGTGCCGCGGCCAACGCGGGTGCAAATAACGAATATCCCGAACTGATCCGGCGCTCGTACCCGGGGATCCCGCCCGAGCGCCTGTTCCAGGTCGCGGCCTCCACCGTCGCCGGACTTCCCGGATGGCAGGTAGTCAGGAGCGACCCCAAGACCTTTACGCTCGACGCGGTTTACAGCACGCGTGTGTTCGGCTTCATCGACGACGTGCGGATCGTGGTGACGCCGCGCGACGAGATTGACGTCTGTGCGCGCTCGCGGGTGGGTGAGCCCGGCGACCATTTGCCGCTGGGGTTCTTCCGCGGCGACTTCGGCGCCAACATCGGCCATGTCAAGGAGGTCTACGCCGCGATGGGGCCGGCGACGGACGAGGCCTACCGCCAGGTGGAGCTCGAACGCGCGGCCAAAGCGCATGGCGTCCGTGTTCGCCCCTGACGCGCCGCGGCGCATCGTCTCCTTGTCAGGCAAGCATTTCTTGGCGAAGCGTTGTGGGCGCGGCCAGTTGCGCCGCGCCCGTCACGCAATCACGCCAACCGGGGCAATCGATGGATTTCGAATTTTCAAACGGCCAAAGAGAAATTCGCGACGCGGTCGCAAGCCTGTGCGCCCGCTTCGGCGACGAGTACTGGCGTCAGTGCGATGAGCGCGGCGCCTACCCCGAGGAGTTCGTAAGGGCGCTGGCCGAGGCCGGATGGCTCGCCGCGCTTATCCCGCAGCAATATGGGGGCGCCGGGCTGTCGTTGCTCGAAGGCTCGATAATCCTCGAAGAGATAAACCATTCCGGCGGCAACGCCGCCGCCTGCCATGCCCAGATGTACACGATGGCCGCCCTGCTCAAGCACGGCAGCGAGGAGCACAAGCGCCGCTATCTTCCGCGGATCGCCTCGGGCGAGCTGCGGCTGCAGGCCTTCGGCGTGACTGAGCCCGACGCCGGCTCCGAGACGCCCAGGATCAAGACCTTCGCCCGGCGCTCGGGCGACCGCTACGTTATCAACGGCGGCAAGATCTTCACCTCGCGCTACCAGCACTCCGACATGTTGCTGCTGCTCACGCGCACCACCCCATTTGACGAGGTGAAGAAGAAGACCGACGGGATGAGCCTGTTCCTGGTGGACCTGCGCGAGCACGGCGAGGCGATCCGCGCGGTCCCGATCCCGACCATGATCAACCACGGCACCAACCAGCTCTTCATCGACAACCTCATCGTGCCGCGCGAAGCGCTGGTGGGCGAGGAAGGCAAGGGCTTCTACTATCTGCTGAGCTCGCTTAACGCCGAGCGGATCCTGGTCGCGAGCGAATCGATCGGCGACGGCCGCTGGTTCGTCGAGCATGCCGTGCGCTACGCCAACGAGCGGCGCGTTTTCGATCGCGCGATCGGGATGAACCAGGGCGTGCAATTCCCTATCGCCAGGGCGCATATGGCGGTCGAGGCGGCCTCGCTGATGCGGCTCAAGGCGGCGGCGCTGTTCGACGCCGGCCGGCCATGCGGTGGCGAAGCCAACATGGCAAAGTACCTGGCGACCGAAGCCGCATGGGAAGCCGGCGAGGCGGCGATGAGCACGCTGGGCGGCTACGGCTTCACCAAGGAGTATCACGTCGAGCGCAAGTGGCGGGAGGCGCGGCTTTACCGAACCGCGCCGATTTCCAACAATCTCGTCCTGAGCTACGTTGCCGAGCACCTCCTCGGATTGCCCCGGTCATATTGAGCGCCGGGGCTTGACCCGCAACCTGCGCCTGCCGGAACATCACGATCGAGGACGGCCGATCCACGATGCTGAGCGACGCTCAGATTGACTCCCTGGCGACCCATCTTGTGAACGGGCTGATCGCGCGCGGCGCGATCAAGCCGCGCGCTGACGTGAAGGACCTAGTCGCCTGCGCGGTCGAACTGCTTTCGGAGAACTTCGAGACTGAGGCTAGGATCGACGACGAAGCCGACCGGATGGCTGAGCAGCAGGCGCGGCTCAACCCAGCCGTTGACGTGACCCGCCTGCGCGCAATGATCCGCCAGCGCCTGGCCGCCAAGCAGGGGTTTATCCTCTAGACGCGCGCGTGCGGACACGGAGCTGCGATGAGGCTCAGCGAGGAAAGGGTGCTCTACTTGGCGCGCGAGACGCTGGTGCGCCTGCGCGACGAGAAGCTGGCGGAGATTCCCAACTTCAGCCTCGCGCTGCGCCAAGCTCGCGACCTAATCGCCGAATGGGAGGAGCGCGGCGAGGGCGCGGTGGACGCCGCGGTCAGGCGCAAGATCGCCTCGCTCAGGCGCGGGGTGGTCGAAGGCAGCCCCGAATGGAACATTCTCTATCGCCGCTACCGCGACGAGGAGCTGCGCAAAAAGGGTCCGCGCTAAGTCTCCTCCAGGCCCTTATCTGTTAACCATTTGATTTTAATTAGCTTTTTCGGCTCCGAGCTGCTGCGCCTGCCTTCCTGACGGCCACGCCGCGCGGCTTCGGCCGACCTTCGGCTTTGCTTTACGCTTGGTCCTTGGCTAGAGTGATGCGTTGGCACTCGCGGCCCGCGAGTGCCAATTGACAAGCTACGATCCGTGATTAACTTGGGGCACGGAAAATCTTTTCCGTAAACCCGGAAAACAGCTGAGGTAAGGAGGCGTCTGAGGCCCATGAAAATCAGACCGTTGGGCGATCGGATTCTGGTCAAGCGTATCAAGGAGGAAGAGAAGACCAAGGGCGGGATCATCATCCCGGATACCGCCAAGGAGAAGCCCCAGGAGGGCAAGGTGGTCGCCGTCGGCAAGGGCAAGGTGACCGAGGAGGGCAAACTCATCGCACCCGACGTCAAGGTCGGCGACAAGATCCTCTTCGGCAAGTACTCCGGCAGCGAGGTCAAGCTCGATGGCGAGGAGCACCTCATCCTTCGCGAGGACGATATCCTGGGCGTGCTCGAGTAGCCGCGCGGCCACCGTCGGCCGTGGCGCGCAAATCGCCCGTCGCGAAAATCCGAAACCCATAGCTTTGAGGAGAAACGGACAACCATGCCAGCCAAAGTAGTGCGCTTTTCGCAGGAGGCGCGCGAGAAGATCCTGCGCGGCGTCAACATTCTGGCCGATGCGGTCACGGTGACGCTGGGCCCCAAGGGGCGCAACGTCGTGCTCGAGAAAAGCTTCGGCGCTCCCACTGTGACCAAGGACGGCGTCACGGTCGCCAAGGAGATCGAGCTCGAGGACAAGTTCGAAAACATGGGTGCGCAGATGGTCAAGGAGGTCGCCTCCAAGACCTCTGACGTCGCCGGCGACGGTACCACCACCGCCACCGTGCTCGCCCGCTCGATTTATACTGAGGGCATGAAGATGGTGGCCGCCGGGCACGACCCGATGTCGCTCAAGCGCGGCATCGATCGCGCCGTCGAAGCGGTGGTCGGCGAGCTCAAGAGCCTTTCCAAGCCGACCAAGGACCGCCGCGAAATCGCCCAGGTCGGCACCATCTCCGCCAACAACGACTCCACCATCGGCGACATTATCGCCGAGGCGATGGAGAAGGTCGGCAAGGAAGGCGTGATCACGGTCGAGGAGGCCAAGGGCCTGGAGACCACGCTCGAGGTGGTCGAAGGGATGCAGTTCGACCGCGGCTACCTTTCGCCCTATTTCGTGACCGATCCGGAACGGATGGAGGTGCGGCTCGATGACGCCTACATCCTGATCCACGAGAAGAAGATCTCCTCGATGAAGGATCTGCTGCCGATCCTCGAAGCGATCGCCAAGACCGGCAAGCCCTTCCTGCTGATCGCCGAAGAGGTCGAGGGTGAGGCGCTCGCGACCCTGGTGGTCAATAAGATCCGCGGCACGCTGAGCTGCGTGGCGGTCAAGGCGCCGGGATTCGGCGATCGCCGCAAGGCGATGCTCGAGGACATCGCGATCCTCAGCGGTGGGCGCGTGATCGCCGAGGAACTCGGCATCAAGCTGGAGAGCGTGACGCTCCAGGACCTCGGCCGCGCCAAGCGGATCGTGGTGGACAAGGACAACACGACGATCATCGACGGCGCCGGCAAGAAGGCCGACATCGAGGGCCGCATCAAACAGATCCGCGCGCAGATCGAGGAGACCACCTCGGACTACGACCGCGAGAAGCTCCAGGAGCGGCTGGCCAAGCTGGTCGGCGGCGTGGCCGTCATTCGGGTCGGCGCGGCCACCGAGGTCGAGATGAAGGAGAAGAAGGCGCGCGTCGAAGACGCCCTGCATGCGACCCGCGCCGCGGTCGAGGAAGGCGTGGTACCGGGCGGCGGCGTGGCGCTCATCCGCGCGCTCTCGGCGCTGGAGAGCCTGCGCGCCAGCGACGACGAGAAAATCGGCGTCAACATTATCCGCAAGGCGCTCGAGGATCCCGCGCGCTGGATCGCGACCAATGCCGGATGGGAAGGCTCGGTCGTGGTTGACAAGATCAAGAACAACAAGGGGCCGTTCGGCTTCAACGCGGCCACCGAAGAGTTCGAGGACCTGATGAAGGCCGGGATCATCGACCCCACCAAGGTCGTGCGCAGCGCGTTGCAGAACGCGGCCTCGGTGGCGAGCCTGCTGCTGACCACCGAGTGCATGGTGGCCGAGAAGCCCGAAGAGAAGCCGGCGGCGCCGCCGATGCCTCCGGGCGGGATGATGTAAGCCGCGCGCGCAAGGCGCGAGCAGAGTGAAACGAGAGGGCGGCGCTCCCCGCGGGGACGCCGCCCTCGTCGTTTGTGCGCCGCAGCCAGCCGTGCCGCGGCTCGCCGCGGACTCCTACGCCCGCGCCGCGTGCCGCGCGCGCTCCAGGCGCCAGCAGCGCGCGACGTACCCGCAGCCCAGCGCATGGCAGGCGGCCGGCGCCGCCGGACCCATCGGATAGGCGGCCGGCACGCCGGCCGCTGCCGCCGCGGCCATCCGGCGGCCGAGCGCGAGCAGATGCTCGCGCATCGCCGCCGCGGGCTCGAGCTCCAGCATCCGCCGCTCAGCCCGCTCACGCAGGTAGATTATCTCGGCCTCCACTTTCCGCTCCGGGTACGCCTCCCGTGCGGCCAGCGCGTAGCACTCCATCTGTACGCGATAGTCATGCTCGCCCGCGCGCGCGTATTTGTAGTCGCCGACCACGATTCGCGCGCCGTCGTCGGCGAGCAAGTCGATCCGGCCGCGCACAAACAGCGTGAAGCCGCCATCTTCGAGCCGCAGGAAAAAGGGCGCCTCGCGCCGCGCTCCTGGCGCGCCGGCGCGCTGCACGAATTCGGCGCTCGCTACGTAGCGAGACAGGTCGCGCACCAAAGCGCGCCGCTCGCCCGCTCCTACCCCGCTGCCGGCCGAGTGGAGATCGACGAGGCGTGCAATCTCTGCTTCGCGCTCGCGCGACGTAACCCGCGCCGGGAATTGCTCCAGGACGGCGTGCGCGATCGTGCCAAGCGCACTCGCGTTGCCGCCATCGCCCGTCGCGCCGGCCAGGTCCCCCTCCGGCAGCGCCAGCTCGTGGCGCAGGAAATACTGGCGGGGACAGCGTTCGAAATCCTCCAGCGCGCTCGGGCTGGTCACCAGCTCACGCGCGGCCGGCGCGGCGAATCCCAGGCGCGCGCGCGCCGAGGCGGCGAGCTCTTCGATCGACACCCGAGGCGCCGCCTGCTCAACCCCGGCAACCGGCGCTTTCGCCAGCACGTCCGCCCGCCGCAACGTCACTTTGCCCGCGGGTGTTTCGACCACACGCTCCGCTTCCTGCCCGCCCTCAAAGTCGGCGATCGCCGCCTCGCCGACCACGGCGCGGATCTGCGTTTGCCAGTCGGCGCCCCGGGGCCCTTCGCTCAGGATCAGCCGGTCGCGGGCGCGGGTTATCGCAACGTACAGAATTCGTGCGGCCTCCGCCTGCTCCTGGTCTTTGGACACCTCGCGCCACTGCGCGAGCAACGGGTTGGGGAGCGCCTCGTCGCCTGCGCCCACGGTGTCGCATGCGAGCAGGCCGTATTCCGGCGACATCACCACGTTTTCGCTATTGGATCGCGGCCTGCGGCCGAGGTCGGCGAGGATCACCACCGGGAACTCGAGGCCCTTGGCCTGATGGATCGTCATCAGGCGCACGACGTCCTCGCTTTCGGCGGCGGTCGGCGCCTGCGGTTCGAGCGGCTGCTCGTCGACCAGGCGGCGCAGATGGCGTGCGAAGTCGGCGAAGCCGAAGAAGCGATGGGATTCGAAGTCGCGCGCGAGCTCGGCCAGCTTGCGCGCGTTGGCGGCGCGCCGGCGGCCGTTTTCGAGCCCCAGCATCACGGCCTCGAAGCGCGTCAGTTCGAGCGCGCGCTCGACGATCACGCTGAGCCGCTCCCGCTCGCGCATCGCACGCAATTCGGCGAGCACGTTGCGCGCCCGGCGCGCCGCCTCGACGTCGCGGCGATCGCCGAGCCATGCGAAGTCCTCGTGCGGCTCGTCGAATAGCTTCCAGAACGGACGTCGCGGTCCGTCCGCCGCGCGCTGCTCCTCCAGATGGAGCGCCATCTCGAGCAGGCACTGGTCGGAGATGCCGAACAGCGGCGAGCGCAGCGCGGCGGCAAGCTCGACCGAGCTGCGCGGGTCGTCGATCGCACCGAGCAGCGCGGCGAGGTCGCGCACCTCCTTGCATTCGAAGAAGCCGCGCCCCTTGACCGTGTAGTAGGGAACGCGTGCGCGCGCGAAACCGGCCTCGTATACGGCGACGTCGGTGAACGAGCGCATCAGCACGGCGATATCGGAGAAGCGCACCGGTCTCCATTTTTCGGTCGACCGGTCGAAAACCTCTACCTTCTCCGCCACCATCTGCGCGCAGCGGCGCGCGATCGCGTCGGCTTCGACGCGGCGCCCCTCGCGAGAGCCGGCGCCGTTGCCCCCGCCCGGCTTGACGATAAGCTCGACGGCGGCAGCGCCGAGCGCCGGGCGCACCGCGATCAGACGATGCGCGTCGCGCCATTCGACACGATACGGCGGTTTACCGTCGGCTCTGGGCGCCATCACGCTCGCGCCGACCGCGTTGACGAATTCGACGATCTCCGGCAGCGAGCGGCGGTTCTCGCGCAGCGGCAGCTCGGCGGGCGCAACGAGCGCGCGCGGGCGATTGAAGACCGTCACATCGGCGCCGCGAAAGCGATAGATCGATTGTTTCTCGTCGCCGACGATGAACAGTTCGGGCGCGGGCGCGCCGCCCTCGGTGAGCAGGCGCACGACGGCGTCCTGTACCGGGTCGGTATCCTGGTACTCGTCCACCAGCAGCGCGGCGATCGTGCGCCGGTAGTGCGTGGCGACCTCGGGATGCCTTTCGAGAAGGCGGCGGGCGAGCGTCAGGAGGTCGTCGAAGGTCACGACGCGCTCGCCGCGTTTGCGTGCAACGAGCCTGTCCCCCGCCTCCGCGACAAAGCCCGCGATCTCCTTGATCGCCGTCGCTGCCCGGCACGCGCCGTAAGCCTCGTCTATTTCCTGGATTATCCGGCGAATCTCGCGGACGCCGTCCCTCAGCGTTGTGTTGCGCGCGTCGGGGATGCTGCCGTGGAGTTCGACGAGCACGTCGAGCTGCGGAGGGTCCGAATCGGCGCTCAGCGCTGCGATCTCGGCTCGCAGGCGCGGCCACTCGCCGCGCGCCTGGTCCAGCTTTTTCCGTGCGGTGCCGTCGATTCCCTTGATGCGGAGCAGCTTCTCGACCTGGGCCACCAGCTCGGCGCGCAGCTCGACCAGCCGCAGCGCCCGCGAGCGCAGCTCCTGTGCGGTCGCGGCGGCTCTCTCGATTATCCATGACGGCTGCTTGCCCATCCGCGCTGCGTCGCCCGTCAGACGCAGCAGCAGATCGATCGCGCCCGCGCGATGCTTGGTGCCGTGCAGGCCGCGCGCGCCCGCCAGGCGTATTGCGCCGCGGTCACGGCGGCGCACCGCGTCGGCAAGCAGCTCGCGGCACACCCGTTGCAGAAAAGTGGCGCTCTGGTATTCGTCGAGCACGTCGAAGCCGGGATCGACACCGGCCTCCAGCGGGTGCTCGCGGAGCAGGTGCGCGCAGAAGGCGTGAATCGTGGAGATGCGGGCGAGGCCGAGCGCGCGGCGCGCGCGCGCGAGCATCCGGCGGCGTTCTTCGGCCGGCTCCTGCGCGATTCGCTCGTCGAGCACCTCGGCAATCCGCCCACGCATGTCAGCGGTCGCCTTTTCGGTGAACGTGATCGCCGCTATCTGCTGGGGCACAAGCGGCGCGCGCCCCTCGATATCGCCGGCCACCAGCGCGACAAAGCGCCGGGCGAGCACCTCGGTCTTGCCCGAGCCGGCGCCGGCGCGCACCAGCACGCCGCCCGCGGCGTAGATCGCTGCGCGCTGCTCGCCGGTTAGCTCGACCCGGGCCATCGGACCGCTAGCCTCCCTGCTCGGTCCCCTTGTGGTAGCGGCAGACCGAGCGGTAGCGACACCAGTCGTCGCATCGGCGCGGATCGACGTCGAAGCGCCCGCCGAGGGCGTCGTCGATCAGCCTCCAAATGCGCTCGGCGACCGGAACGGTGCCCGCGGCGAGCGCCTGCGCGCGCCGAAACGGATCAAGCTCGACGAGATCGCGCTCGACCTGACGCGCCTGAAGCTTTTTGTCGGCGCGCAGGACGACGTATCCTGCGGTGAGCGTCGTTTCCGACGCGAGCCGTTCGTTAAACGCCTTCCGCGCACCCATGAGGTAGAGCGGCAACTGGAACGCGGTCCAGCCAAATTCCGCCCCTTCGGGGTCCGCCATCTTGCGATAAGTGTCGGCGCGGCGGGCATTTTTATAGTCGAGCACGCACAGTCCGCTTAGCCGACCGCGCGCCGGATGGAGCTCGAGGCGATCGATGCGACCCTCCAACTGGAGCGGCGCGCGCGCGCCGTCGCGCGAATCGGCGAGCGCGAAGCTGATCTCATATTCGGTTTCGACCCCGAAGTCGGGATGCGCCGCGCTGTACCTGGCCTGGAACGCGATGAACTCCTCGACCGTGCGTTCGACCGACTCCCATCGCAGGTCGAAGAACCCCGGATCGCGGGCGAGCGGCCGGCGTTCGGCGCGCACCGCGTCGAGCACGCGCGCGGCCTGAGTGCGCGCGCGCGCGGCGTCGGCGAAATCGACCTTAGCCTCGACCAGCCGGCGCAGCACGTCGTGGATCAGGTCGCCAGTTTCCATCGCGCTGAGCTCGTAGTCCGGTTCGTCCTCCTCGCGCAGGATGAGGATGCGGCCGGCAAAAAATTTGAAGCCGCACGCCGCCAGTTCATCGAGCCTGCTCGCGCTCCACGCCCGCGGCGCATCGGCGGTTCCAACCAGCATCTGCGCAAGCCGCGCATGCGGTGCGACGCGTCCGTCGAACGGCCCGGCGGCGTCTGACTTGTCCTTATCCGCCGCATAGCGCATCCCGGCTTCGTCGGGCTCGGGGTTTTCCTCGCGCGTAGGCAGCGCAAGATATTTTTCGCGGGCGCGCTCGATTGCGGCGCGCTGGGCGATCGAGTCGAGTTCGACACGCGGCGCAATGACCTCGGCCGCCGCCGCGTCCAGCGTGTGGTCGGCGGCCGCGCGCGCAAGGAACTCCTCTGCCGAGAAACAATCCTCCGCCGCCGGAGGAATACTGGCCGCCGGGATGCGTCTTGCGATCGACGAGCCCGACGGATCGCCGAGCAGGCGCAGGACCTCGTCGATAAACGGCGAGCGGACCAGCGGGTTCCCGCCGGCGTCGGCCGCCGCGTAGCTCAGCACCACGCGCCGCGACGGCATCGAGAGCGCCAGATGGAAGAGCAGGAAGTCCTCGCCGTTGCGGTCGTAGCGCGTGCGCAAAATGCGGCCGGCATGGCTCGGCGCGTCGGCGCCGAAACGGCGGCGCAGCGCATCGCCGAGCGGGCGATTGAGCGCGAGCTTCAAATCGTCGGGAAGCAGCGGGTCGTCGGGACGGTAGATCGGGAAGAGGCCGTCATTGAGACCAACGACGAAGACCAGGTCGAAATCGAGACCGCGCGCTTCGAGCACCGGCAGCGCGCGCACCGCATCCGGCGCGCCCGCGCCCGCCTCCGATGCGGCGGCGCCGTCAAACGCCGCCTCGACCATCGCGGCAAACTCGGCCGCATCGAGTGCGCGCCCGCTGTCGGCCAGCGCCGCGTAACGCGCCAGACCCGCGAGCGCCCCCTGCACCGGCCCGCAAGCGCGGACGGCGTCGTCGGCGCGCTCGCCGTCGCCGGCGGGATCGAAGCCGAGCGCGTCAAGCGCGCGCCTCAGGCGGTCGAGATGCTCGGTAAGCCGGCCCGGCGCGCCCAGCGGCTCCAGTGCTCCGAGAACCCGCTCGAAATGGGCGAGCGCATCTTCAACGCGTCTGACGCGCGTCCGGAGCTTTGTCCGCTCGCTCTCGTCCGCCGCGCCGGCCAGCGCACCGCGCAGGTCATCCAGATGGCTTTTGACGCACTCCGCGAGCCGCTTCGCACCGCGGTCGATATAGCCGACCTCGTTGAGCATCGGCGCAAGCTCGGGCGCGGCGGCCCGCAGATGGGGCGAGCGGAGCAACGCGGCGAGCGTCTCGCGCTCGAAATTCTCGCGCGCGGCGCGCAGGATGGTCTCGACCAGCCGGGCGGGCGCGGTCGCGCGCACGCCGGGTGTCTCGGAGAGATCGAGCGGGATGCGGTAGCGGCGGAAAACCGCCCGCAGGTCGTCCGCGTACGGAGCAAGGTCGCGTGCGACGACCGCAACTCGCGCCGGTGCAAGCGGCTCCGCCGCCTCCAGCGCGCGGCGGATCGCGCGACCGACCTCCTCGATCTCGGCCAGCGGCGTCGGCGCCTCGACGATCTCAAGCGTGGCGTCCGCCGGCGGCGGCGCGGCCGCGGTTTGCGTGAACAGATGTTCGAGGAGGTAGCCGAGGCGGCCTGGGCGGCCATCGCGGCGGACGAAGTCGGGCAGCACCTTGTCGGCGATCGATTCCTCGGCGACGAAGCGGTTCCAGGTGAGATTGGCAAAGCGAGTCGCGTCGGTCGGATGTTCGGCGGCCTGGATGGTCAGCCGCGCGTCGCCGGTCGTCCGGATCAGCGCGGTCGCGATCATGAACTGGAGCAGGCTGAAGTCATAGATCTCGGCGATCTGGAGCTGGCGGATGCCGTCGAGCAGAGCCGGGCGCTCGCCGCGACGCTCAAGCGCGTGCAGCCCTTCGAGCACGGCGCGCTCGCGGTCGTGCCGATCGCACATTGCGTGGCGCGCGAGCACCTCTTCGTAGCGCTCGAAGAGCGCGGCGAGCTCGTCGAGCCGCGCGGCGCCCGCGACATCGCCGAGCGCCGAGGCGGCGCGGCGAAGGTCGGCGGGCGCAAGCGCCGCGCTCTTGAACTGGCGAATCAGTCCGAGCACATGTTCGGCGCCCGCGCGGCTGGAGCGCATCGCGCCGCCCGCCGCTGCGATCGCTTCGCACACCGCGATCCGTTCGCCGAGATCGTCGAGTAGCGCGCCGCGCGGCCCGAACTCGCGCCACAGCCGGTCGATCAGTTGCGGAAAGGTCATCACCGAGTGGCCGAGCAGGCATCGCCGGCTCAGACTCTGCCGCCTCAGCCAGTCCTCGACCTTTCTCGCGGTGGGATAAAGCGCGAGTACGCCGTCCATCGGAGCGCCACAAAAAAATATACTCCGATAACTCGCCGCGCGTCGGCAGCGGACGGCGGCTCAGGGCGCATTTATGAACAGCGCGCGCAAGACGAACGCACCCGCGCGCGATCGCTGGGCACGGCGGCTCCCTTGCACCGCCTGTTTATCGGCCGGTCGGGGGAATTAGAACTTGACCGGCAGGCGTTCGAGACGCACCGGCTCGCCCGGGACGCAGCTTATCCAGGCGACCCATCCGGCGTTGTCGCTGGCGTACAGCGGCGCCGGCGTGCCGCAGTAGGCCGCGCGCGTCGGCCCTTGCGAGACGTCGCCGAAGACGTGGATGTGGCCGAGCGCGATGTAGTCGTAGGCGCTGGCCTCGATCTCGGCGGGCGTGATCGGCGAGGAGCGCATCCCGTCGGCCTCCTCGGTGAAGAAGCCATGCGCCAGCGCGATATTCCAGCGTCCCGCAGCCGGCGCCGGCATTCCGCTAAGCGGCCTGTAGTCGGGCGAATGCTCGACCAGCGCGCGGCCCCAGACGCGGGTTTCCAGGTCGGGGAAGTCGAGCACGCGCCCGTCGGGCTCGAGAATCAGGTGGAGATTGCGGGGCAGCAGGTGGGGCGCGAGGCTCGCATAGATCGACGCCTCGTCGTGCGCGTCGTGATTGCCCGGGATCATCACGACCGGCATCAGGGCGCGTCTGATCTCGCCCAGCGCGAAGTCGAGCGCCGCGTCGCTGACCCGCGCCGAGTCGAACAGGTCGCCGACGATCAGCAGCAGGTCGGCGCGCTGCGCGTTGGCGATATCGATGACCCGGCTGAACGAGCGGCGCACGCGCTCACGCAACATCTCGCCGCTCGGACCGCTGCCGAAGCTGTCGGTGTCGAGATGGACGTCCGAAGTATGAACGATATTAACCGGTCGCCGCGGTCTGGGGCTCAAGCCCTGCTCTCCGAGCCGGTAGGCGCGCCTGCGGCGTCGCCCCGGCGCCAGGACCCTGCTTGATGGGTCTATCTTCGCAATACTAGACTCGCAGAGGCGACTTTTTCAACTTTGCCGCCGCCTCATCCGGCGGCGCGCGGATTCGCCAGTCTTTGCAGGGGCTTGCAGCGTGATCGTCGTAATGAAGGCGGGTGCCACCGAGGCCGAGATCGAAAATGTCGTCCGGATGGTCGAAGAGCTCGACTACCGCGCGCACGTGATCCGCGGCGTCGAGCGCACGGTGGTCGCCTGCGTGGGCGAAGAGCGCGGCGAACAGCATCAGCTCACTCATCTCGAAGCGGTCGGCGGCGTCGATCGGGTGATGCCGGTGCTGCGCAGCTTCAAGCTCGCCGCGCGCGAGGTCCGTCCCGAGGGCTCGCGAATCAAGGTCGGCGCTCTCGAGATCGGCGGGCGGCGACTGGCCGTGATGGCGGGGCCGTGCGCGGTCGAGAGCCGCCAGCAGGTCGAGGCGGCGGCCGCCGCGGTCAAGCGCGCGGGCGCCAATATGCTGCGCGGCGGCGCCTACAAGCCGCGCACCTCGCCCTACGCCTTCCAGGGGATGGAAGACGCCGGGCTGCGGCTGCTCGAAGACGCCGGGCGCACGCAGGGACTGCCAGTGGTGACCGAGATCATGGACCCGCACGACATCGACCTCGTCGCCCGGCACGCCGACATGCTCCAGGTCGGCGCGCGCAACGCGCAGAACTTCTCGCTGCTCCGCCGCCTGGGGCGGATCAAGAAGCCCGTGCTGCTCAAGCGCGGGATGTCCACCCGCCTTGAAGAGTTCCTGATGGCGGCCGAATACATCCTGTCCGAGGGCAATCCCAACGTCGTGCTGTGCGAGCGCGGCATCCGCACCTTCGAGACTGCGACGCGCAATACGCTCGACCTGAACGCGGTGCCGCTGCTCAAGCAGTGGACGCATCTGCCGGTGATCGTTGATCCCAGCCACGGCACCGGCATCTGGTCGCTGGTCAAGCCGATGGCGCTGGCGGCGATTGCGGCAGGCGCCGACGGCCTGATGATCGAGGTCCATCCGCAACCCGAGCACGCGCTCAGCGACGGCCCGCAGCAGCTTCGGCCCGACCGCTTCGCCGAGTTGATGGCGGCGCTGGCGCCGGTGGCCGAGGCGGTCGGGCGTATGCTGTGAGGGGGCCGCGCGTGGAGGTGGGGATGAGGTTGAGGGTAAGGGGCGGATGAAGCGGCAGCGCACAAGGCCGCGCGCGCTTAAGCCGGGCGACACGATCGGCGTGGTCTCGCCGGCCTCGGCGATCGACCGCGAGCATCTCGACCGCGGCGTCGCGGTGCTCGAAAGTCTCGGCTTTCGGGTCAAGGTCTCGCGCCACGCGCTCGACCGCGCCGGCATCCTCGCCGGCGCCGACGAGGTGCGCGCGCGCGAGCTTGCCGCCTTCTTCGCCGATCCGGCGGTCGATGCGATCTTCGCCGCGCGCGGCGGCTATGGAAGCGGCCGGCTGCTGCCGCTGCTTGACTTCGACGCGATCGCGCGCACGCCCAAGGCGTTCGTGGGCTTCTCCGATGCGACTTTCATTCTCAACGCGCTGGTTGCGCGCGCCTCGATGGTCGCCTTTCACGGCCCGATGGTGGCGATGGATTTCGCGCGCGGGCTGACCGGCGCCTCGCTTGGCCATCTGCGCCGCTTGCTCGCCGGCGAGGTGTCGGGCTTCACGCTGGCGGCGCGCGCGGCGCTGCGCGCGGGCAGTGCCGAGGGCGAAGTAGTCGGTGGATGCCTGTCGATGATCGCGGCGACGATGGGTACGCCGTACGCGCCGCCGCTCGACGGTGCGGTCCTGTTTTTGGAAGATACCGGAGAGAAGGCGTATAGGATCGATCGCATGCTGGTGCATCTGGAACAGGCGGGCGTATTCGAGCGGGTGGCGGCGGTGGTCTTCGGCGCGCTGCGTCCGCCCGCCGGCAGCGAGGCGGAGCATCGGATGATCGAGGAGTGCGTCGCCGAACGGGCCGCGAGGCTCAAGTGCCCGGTGCTGGCCGGGATCGAGGCCGGGCACGGCAGCGCCAATTTCACGATTCCCTTCGGCGTGCGGGCGCGCGTGGACGCGCGGGCGCGCACGTTGAGTTTTCTCGAGCCCGCGGTGAACGGGTAGGGGCGGCCGGCGTGGGATGGCGTGAGGTCGAGCAGGCGTTTGCCGAGGCGGTCGAGCGCGGCGTGATTCCCGGCGCGACGCTGGTCGTGCGCCGCGGCGCCGACGTCGTGTTCGAGGGCGCCTTCGGCCATCGCGCGCTGGTGCCCGAACGCTCGCCGATGCGGCTGGAGACGGTCTTCGACCTCTCTTCGCTGACCAAGCCCCTGGCGACGACGATCGCGGTGATGCTGCTGGTGTGCGAGAACAAGCTGCGCCTGGGCGACCGGGTGACGCGCTTCTTCCACAACTTCGGCGTCCACGACAAGGGCCACGTCACCTTCCGCCAGGTGCTCGCGCATTGCTCGGGGCTCGCGCCGTGGCGGCCGTTCTTTCAGCAGGTTGCGCAGATCGAGAAAAGTGGCAAGGTCAACTTCATGGCCAGCCACGGGGCCAAGGAGTGGGTGTACGAGGAGATCCATCGCGAGAAGCCCGAGGCGCCGCCGGCGAGCAAAGCGCTCTACTCCGACCTCAACTTCATGCTGCTCGGCGAGACCGTCGAGCGCATCGCCACCGTCGCGCTCAACCGCTTCTGCCGCGAGCGCATCTACCGCCCGCTCGGCCTGCGCGCGACCGATTTCATCGACATCTCGCTGGTGCGCTCGCGCCGGCTGGAGCCGGTGCCGGAGATGTTCGCGCCGACCTCGTTCTGCCCCTTCCGCAAGCGGATGCTGGTGGGCGAGGTGGACGATGAGAACGCCTACGCGATGGGGGGCGTGGCGGGGCACGCGGGGCTGTTCGCGCCGGTCAAGGAGGTCGATCGTATCGCGCAGGAGCTCATCGCCTGCTGGGCCGGACGCTCCGAACTGGTGCCGCAGAAAATCATCCGCGAGTTCTGGACCCGCGACACCACTGTCCGCGGCTCGACCTGGGCCCTCGGATGGGACACGCCGTCGCCGCAGTTCTCCAGCTCGGGGCGCCATTTTTCGCCCAACGCGGTCGGCCACCTGGGCTTCACCGGCACCTCGCTCTGGATCGAGCCCGCGCGCGAGATCGCGGTCTCGTTGCTCACCAATCGGGTCCATCCGCGGCGCGACAACCAGGCGATCCGTGATTTCCGCCCGAAGATTCACGACCTCATCATGGAGGCGATCGACGCCGACTAGGCCCGCATCCGTTGCGGCTTCGGCCGTGGCGGGCTTACTGCTAGCGTGACGGGGGAGCGGAGGCGAGGTGAGCAGCGGCGTTTCGATGTCCCAGGCGGCGGGCCGCGGTGCATCAGCGACGGTCGCCGCCGAGTCGGCCGCGCGGCTTGCGCGCGTGCCCGATAACGTCCGCCACGTCCATCTGATCGGCGTGGCGGGGACCGCGATGGCGGCGCTGGCCGGGATGCTGGCCGAGCGCGGCCTGCGCGTTAGCGGCTCCGACAGCCAAATCTACGAGCCGACCGCCTCGCTGCTCAAGCGCCTGCGCGTGGAGGTGCGCCCGAGCTTCGGCCCGCACAATCTCGTGCCGCCGCCCGACCTCGTCGTGGTCGGCAATGTGGTCACGCGCGCCAACCCCGAGGCGCAGGCGCTGCTCCAGAGCACGGTCGCGTACCTCTCGATGCCCGAGGCGCTGTGGCACTTCTTTCTGCGTGAGCGGCGCGTCCTAATGGTGGCCGGGACGCACGGCAAGACGACCTCGACCGCGATGATGGCGCACGTGCTGAAGGCGGCGGGGCGGGACCCCTCGATGCTGGTGGGCGGGGTGGCCAAGGACTTTGGCTCCAACTACCGCCTCGGCGCCGGCGGCGACTTCGTAATCGAGGGCGACGAGTACGACACCGCGTTCTTCGACAAGCGGCCGAAGTTTATCCACTACCGGCCGCGCGGCGCGATTATCACCGCAGTCGAATTCGACCACGCCGACATCTACCGCGACCTCGCACACGTCAAGTCCGCCTTCCGTGCGCTGGCGGACTCGATGGAGGGCGAGGGCGCACTCGTCGTATGCGCGGATTCGCCCGCCGCGCTCGAAGTGACCGCGGGCGTCCGCGCCCGCAGGATCACCTACGGCCTCGGCGCCGGCGAGTTCCGCGCCGCGGACATCAGTGCCGGCGCCGACGGTGCGCAGTTCTCGATCGTGCGCGAGGGCAGGGCGGTGGCGCGCGATTTGCGACTGCCGATCGGCGGCCGGATGAACGTTGCCAACGCGCTCGGCGTCGCCACGCTGCTCGCCCACTTCGGCGTGGGTACGGACGAAATCGCGCGCGGACTAGGATCGTTTCGCGGCGTGATGCGCCGCCAGGAGGTGGTCGGCGAGGCGCGCGGCGTTACCGTGATCGACGACTTCGCGCACCATCCGACCGCGATTCGCGCGACGCTGGCGGCGGTCGCCGAGCGCTTTGCCGGCCGGCGCATCCTGGCCGCCTTCGAGCCGCGCTCCAACACCGCGCGGCGCAACGTCTTCCAGCACGACTTCGCCGCCGCCTTCGACGCCGCCGCACGGGTTTACCTTGCGCCGGTCTATTTCAAGGAGAACGACCCGATTCCGGCCGACGGCCGCCTCTCGGTGGATGCGCTGGCGGCGGCGATTGGCGCGCGCGGCCCCGCGGCTCTCGCCTGCGCCTCCACCGAGGAGATCGTGGAGCGGATGGCCGCCGATGCACGCGCGGGCGACGTCGCGCTCATCATGTCCAACGGGCCGTTCGACAATCTGAAGCAGCGGCTGCTCGCCGCGCTCGCCAAGGGCGGACTCTGATTTGCCCGCGACCCGCGCCGCGCGCGAATCATGCGCGGGCGGAGGCTAGCTGATTTCGACGCGGATGCCGCCGATCCGGCGCGCAGCGAAGTTGTACAGCATGCATCCCAGGCCGATCAGGAAGTAGGTTGCCAGCGCGTAGAAGAAGGGGACGAACAGCAGCACCGCATAGTCGTGATGTGGGATGTTGACGTGGAAGACGAAGGCCGCCGCGGCCAGCGGGTAGGTCAGGATCAGAAAGCCGATCAGCGACATCACCGCGGCCACCTTGGCCGCCTGCTTAACCTCAATCGATTTGACCTGCATCCTTACATCTCTGGGTCTCGATGCTCGCCGCCGCGGACCTGCGCCCAAACCGGCGGCGGCAATGGCAGTTTATCGACCGGCCCGTGCGATGCAAG
Organism: Candidatus Binataceae bacterium; assembly: GCA_035650475.1. NCBI lineage: Bacteria > Candidatus Binatota > Binatia (SeqCode) > Binatales (SeqCode) > Binataceae (SeqCode) > Binataceae bacterium (SeqCode). The sequence goes on from DASRHP010000009.1 coordinate 712,888, forward strand.
GGGCTATGGCCGCTTATTAGTCTCCAAGAGGGGAAAATGTTGCCCAACTCGTGTGGACGTGCCGCTAGCGCGCCAGGCGGCGCAGGACCGCGTCGAGTTCGATTCCTGCGATCGACGGAAAAACAACGTCGGCTGCCCGGAGGTCGTCCGCGCTGGCGTCGTGGCATACCGCCAGCACTCGCATCCCCGCGCGATGGGCCGCCTCGACGCCGGCCGGCGTGTCCTCGATCACCAGGCATTCGGCGGCTTCCAGTGGCGGGCGCAGGCGGAGCAGAAAGCCGAGCCGGCCGCGCGCTTTCTCAAAACATTCCGGCGCCGGCTTGCCGTGCTCGACGTCTTCGGCGGCGACGATGTCGGCGAACAATTCGCGCACGCCGGCGCACCTAAGGATCGTCTCGGCCTCGACGCGCAGCGTGCCAGTGGCGACGGCGAGCGGAAAGCGCTCGGCGCATCGGCGCACGAAGTCCACCGCGCCGGGGAAGGTCACGTCGCGCCCGGCGATCATCTCCTGGTAAAGCGCCGCCTTGCGCGCGGCGAGATCGGCTATCGCGGCCTCGTCCGCCCGCCGGCCGTGGTCTTTGAGCATGACGGCGAAGACGTCGTGGTCGTCGAAGCCGATCAGGCGGTGGAAATAATCGTCGCGGTCGAGTTCGATTCGTTCGGCGCGCAGGATGCGCGCGAAGGCTTCGTAGTGGAGCGGCTCGGTGTTGGCGAGCGTGCCGTCGAGGTCGAAGATGACTGCGCGGATCATTACGTTCAAAGTTGTGCGGTATCCAGAGTCTGCCGGGTTCGTATCTGGAGCGAGGCGGGGGTCTCGAAGTGAGACGAGCGTTTCGGGGTAGGGCGGGCGTCCCTGGCCGCCCAAGCGGACGGCTGGCAGACAGGCTCGCCCCACAGCGGAAAAGGGCGGGTTTCCTCGCGCGCGCCGGACACGCGCGGAACAATGACATAAGCAAAGCCGGCGGCGGCAGTTTCAGCGAGCTTTTTCCGCCCCTTCAACGATCGGTTCCCGCGGTGAACGTATGCAGGAGGGGTGTGCAACGATCAATCCCGTCAGGCGAGCAGCGCGGCGATCTGACGCTGCGCCGGCGCGGCGCTGACCTCGGCGCGGCCGTTCTCGATCGTCATGTTGAGTTCGCTGCGCACGCCGAAGCGGCCAGGGAGGTAAATTCCCGGCTCGACCGAGAAGCAGGTGCGATCGATCAGCGTGCGATGGTCGCGGGTTTCCAGGGAGTCGAGATTGGCGCCGGCGCCGTGGACCTCGCGGCCGATCGAATGGCCCGTGCGATGGAGAAAATGGGCGGCGAAGCCGGCGCGCTCGATCACGCCGCGCGCGACCCGGTCGGCCTCCTCGCCGCGCACCGGCGCGCCCGTGTGCACGCGCTTGCAGATGAAATCGACGGCGGCGTCGCGCGCCTCGGCGACGATCGCAAAGACCCGCGCCTGTTCCTCGGGCACGCGCTCGCCCGCATACGCCATCCAGGTCAGGTCGGCGTAGATGCTCTCCTCGCCGGGCTCCTTCGCCCACAGGTCGAGCAGCACGAGGTCGCCGTGGCGCACCGGCGTGTCGCGCGCCGCCGACGGCGCGAAATGCGGCAGCGCGGCGTTGGCGTTGAGCGCCACGATCGGCGGGTCATCGGCGACCACGCCGAGGGCGGCGAAGCGCGCGAGCACGAACTGCTGCGCGGTGTATTCGCTTACCGGCTCGGCGCTGCGGAGTCGGCGCGCGATTTCGGCGAAGGTCTCCTCCACCACCCTGCGCACGACCGCGGCGGCGCGGCGATGGCTCGCAAGCTGCGCCGCGGTCAGCCGCGCCTCGAAGCGCTGGATCAGATCGGCGGCGGAGACGACCTCGACGCCCAGCGAGCTGACGAGCTCGACCGTGCCGGCATCGACACGTGCGACGTAGGGGATCGCGCATTGCGGGGAGTAATCCATCGCGACCCGCCGCGCCCCGGCGAGGATCGCGCCGAGCGCCGCGGCCATCTCGTCGGCCGAACGATAGATGGTCGTCTCCACTCCCAGCGCGGCCAGCCGCTCGGCCTCGACCGCCGACACCAACGCGCGCGGCATGCCCGTGGCGGGCACGTAGCAGAACCATCGGCGAGTCGTTATCCCTCCGCTCGGCAGGCCGAGCACGCGGTAGGCGAGCGGGTCGCTGTGGCGGAAGTCGTAGAACAGCCATCCGTCGAGCGACGCCTCGGCAAGCGCGGCGGCGATTTCGTCGAGCCGTCCCATGGGTTGCTTCGTCATTGCCGTGCGCGTGTCAGCCGCGCGCGAGGCATCTGCCGCTTTGGGCTTCGCGGTGAATCGTTCATCGGGTTGTCGGCGGGCGGGGCGCCCCGGCAGGCGGCGACTTGAAGCGCTCGCCCCAGACGTGAACACGCTCGGGCTCGATTCTCACGACCGGATTGCGTTCGATGCTCAGCGCCATCGCGCGATACTGCGGATACTTGTCGCGCAGGCTGCGCAGCGCGAGCAGATACTCCTCGGGATCGTCCACCACGCTGGCGCGCCCGTGGACGAGCACGTAGCCGAGGTTGTCCCAGTGCTCCTCGTAATGGTCGATCACCAGGGCGACACGCGGGTTGGCCGCGATATTGCGCATCCGCCTCAGCCCCAGCCCGCGCTCGCGCTTGGGCTTCTCGTCGATCGCGAAGTAGAAGTGCGCGCCGTCGAACCAGAAGCAGACCGGGACGTTGTGTGGTGCGCCGCTGGCGTCGGCGGTGGCCAGATGGCCCAGACGGGCGAAGGTGAGAAACTCGCGCACCGGGCCCGCGTTGAGAGCCTGCGTCGGATCGGCCGCCATCAGCGTTCCTCGCCGAACAGAAAGAGCGACGCCGCCAGTACGGCGAACGTCGCGTTGGGAAACCACGCCGCCAGCCACGCCGGTAGCATCCCCGAGCGTCCCAGCGATGACGTAAGCCCGAACATCAGCCAGTAGGCGAAGCCGATTCCGATCGCGAGGGTGAAGCTGCGGCCGACGCTGAGGTTGCGCGGCAGCGGGTCGAGGCTCAGCGCGAGCCCAAGCGCCGCCATGATCAGGCACGCCAGCGGCATCGCGTACTTCAGGTCGCGGTCGACGTAGTAGCCGCCGGGGTCGAGCCCCTTGCGCCGCAGCCCTTCGATATAGGCGTTGAGCTGCCACAGACTGAACTCGTCGGGGTCCATCCGCAACAGATTGAAGTCGGAAGGCTTGGTGTCGATACGCAAGGGGCCAGGCGCAGTCGGCTCAACCTTGCCGCCCGGCAGCAGTTTGAAGGCGCTGAGCTCGACCGGCCGCCATTGATCGCCGGTCCATTGCGCGCCCGCCGCGTGCTCGACGCTGTTCAGCGAGTAGTCGTCGTGGCCGACGCGGTAGAGGGTTACGCCATGGAGCATCTTCTTGTGGCCGTCGTAATAGTCGGCGCTCAGAAAGCCGTCGGGCACACGGACCCAGATGCGGCGGTTGAAGAAGATACCGTAGATTTTCCGGTGCTGGAGTTCGACCTGGTAGAGATGCTTGGCCGCGCGGGTCGCGGTCGGCACCACCGTCTCGCTCAGCGCGAAGTTGAACGCCGAGATGAGTGCCGCCAGCAGCAGCACCGGCGCCGCCATCTCGAGCCGGCTTATCCCGAGCTGTTGGCAGGCGAGCACCTCGCCGGTGCGGTTGAGCAGCGCGAAGCCGAGCAGCACGCCGGCCAGCGAAGCCACCGGCAGCAGCTGCGAGACGATGAGCGGGAGCTTGAGCGCGAAGTACTCAAGCCCGATAAGCCCCAAGCCGCCGTAGCGCATCAGGTCGTCGATGCGGTCGAACAGGTCGCCCAGCAGATAGGCGGCGGTGAAGGCGGCCAGGCAGACCACGAAGGGGCCGAGAAAATGTCCGCCGAGGAAACGATCCATCGTCGGCGACAGCCGCGGGCGCAGTTTCATGCCGCCTCCCTACGCCCGTAGTGCTCGATCAGATCCCAGATAAGATCGCCGGGGCCGCGCCCCTGGTCGGCGCGGTCGGTCGCGCTGCGATAGAACATCCAGACCGCAAGTGCTGCAAACACCACGTCCGGAATCGCCATCGCGGCCAACGCGTTGAGCGAGCCGCGCTCGGCCAGCGTCCGCCCCATCCGCATCAGCATGTAATACAGAAAGAACAGCGCGATCGCGACGCCGAAGCGCTCGGATTGGCCGCCGCGCGCGGGCTTGAGCCCCAGCGGCACGCCGATCATTGCGAACAGCAGCGTCGCCAGCGGCACCGTGTACTTGCCCGCCAGCTCCGCCTCGGCCTCGTGATCGGGTTTGCCCGCGGCGCGCGCCCTGGCGATCGCCGCGCGCAGCTCCGCGTAGCCCATCTCCTCGGGTTCGCGGTTGTTCATGCCGAAGCTGTCCTGCGGCTCGATACTGAGATCGTAGATGCGAAAGCTGGTGACGTGGCTGCCGCGCGGCGAGGAGTCCAACCCGAAGATCGAGCCGTCGAACAGGCGCAGCGTGATGGTGTGCTGCTGGCGGTCGGGCAGGATGATCCCGCGGCGCGCGATGATGGTGTTCTGCTGGTCGCGGTTGCGCGCGTCCGAGATCAGCACGCCATGCAGGGTGTCGTTGCCCGAGACGTGGTCAACGTAGAGCACCAGCCCCGGAAAGGTGCTGTCGAAGATCTTTTCTTTAAGCCCGGCGGTCGAGCGGGTGCGGCTGAGGCGGTAGAGCTCGGACTGGAGCTGCGAGTTTGCCCACGGCCGGACCGAGAACGCAAACCAGCTTGCGAGCGCGTACACCGCGACCGCGACGACCATCACCGGCACGGCCAACCGATAGAGGCTGATGCCACAGGCGCGCGCGGCGATGAGCTCGCGATCGCCCGACATTCGCCCGAAGCCCAGCAGCACGCCGAGCAGCACCGCCATTGGGAATGTCAGCTCGAGGAAGGCGGGCATGATGTAGCCGATGAGGCTCAGCACCTGGCCGACCCCGACCCCGTGATTGACCACCATCTCGGTGAGCTTGAGCAGCTTGCCGGTGACCAGCGCGAAGGTGAGCAGGAAGACGCCCATCGCGAACGGACCGACGACCTCGCGCGCCACGTAGCGGTCGATGGTTTGAAATCCGCGCATCGCTGAGGATGGGCGCGTCGGCCGTCGCGTGCGCGGCGGCCGACGCGCCTGCCGACAAGTCTAGACCGATGAGCCGCAGGATGAAACGCGCGCCGCCGCCAGCGAGGATCTGTCGGGCGCGCCGCTGTCGCACGGCGGGCCGGGCGGTTATATGATTGCGCAGATGAGAGGGGGGCGCGATGGAGATAAGGGCCGCGGCGGGGGCCCGCGCCCACCGGGCGCGGGCCCCCGCCGCGGCAGGCAGACCCGGGGCTGGCCGTACGCGCCGCATGCGCCGCGCGCCCACGGCGCCGGCGCGGCCGCGTATGGCGGCGCGCCCGGGCAGGGGCGCGGCCGCCGCCGGCATCCGCCGCGGACGCCTGGCCCCGCGACCACGACAGGGGCGGCCGGCGGCGCGCCGAGTTCGACGCGCCGCCCGCCGCCTCATCCCGCGCTCGCGGGCCCGCCTGCGGCAAGCGCTGCGCCAATTGCGGGTGCCTCATCGCGCGAGCTGGTATTCGGCGCGGAGCCCGTCCACGAGCTCGCCGCCGCCGCGCCTGAGGCCGTGCGCGCCCTGTATGTACGCGACGATCTGCGCGAGCGCTTTGCCGCCGATATCGAGCGTGTCCGAGCGGCGGGCGGACAAATCGTGCCGGCCGCCGCGGCTGCGCTTGCGCGAATGGCGGGCGCCGAGGCGCGCCATCAGGGCATCGTCGCGCTCATCCGCGAATACAACTACGCCGGCTTCGATGAGGTAGTCGCCGAAAAGCCCGACCCGCTGTTGCTGGTGGACGGAGTCAGCGATCCGCGCAACCTCGGCGCGCTGCTGCGCTCGGCCGAGTGCGCCGGCGTGCGCGCCGTGGTCCTCGCGCGCGACCGCACGGTGGGACTTACGCCGGCCGCGATCAAGTCGTCCGCCGGCGCGTGGGTGCATCTGAAGATCGCGCGATGCGGCAACGTCGCGCGCGCGCTGGAAGATCTCAAGGAGGCCGGCTATTGGGTCGCGGCGCTCGCACCCGACGGGCCGGTCGAGCTTTACGATCTCGATACCACGCGTCGGCTCGTGCTGGTCGTCGGCTCCGAGGAGCACGGCGTGCGCGGCATCGTGAGGAAGACCGCGGATTTCGTCGTGCGCATTCCGATGCGCGGGCGGATCGAGTCACTCAACGTGTCGGTGGCGGCGGCAGTGGCGCTGTTCGAGGTCGCGCGCCGGCGCGCCGCGGCGACGCCACGCGCCGCGGAAGCCGCGGACGTTGCGCAGAGCGGGGAGGGGACATGCTGATTCTCAAGCCCGGATGCGAGTGCTGCGACCGCGACCTTGCGCCGCAGTCGCTCGACGCCATGATCTGCTCGTTCGAGTGCACGTTTTGCCGCGAGTGCGCGGAAACGAAGCTGAATGGCCGCTGTCCGAACTGCGGCGGCGAGCTGGTGCGCCGCCCGGTGCGCCCGGCCGACAAATTGGCGGCGTTTCCAGCTTCCACGCAGCGGGTGTTCAAGCCGGCCGGATGCGCCAAGGTCGCTTGAGCGGCCGCGCCGGCTTCGACGCGCACACGAAACGGTTGCCGGTGGGCGGTCGCGGGCGTTTGCGCGCCTGCCCCGAGCGTGCGAGGCTTTGCCGCGGGAGAGGCGATGATGAAGGGCGATCTTGCAAACCTTGACGCGACTGAGCAGGCGCAACTGGTCCGCAAAAAGAAGGTGTCACCGCTCGAGCTGGTTGACGCCGCCATCGCGCGGATCGAGCGGGTGAACCCCCAGCTAAATGCCGTGATCACGCCGCTGTTCGACAAGGCGCGCGAGCAGGCCAAAAGCGACGCTCTGCCCCAGGGGCCGTTTCGCGGCGTGCCGTTCCTGCTCAAGGACCTGATCTGCGCCTCGGCCGGTGACCCGTTGTACAACGGGATGCGCCTGATGCGCGACGCCGGTATCGTCGCGCCCTACGACACCTACCTTGCGGCAAAGTTCAGGGCTGCTGGATTCATCTGCCTGGGCAAGACCAACACGCCCGAGCTCGGCCTCAACGCGACGACCGAGCCCGAGGCCTTCGGCCCTTCGCGCAACCCGTGGCATACGGAGCATTCAACCGGCGGCTCCAGCGGCGGGTCGGCCGCCGCTGTCGCGGCGCGGATGGTCGCAGTTGCACACGCCAATGACGGCGGCGGCTCGATCCGTATCCCCGCCAGCGAATGCGGCCTGGTCGGACTCAAACCATCGCGCGGGCGTGTCTCGTGGGGCCCCGACATGGGCGACGCGTGGCACGGGCTGGCCATCGAGGGCGTGGTGACACGCTCGGTGCGCGATGTCGCCGCCGTGCTCGATGCAATCGCCGGCAACATGCCGGGCGATCCTTATGCCGCGCCGCCGCAACGCCGACCGTTCGCCAAGGAACTCAGCGCCAAGGTCGGGCGCATGCGTGTGGGCGTGATGAAGCGCACGCCGCTCGGCGGCGGCGAGCTCCATCCTGACTGCCTCGCGGCGGTCGAGGACGCCGCGCGCCTTATCGAGTCGCTGGGACACGCGGTCGAGGAGTCCCATCCGGCGGCGCTCGACGAGCCCGACGTCTCCCGATGCTTCAACGACGTCGTCTGCGGCCATGCCGTGTTCGCGCTGGAGCAGATCGGCGCGCTGCTCGGCAGAAGGCTCAACGCCGAGGACGTCGAGCTGTGGACGTGGTCGGTGGCCGAGCGCGGATTTTCGATGCCGGTCGGACAGTATCTGGCGGCGATCCAGTGGCTTCAGGTATGGAGCCGGCGGGTGGCGCAATGGTGGAGCGACGGCTTCGACCTGCTGTTGACCCCGACCATCGCAGCGCCGCCGCCGCCGCTGGGAACGCTGGTAGCGAAGCCTGAGGATCCGGCGGCTGGGTGGGCGCGGCTGATGGCGCTGATCCAGTTCACACCCCAGTACAATGCGACGGGCCAGCCTGCGATCTCGCTGCCGCTGAGTTGGAACGCGCAGGGGCTGCCGATAGGAATCCAGTTGGTGGCTGGCTTCGGGCGCGAAGATCTGCTGATACAGGTCGCGGCGCAGCTTGAGCAGGCGCGGCCGTGGAAGGACCGGCGCCCGCCGATTTGCGCCTGAGTGCGACCCGAACCGAGCCTCGCACGCGCCGGGATATCCGGCGGCCGCGCGACGTAGCGGCGCGATCAACATGTCCATCGCGGCGTTCGACGCGGCAAGCGAGGCTTCGCAGCGTGACGAGGGGGCTCCAGGTCGTCCCGCGCTTGACACTCTTTTGGGGCGGGCATAAAAGCGTTAGTTTACGATCCGTGGGCCGATGTAGCTCAACGGTAGAGCAACTGACTTGTAATCAGTAGGTTGGCGGTTCGATTCCGCCCATCGGCTTTGATTACAAGCGTGCGTTGGAGCGGAGAGGTTCCCGAGCGGCCAAAGGGAGCAGACTGTAAATCTGCCGGCTTATGCCTTCGGAGGTTCGAATCCTCCCCTCTCCACCAATCAATGTTGCGCGGGCGGGAATAGCTCAGTTGGTAGAGCGCGAGCCTTCCAAGCTCGGGGTCGCGGGTTCGAATCCCGTTTCCCGCTCCATGCCTCGCTCACGGCCCGGCGGCGAGACCGGCAATGGACGCGGGCCCATGTAGCTCAGTCGGCAGAGCACTTCCTTGGTAAGGAAGAGGTCACGGGTTCGATTCCCGTCGTGGGCTTTCAGATTCTGGCGGCCGCAAGGCGCGCCGTAAGGACAGGTTTAAGGGGCGATGCGAGACTTGATAGGTCTGGCGTGCGATAGCTGCAAAAGGCGCAATTACACGACGACCAAGAATAAGAAGCGACAGACCGAAAAATTCGTGATCAAGAAGTTCTGCCCGAGTTGCCGCTCGCATACCGCTCATCGCGAGGTCAAGGTCTGAACACCGCTGGTTCAACGCGGGCCGCCGGCGCGGCTATCGCGTCCGGGCGGCGGGCGCTATTATTCTGAGCGGGGCTGTTACGGAGGGTCAGTAGCTCTAATTGGATAGAGCATCGGACTCCAAATCCGAGGGTTGCAGGTTCGAATCCTGCCTGGCCCGCCAACCTCCCGCTTGGTCGACCGGCACGAGACTTGAATCCGGCTATCATTATGGATAGGCTGAAAAGTTACCTCGATCAGGCGGTCAGCTTTGTCAAGGAAGCGTGGGCGGAACTTCTGAAGGTCCACTTTCCTTCGCCCCGGGAGACGGCACAGGCGACCTTCGTGGTGGTGATTCTGACGCTGGTGATGGCGATGTGGCTGGGGCTGGCGGACTTCGCGGCCACCCGCGTGGTGCGCAGCCTTCTGGGCTAGGCCCGGATCGCGCTGCGGATGGGATGCTCGGCGCGCGTCGGCGACGCTGATCAACTGACGCGAATCGGGCCGAGGCGGCTCAGCATTGTGAGATGGCAGACGTAGCATCAACCACGGCAGCGGGCGAAGCCAAGGCGGCCGGCACTGCGGCCAAGAAATGGTACGTGGTGCATACCTACTCGGGCTACGAGCAGAAGGCCAAGGCCGCGCTCGAGGAGCGGGTGCGCGCACTCAAGTTGGAGGACAAGATCGGCGAGATCCTCGTACCGGTGGAGCGGGTGCAGGAGTTGGGCAAAGGCGGCCAGCGCAAGATCTCAAGCCGCAAGTTCTTCCCCGGCTACATCTTCGTCAACATGGAGCTGACCGACGAGACCTGGCACGTGGTCAAGAACACGCCCAAGATCACGGGCTTCGTCGGCCACTCGACCCAGCCGCCGGAAGTGCCCGAGTCCGAAGTGCGCGAGATCACGCAGCAGATGGAAGAGGGCGCGCTGCGGCCCAAACCCAAGGTGCTGTTCGAGGTGGGCGAGGCGGTCAAGGTTATCGACGGCCCCTTCCAGGACTTCAACGGGACCGTCGAGGAAGTGCGCCCGGAAAAAGGGAAGGTGCGAGTGCTGATCTCGATCTTCGGCCGCGCCACGCCGGTCGAGCTCGACTTCGTGCAGGTGGAGAAATCTTAAGGCTCAAGGCGGCAGGCGCCGCCCCATCCCCCATCGCAGGCCGACGCGGGGCGTCGGCGGCGGTGCGCGGGTGGGACGATGCGGCCGGGGCCGCGTGGGACGCGGCGGATCGGGAAGCAACGGTCAGATGGCGAAGAAAGTCGTCGGTCAAATAAAGCTGCAAATTCCGGCGGGGGCGGCCAACCCTTCGCCGCCGGTCGGCCCTGCGCTCGGCCAGCGCGGCGTCAATATCATGGAGTTTTGCAAGGCCTTCAATGCGCAGACCCAGGCCATGGCGGGACTGGTCATCCCGGTGATCGTCACGGTGTACGCCGACCGTTCGTTTACCTTCGTGACCAAGAGCCCGCCGGCCTCGATCCTGTTGCTCAAAGCGGCCGGCGTCGAGAAGGGTTCGGCAACTCCCAACAAGAACAAGGTAGGCAAGGTAACCCGCAAGCAGGTCGAGGAGATCGCGAAGACCAAGTTGAAGGATCTGACCGCCGCTGATCTCGAGGCGGCGGTGCGTACGGTCGCGGGCACCGCGCGCTCGATGGGTATCGAAGTCGTCGAGTAGGACAACCGCGGCGCGCGTTGCCGCGGCGGCAAGGCGGGCAACGCGAAGCGGGCAGGAAAGATGGCAGGCAAGAAATATCGCGAGGCGGCCAAACAGATCGATCCCGAAAAGCGCTACTCACTGGAGGAGGCGCTGCGGCTGGTCGTCGCCAACAAGGTGGCCAAGTTCGACGAGACGGTCGAGATGGCGGTGCGGCTCAACGTCGATCCGCGCCAGGCCGACCAGAACGTGCGAGGCACCGTCGTGCTCCCCAACGGCACCGGCAAGGTGGCGCGCGTGCTGGTGCTGGCCAAGGGCGAGAAGGAGCGCGAGGCGCGCGAGGCCGGCGCAGACTACGTCGGCAGCGACGACCTCATCAAGCGCATCCAGGAGGAAAACTGGCTCGAGTTCGACCGTGTAATCGCCACGCCCGACGTGATGGGCGCGGTCGGGCGGATCGGCAAGATCCTCGGTCCGCGCGGCCTCATGCCCAATCCACGCGTCGGCACCGTGACCTTCGACGTCGCCAAGGCGGTCGCCGAAGTCAAGGCGGGCAAGGTTGACTACCGGGTCGATAAGGCCGGCGTGATCCATGCGCGCATCGGCAAGGTGAGCTTCGGCGAGGCCAAGCTGGTGCAGAACGCACGCGCGCTGCTCGAGGCGATCGTGCGCTCCAAGCCGTCCACCGCCAAGGGCAATTACGTCAAGAGCGTGACGGTGAGCTCGACGATGGGGCCCGGCGTGAAGGTTGACACGGGCGAGGCGCGCACGGTGGCCGCGGCGGCCTAGGGGGAATCGCAGGATGCGCAAGGAACAGAAGAGCGCGGTGGTGAGCGAACTGGCCGAGAAGATGGGCCGCGCCAGTATCGCGCTGGTTTCGGAATATCGCGGGATGAGCGCGGGCGAGGCCACCGAGGTGCGCCGCCGCCTGCGCGCCGTGCGCGGCGAACTGCGCATGGCCAAGAACACGTTGGTGCGCCGCGCGATCAAAGGGACGCCGTTCGCACCGCTCGAGGACAAGCTGGGCGGCCCGGTCGGAATCATCCTGAGCTACGCCGACCCGATCGAGCTGGCGAAGACCGTCACCGGGATGCGTGAGCTGGGCGATAAATTCAAGCTGCGCGGCGGGGTGCTCGAGGGCAAGGCGCTCGCGGCCGAGGAGGTCCAGGCGCTGGCCGCGATGCCGCCGCGCGAAGTTATCCTCGCTCAGCTGCTCGGGCTTATCGCGGCGCCGGCGACCCGCCTGGTGCGCCTGCTCAACGAGCCAGGGTCGGCCCTGGCGCGCCTGATCGACGCGGCAGGCAAGACCAAGAACGAGGCGACGCCGGCCGAGGCTTAAACCGCCGGACTCAGCCATCGCACGGAGCGAAAGACTCGGCGCAAGGCGCATCCAAATTATCAGAAATCGAACAGGGCTTTCGGGGGCGCTCCCACATACCTTCCCCGGACGCCGGCTGCGATGAAGCAAAGAGAGGAACCCTCAGATGTCGGAAGGAACACAGATCAGCCGCGATCAGGTCAAGGACTTCCTGAAGAACATGAGCCTGATGGAAGCGGCGGCCTTGGTCAAAGAGCTCGAGCAGGAGCTCGGCGTTTCGGCGGCGGCGCCCGTGGCGGTGGCGGCGGCGGCACCGGCGGCCGGGGGCGCGGCTGCGGCGCCGGCACCGGAGAAGGATGAATTCACCGTGATGCTGACTGGGGCGGGCGACAAGAAGATCCAGGTGATCAAGGTCGTGCGCGAGCTGACCGGCCTGGGACTGAAGGAGGCCAAGGACTTGGTTGACGGCGCGCCCAAGCCGGTCAAGGAAGGCGTGAGCAAGGCCGAGGCGGAGGAGATTCAGAAGAAGCTGGTGGAGGCGGGAGCGACGGTCGAGCTGAAGTAAGCAGGGCCGACGGATTCGACACGGATTGGACATCGCGGAATCGGGCTGGGCGGCGCGGCGGCAAAGCTGCGCGGCACGGCCCGCTTTTGCCGTTTTGACGGCGCATCGCGCGGCGGGCGTACGGCCCGCCGCCCGCGCGCCGATGCGACGTTTGGCGTAGGGCGCGCGCGCGGCGGCGTCCAGCGAGGTGGCAATGGCTCAGCAGTCAACGGTGACGAGTAATCTTCGGCTGCGCCGCTCGTTCGGCAAGATCAAGAAGATTATCGACATCCCCAACCTCATCGAGATCCAGAAGCGCTCGTACGAAGAGTTTCTGCAAGCCGGAGTGCCGTCGGAGAGCCGCACCGACACCGGGCTGCAGGCGGTGTTCAAGTCGGTCTTTCCGATCAAGGACTTCAACGAAACCGCCTCGCTCGAGTTCGTCAGCTACGAGTTGGGCGAGCCCAAGTACGACGTCGAGGAATGCCATCAGCGCGGGATGACCTATGCGGCGCCGCTGAAGGTCAAGATCCAGCTCGTCATCTGGGACGTCGAGGGCGGTCGCCGCTCGATCAAGAACGTCAAGGAGCAGGAGGTTTACTTCGGCGAAATCCCGCTGATGACCGCCAATGGAACCTTCATGATCAACGGCACCGAGCGGGTCATCGTCTCGCAGCTCCATCGCTCGCCCGGCGTGTTTTTTGAGCATGACAAGGGACGCACGCACTCCACCGGCAAGTTGCTCTACTCGGCGCGCGTGATTCCCTATCGCGGAAGCTGGATCGACTTCGAGTTCGACCCGCGCGACGTGCTCTACGTGCGCATCGACCGCCGGCGCAAGTTCCCGGCCACGGTGCTGCTGCGCGCGCTCGGGATGACCACCGAGGATCTGCTCAACTACTTCTACCGCAAGGACGTGCTGATCCTCGACGGCAAGCAGCTGGCCAAGCAGTTCAAACCCGACCAGCTGCTCGGCGCCCGGATCAGCCGCGACGTAAAGGATCCCAAGAGCGGCGACGTGCTCGCGCGCGAGGGACGCAAGTTCAACAAGGCCATCGTGCGCGCGCTCGAGCAGGCGCGGGTGAGCGAGATCCCGATCGCGCTCGACGAGGCGGTCGGCCGCATCTCGGCCCACGATGTGGTCGACCCCGACACCGGCGAAGTCCTGCTCCAGACCAACGAGGAGCTGAGCGAGGAGGCGCTGGAGAAGCTGCGCGCACACGGGGTCAAACGGCTGGAAGTCCTGTACACGGAAGACCAGCCCGGCGGCGGCCCGCTGCGCCTGACCCTGGCGCTCGACAAGCTGAGCTCGCCCGAGGAGGCGATCCTCGACATCTACAAGAAGCTGCGCCCGGGCGATCCGCCGACCCAGGAAACCGCGACCACCTTCTTCAACAACCTCTTCTTTAACCCCGAGCGCTACGATCTTTCCAAGGTCGGGCGGCTCAAGCTCAACCACAAGCTCAAACTCGATGTGCCGCTGGAGCAGGGCACGCTGCGGCGCGAGGACATCCTCGAGGTCGTACGCTACTTGATCGATCTGAAAAACGGCGTGGGTCAGGTCGACGACATCGACCATCTCGGCAACCGCCGCGTGCGCGCGGTCGGCGAGCTGGTGGAGAACCAGTTCCGCATCGGGCTGGTGCGCATGGAGCGTGCGATCAAGGAGCGGATGAGCCTGCAGGACATCGAGACTCTGATGCCGCAGGAGCTGGTCAACTACAAGCCGGCCTCGGCGGTGATCAAGGAGTTCTTTGGCTCCTCGCAGCTCTCGCAGTTCATGGATCAGACCAACCCGCTCTCCGAGATCGCGCACAAGCGCCGGCTGTCGGCGCTCGGGCCGGGCGGGCTTACGCGCGAGCGCGCGGGTTTCGAGGTTCGCGACGTCCATCCGACCCACTACGGGCGAGTGTGCCCGATCGAAACCCCCGAGGGGCCGAACATCGGGCTCATCGCGGCGCTCTCGACCTACGCCCGGGTCAACGACTTCGGCTTCATCGAGACGCCCTACCGGGTGGTCGAGAATGGGCGGGTGACCGAACGGATCGTTTACCTCTCGGCGCTCGACGAGGAGGAAAAGGTCATCGCGCAGGCCAACGCGCCGCTCGACGCCCACGGCCGCTTCGTCAACGAGTTGGTCTCGGCGCGGATCGGCGGCGAGTTCACCGTGGTGCGCTCCGAGGACGTGCAGTACATGGACGTCTCGCCCAACCAGCTGGTGTCGGTGGCGGCCTCGCTGATCCCGTTCCTGGAGAACGACGACGCCAATCGCGCGCTGATGGGTTCCAACATGCAGCGCCAGGCGGTGCCGCTGCTCAAGACCGATGCGCCGCTGGTCGGCACGGGGCTGGAGCGCACGGTCGGACGCGACTCCGGAGTCACCGTGATCGCGCGGCGCGACGGCGTGGTCGAGAACGTCGATGCCGAGCGCATCGTGGTGCGCGCCGACAAGCCGAGCAAGGACCCGCGCGACGCCGGCGTCGATATCTACAATCTCATCAAGTACCAGCGCTCCAACCAGAACACCTGCATCAACCAGAAGCCGGTGGTGATGCGCGGCGAGCGGGTGCGCGCGGGTGACGTCCTCGCCGACGGCCCGTCAACCGACGCCGGCGAGCTCGCGCTGGGGCGCAACGTGCTGGTCGCCTTCATGCCGTGGGGCGGCTACAACTTCGAGGACTCCATCCTGATCTCCGAGCGCGTGGTCAAGGACGACTTCTTCACCTCGGTGCACATCGAGGAGTTCGAGTGCGTCGCGCGCGACACCAAGCTCGGCCCCGAGGAGATCACCCGCGACATCCCCAACGTCGGCGAGGAGGCGCTCAAGAATCTCGACGCCTCCGGCATCATCCGCATCGGCGCCGAGGTCCGTCCGGGCGACATCCTGGTCGGCAAGATCACGCCCAAGGGCGAGACCCAACTCAGCCCCGAGGAGAAGCTGCTGCGCGCGATCTTCGGCGAGAAGGCGGGCGAGGTGCGCGACACGTCGCTGCGCGTGCCGCCGGGAGTCGAGGGTGCGGTCATCGGCGCGCGGGTCTTCGCGCGCCGCGGCGCGACCCGCGACGACCGCAGCCAAGAGATCCACGCCGCCGAGATCGAGCGGCTCAAGCAGGACGAGACCGAGGAGATCCGCATCATCCGCCAGGAGACCCTGCGCAAGCTCAAGCGCGCGCTGGTCGGCAAGAAACTTGCCGGGCGCGTGCTCGCCGACGACCGCCGCGTGCTGCTGCAGAAGGGCGACGTGCTGAGCGCCGAGGCGCTCGACGAGCTGCCGGTGCCGGCGTGGGAGCAGCTGCGGGTCGAAAGCGAAGGCGCGAGCGCCGAGGCGGCGGCCGCGGTGGCCGCGATGCGCGCCAGTGTGGAGGCGGTTTCCGCCTACTACGGCGCCAAGCAGGAGCGGCTGCGCGGCGGCGACGAATTGGCGCCGGGCGTGATCAAGATGATCAAGGTGTTCGTCGCGATCAAGCGCCGGCTCCAGGTGGGCGACAAGATGGCCGGGCGCCATGGCAACAAGGGCGTGCTCTCGCGCATCCTGCCCGAGGAGGATATGCCGCGGCTGGCCGACGGAACACCGGTGGACGTGGTGCTTAACCCGCTGGGTGTGCCCTCGCGGATGAACGTCGGGCAGATCCTCGAGACCCACCTCGGATGGGCCTCGCGCGAGCTCGGGCGCAAGCTCGACGAAGATTTGCGCGGTGGAGCCAGCCCGGCACAGCTCCGCAAGCGCCTGCGCGAGTTCTACAGCGACCGCGAGAGTCAGGAGTTCATCGACGGTCTGCCCGAGGGCGAGGTGATGCGGCTGGCGGAGAAGTGCCGCGGCGGTATCCACATCGCCTCGCCGGTGTTTGACGGCGCGCGCGAGGAGGAGATCTTCGCGCTGCTCAAGCGTGCCGAGCTGCCCGAGACCGGCCAGTGCACGCTGTACGACGGGCGCACCGGGCTGCCGTTCGAGCAGCCGGTGACGGTGGGCGTGATGTACATGATGAAGCTGCATCACCTGGTCGAGGACAAGATTCACGCGCGCTCGACCGGCCCCTACAGCCTGGTGACTCAGCAGCCGCTGGGCGGCAAGGCGCAGTTCGGTGGCCAGCGCCTGGGCGAGATGGAGGTGTGGGCGCTGGAGGCCTACGGCGCGGCCTACACGCTGCAGGAGATGCTGACGGTGAAGTCGGACGACGTCGCCGGGCGGACCCGGATGTACGAGGCGATCGTCAAAGGCGAGAACACGCTGGAGCCGGGCTTGCCGGAGTCGTTCAACGTGATGGTCAAGGAGCTGCAGTCGCTCTGCCTCAACGTCGAACTGCTCGAGCAGCAGCCGCGCGCATAGCCTAGGGAGCAAACGGGGATGGAAGACCTTTTCGGAATTTTTGAAAAGCCCAAGAACCCGCTGTCGTTCAACGCTATCCGGATCTCGATTGCGTCGCCCGAGATGATCCGCTCGTGGTCGCACGGCGAGGTCAAGAAGCCCGAGACCATCAACTACCGCACCTTCAAGCCCGAGCGCGACGGCCTGTTCTGCGCCAAGATCTTCGGCCCGACTAAGGACTACGAGTGCAACTGCGGCAAGTACAAGCGCATGCGCCATCGCGGCGTGGTGTGCGAGAAGTGCGGCGTGGAGGTCATCCAGTCCAAGGTTCGCCGCGAGCGGATGGGCCATATCGACCTCGCCGCGCCGGTCGCCCACATCTGGTTTTTGCGCTCGCTGCCCTCGCGCATCGGCACGCTGCTCGACATGACGCTCAAGGAGCTCGAGAAGGTACTCTACTTCGAGAGCTACGTCGTCACCGACTCGGGCGAGACGCCGCTGGGGCACAAGGAGCTGCTCAACGAGCGCCGCTACCGCGAGGCGCGCGAGCAGTACCGCGACGGCTTCAAGGCCGAAATGGGCGCCGAGGCGATCCGCAGCCTGCTGGCCGCGCTCGATCTCGACAAGCTCGCCGAGGAGCTGCGCGCCGAGATGAAGGCGACGGCGAGCGAGGCGCGGCGCAAGAAGGTGGCCAAGCGGCTGAAGGTGGTCAATGCGTTTCGCGACTCGGGCAACCGTCCGGAGTGGATGATCCTGACCATCCTGCCGGTCATCCCGCCCGACCTGCGCCCGCTGGTTCCGCTCGACGGCGGGCGCTTCGCGACCTCCGACCTCAACGACCTCTACCGGCGGGTGATCAACCGCAACAACCGCCTCAAGCGCCTCATCGAGCTCAACGCGCCCGACATCATCGTGCGCAACGAGAAGCGGATGCTGCAGGAGGCGGTGGACGCGCTGTTCGACAACGGGCGGCGCGGGCGCGCGATCACGGGCCCGGCCAAGCGCCCGCTCAAGTCGCTCAGCGACATGCTCAAGGGCAAGTCGGGGCGCTTTCGCCAGAACCTGCTCGGCAAGCGGGTTGACTACTCGGGACGCTCAGTCATCGTGGTTGGTCCCGAGCTGCGCCTGCATCAGTGCGGCCTGCCCAAAAAGATGGCGCTCGAACTGTTCAAGCCCTTCATCTACTCCAAGCTCGAGGAGAAGGGCTACGTCACGACCATCAAGAGCGCCAAAAAGATGGTCGAGAAGGAAGGCAAGGATGTCTGGGACATCCTCGACGACGTCATCCGCGAGCATCCGGTGCTGCTCAACCGCGCGCCCACGCTCCATCGCCTCGGCATCCAGGCCTTCGAGCCGGTGCTGATCGAGGGCAAGGCGATCCAGCTCCATCCGCTGGTCTGCGTCGCCTACAACGCCGACTTCGACGGCGACCAGATGGCGGTGCACGTGCCGCTGTCGATCGAGGCGCAGGTCGAGTCGCGCGCGCTGATGATGTCCACCAACAACATCCTCTCGCCGGCCAGTGGCAAGCCCATCATCGTGCCCACCCAGGACATGGTGCTCGGGTTGTACTACATGACGCGCGAGCGGCCGCTGGCGCGCGGTGAGGGCAAGTTCTTCGCAAGCCCGGCCGAGGTGCGCATCGCCTATGACCATGGCGAGGTCGAGCTCCACGCGCGAGTCACGGTGAGGATGCCCAGGGTGCGGGCGGTCGCGCCTGCGCACGCCGACGAGGAGGAAGAGCATCACCGGCTCAGCGTGGGGCCGGCGATGGCCTCGGGCGACGGCGCGGCCGCGTACGAGCGGGTCGAGACCACGGTGGGGCGCGTGCTGCTGTACGAGATCGTACCGCCGGTGGTGCCGTTCGACGAAGTCAACCGCACCATGAAGAAGAAAGAGCTCGGCAACCTGATCGATCTCGTTTACCGCCGCGCCGGCAACAAGGCGACCGTCATTTTCGCCGATCGCCTCAAGGATGTCGGCTTCGACTTCGCCACCCGCGCCGGGATTTCGATCTCGATCAAGGACATGACCATCCCGCCGCAGAAGGCGCAGCTTTTGGAGAAGGCGCAGAAGGAAGTCAGCGAAATCCAGCGACAGTACAACAACGGCGTCATCACCGACGGCGAGCGCTACAACAAGGTGGTCGACATCTGGGCCGAGGTTCAGGACCAGATCGGCTCGGCGGTGCTCAAGGGGCTCTCGACTCAGGCTTACGGCAAGGACAAGCAGGGCAAAGAGGTCGTGGGCGCGTCGTTCAACCCCATCTTCATCATGGCCGACTCCGGCGCGCGCGGCTCCGAGCAGCAGATCCGCCAGCTCGCAGGCTTGCGCGGCCTGATGGCGAAGCCGTCGGGCGAGATCATCGAGACCCCGATCACGGCCAACTTCCGCGAGGGGCTGACCGTGCTCCAGTACTTCATCTCGACCCACGGCGCGCGCAAGGGCCTTGCCGACACGGCGCTCAAGACCGCCAACTCGGGCTATCTGACTCGCCGCCTGGTCGACGTCGCCCAGGACTCGATCATCACCGAGGAGGATTGCGGCACGCTCGACGGGATCGAGATGACCCCGCTGGTCGAGGGCGGCGAGATCATCGAAGGGCTGGGCGATCGCGTGCTGGGACGGGTCGCGCTTGAGGACATCCGCGACCCCTTCACCAACCAGGTGCTGGTCCACGCCAACGAGATGATCGACGAGGACAAGGTGGCCGCGATCGAGGATGCGGGTCTGGAGCGGGTCAAAATCCGCTCGGTGCTGACCTGCCAGTCGCGCCAGGGCGTGTGCGTCAAGTGCTACGGGCGCGACCTCGGCCGCGGACACCTGGTCAACATGGGCGAGGCGATCGGCATCATGGCCGCGCAGTCGATCGGCGAGCCTGGCACGCAGCTGACGATGCGCACGTTTCACATCGGCGGCACCGCCAGTCGGCGCGCCGAGCAGACCACGCTGGAGGCGCGCAACGAGGGCGTAGTGCGGCTGCACGGGGTCAAGACCGTGCCCGCGCCCGACGGCACGCTGATCGTGATGTCGCGCCACGGCGAAGTGGCAATCGTCACCCCGGTGGCGGCCGAGGGCGGCGACCGCGCAGTGCGCGAGCGCGAGCGCGAACGCTACCCGCTGGTCTATGGGGCCAAGCTGCGCAAGGCCGACGGCGCCGCGGTCAAGGCGGGCGAGCTGATCGCCGAGTGGGATCCCTACACCACCCCGATCATCACCGAGGTCGACGGCACGGTTAAGTACGGCGACATCATTGAAGGCAAGACGATGGAGGAGCGGGTGGACGAGCGCACCGGTGCGCGCTCCAACGTCATCGTCGAGTTCAAGGAGCTCGACGTGCGCCCGCGCATCTCGATCAAAGACGACAGCGGCAAGACCGCGCGGCTGCCCGGCAGCGAGCAGTACGCGCGCTACTTCCTGCCGGTCGGCGCCTACATCAACGTGCCCGAGGGCGCGACGGTCCACGCCGGCGACGTGATCGCCAAGATTCCACGCGAGACCACCAAGACCAAGGACATCACCGGCGGCCTGCCGCGGGTAGCCGAGCTGTTCGAGGCGCGCAAGCCCAAGGAGTTCGCCGTGATCTCCGAGATCGACGGCCAGGTCTCCTTCGGCAAGGACACCAAGGGCAAGCGCAAGGTGGTGGTGACGCCCGAGGTCGGCGAGCCGCGCGAGTACCTGATCCCCAAGGGCAAGCACATCGGGGTGCACGAGGGCGACATGATCCGCGCGGGCGAACCGCTGATGGAGGGCTCGTCCAACCCGCACGATATTCTCACCATCCTTGGCGAAAAGGCGCTGGCCAAGTACCTAGTGGACGAGATCCAGGAGATCTATCGGCTCCAAGGCGTGCGCATCAACGACAAGCATATCGAGGTAATAGTGCGCCAGATGCTGCGGCGGGTGCGGATCAAGGAGGTTGGCGACACTGACTTCCTGGTCGGGGACCAGACCGAGAAATGGCGCTTCGACGAGGAGAACGCCCGCGTGCTGACCAAGGGCGGCGAGCCGGCGATCGCCGAGCCGCTGCTGCTGGGGATCACCAAAGCCTCGCTTTCGACCGAGAGCTTCATCTCGGCGGCCTCCTTCCAGGAGACGACCCGGGTGCTAACCGAGGCCGCGATCAACGGCAAGGTGGACCGCCTGGTGGGGCTCAAGGAAAACGTGATTATGGGCCGGTTGATCCCGGCCGGGACCGGCCTGCCGGCTTACAACCGCGTCGAGGTGCTGGCCGAGACGCCGGCAGGCGGCGAGGAGATAGTCGAGGCGACCGAGGAAGCGGCGCCAGCAGCGGCTGGAGATTGACTTGACGGCTTCGATACTTTAAATAGTTATGTTCACCCCAAGGGCCACTCCGCCCTTGGGGGGTTTATTTGAGCAGACGGTTCCCGCCCGCTGCGGCGGGTTAGGCCGGCTCGGAGGGAACGCTCCGGGCCGGGTTTTTTCGACCGGCATTGCCAGCTGCGGCGGAGAGGGACACCGCCCAGCCAAGGACGCAGTCCCGATAGAGACGACGTGCCGACCATCAACCAGCTCATCCGCCAGGCGCGCATCAAGAAGCGCTACAAGATAAGCGCGCCGGCCCTGCAAGGCTCGCCGCAAAAGCGCGGCGTATGCACGCAGGTCAAAACCACCACGCCCAAGAAGCCCAACTCGGCATTGCGCAAGGTCGCACGGGTGCGCTTGTCCAATGGCTACGAGGTCAACACCTACATTCCGGGCGTCGGGCACAATCTGCAGGAGCACTCGGTGGTCCTGATTCGCGGTGGCCGCGTCAAGGACCTGCCCGGGGTGCGCTACCACGTCATTCGCGGCACGCTGGACTCCATCGGCGTGCAGGAACGGCGCAAGGGCCGCTCCAAGTACGGCTCCAAGAAGCCCAAGTAAGCACTCCCATGGCACGCAAGGGTCAGGCCCGCGTCCGGGAAGTCACTCCGGACCCAAAGTTCCACGACCGCACGGTCGCCAAGTTCATCAACGTGGTGATGCTGCGGGGCAAGAAGTCGCTGGTCGAGCAGGTCTTCTATCGTGCGCTCGACAAGGTCGCCGAGCGCGCGAAGGAGGACGGGCTGACCGTCTTCAAGCGCGCGCTGGACAACATCCGGCCTGCGGTTGAAGTGCGCTCGCGGCGCGTCGGCGGCGCCAACTACCAGGTGCCGGTCGAAGTGCGGCCGGTGCGGCGCAACTCGCTCGCGATGCGCTGGCTGGTGACGGCGGCCCGCGCGCGCGGTGAGAAGTCGATGGAGGAGCGGCTGGCGGCGGAGATTCTGGAGGCGGCTGCCAACCGCGGCGGCGCGGTCAAGAAGCGCGAGGATACTCATCGGATGGCCGAGGCCAACAAGGCCTTTGCCCATTACCGCTGGTAAGTGAGGAATTTTTCTAGGCGGTTGCGTGGTTGAGCAAGCCGACCGACCGGAAGTTGCAGAAGTTGTAGATGGCTCGTCAGACCCCCATAGAACGTGTGCGCAACATCGGCATCATGGCGCACATCGACGCCGGCAAGACCACCACCACCGAGCGGGTGTTGTACTATACCGGGATCAACTACAAGATCGGCGAGGTTCACGAGGGGACCGCGACGATGGACTGGATGGTCCAGGAGCAGGAGCGCGGCATCACCATCACCTCTGCCGCCACCACCTGCTTCTGGCGTGACCATCGGATCAACATCATCGACACCCCGGGCCACGTCGATTTCACGATCGAGGTCGAGCGTAGCCTGCGCGTGCTCGACGGCGCGGTGGCCGTGTTCTGCGCAGTGGGCGGCGTCGAGCCGCAATCCGAGACGGTCTGGCGCCAGGCCGACAAGTATCGCGTGCCGCGCGTCGCGTTCATCAACAAGATGGACCGCGTCGGCGCTGACTTCGAACGCGTGGTGCAGGAGATCCGCGACAAGCTCAAGGCGACGCCGCTGGTGACCCAGCTGCCGATCGGCGCGGAGGACAAGTTTACCGGCGTAGTCGACCTCATCGGCCAGCGTGCGCTCATCTGGGACGAGGACCGGCTGGGCGCCAGCTTCCGCGTCGAGGAGATCCCGGCCGAGCTTAAGGAAAGCGCCGCGGGCTGGCGCGAAAAGATGATCGAGACGCTCGCCGATCACGACGAGCAGATCATGGAGATGTTTTTGGAGGGCAAGCAGCCCGAACCCGCGCGCATCCGCGCCGCGATCCGCACCGCCACGCTCAACATCGCGGTGGTGCCGGTGCTCATGGGCTCGGCGTTCCGCAACAAGGGCGTGCAGCCGATGCTCGACGCGGTGGTCGACTATCTGCCCTCGCCGCTCGACGTGCCGCCGGTGATGGGCAAGGTGGGCGACAAGCTCGAGGAGCGCTGGCCGCGCGACGACGCGCCGTTCAGCGCGCTCGCCTTCAAGATCATGACCGATCCCTATGTCGGCACGTTGACCTTCCTGCGCGTGTACTCGGGGCGGCTGGAGAGCGGCAGTTCGGTGCTCAACTCGACCAAGCAGAAGCGCGAGCGCATCGGGCGGCTGGTCAAGATGCACGCCAACAAGCGCGAGGAGATCTCCGAGGTCTTCGCCGGCGACATCTGCGCGGTCGGTCTGCGCGACACCACCACCGGCGACACCCTGTGTGACCCCGCGCATCCGATCGTGCTGGAGTCGATCGAGTTCCCCGAGCCGGTCATCCAAATCGCGATCGAGCCCAAGACCAAGGCCGACCAGGATCGCCTCGGCGATTCGCTCTCGAAGCTTGCGCGCGAGGACCCGTCCTTCCGGGTCAGCGTCAACCGCGAAACCGGGCAGACCCTGATTGCCGGGATGGGCGAGCTGCACCTGGAAATCATCGTCGACCGCCTGCTGCGCGAGTTCAAGGTTGACGCCAACGTCGGCAAGCCGCAGGTCGCCTACCGCGAAACCATCCGGCGCCCGGCCGAGGCCGAGGGCCGCTTCGTGCGCCAGAGCGGCGGCCACGGCCAGTTCGGCGTCGTCGACCTGCGCATCGAACCGCTCGAGAAGGGCGGCGGCTTCGAGTTCGTGGACGCCACCAAGGGCGGCGCGATCCCACGCAACTTCATCCCCTCGGTCGAGGAAGGAGTCAAAGAGGCGATGGAGACCGGCGTGCTGGCGGGCTACCCGATGGTGGACGTGCGGGCGACCCTGCTCGACGGCAAGTATCACGAGGTCGACTCCTCGGAGCTGGCCTTCAAGATCGCCGGCTCGCTGGCCTTCCGCGAGGCCGCCGAGAAGGCCGACGCGGTGCTGCTGGAGCCGGTGATGGAGGTCGAAGTGGTGACGCCGCAGGAGTTCATGGGCGACGTGATCGGCGACCTTAATGCGCGGCGGGGCAAGATCCTCGACATGGAAAGCCGCGCCGGGGCCCAGGTGATCGACGCGCGGGTGCCGCTGGCCACGATGTTCGGCTACGCCACCCGGCTGCGCTCGATGACCCAGGGGCGGGCGACCTACACGATGCAATTCGGTGCCTACGAACCGGTGCCGCAGCAGATTTACGCGGAATTGATGGAGCGCAGCGGCGAGAGCGCCGAGCGCGCGCGAGCCTAATCGGCAGCAGGAGGGTTAGAACCCGGAGGACGGATCATGGGCAAGGCTAAATTCGAACGGACCAAGCCGCATGCCAACGTGGGTACCATCGGCCACATCGACCACGGCAAGACCACGCTGACCGCGGCGATCACCAAGGTGCTGGCCGCGCGCAAACTGGCCCAGTTCGTCGCTTTCGACCAGATCGACAAGGCACCCGAAGAGCGCGAGCGCGGTATCACGATCGCCATCGCGCACGTCGAATACGAGACCGCCAACCGCCACTACGCCCACGTCGACTGCCCGGGGCACGCCGACTACATCAAGAACATGATCACCGGCGCGGCGCAGATGGACGGCGCCATTCTGGTGGTCGGGGCCAACGACGGGCCGATGCCGCAGACCCGCGAGCACATCCTGCTCGCGCGCCAGGTCGGCGTGCCCTCGATCGTGGTCTTCATGAACAAGGTGGACATGGTTGACGACCCCGAACTGCTAGACCTCGTCGAGCTCGAGGTGCGCGACCTGCTCAAGAAGTACGAGTTTCCGGGTGACGACATTCCGGTCATTCGCGGCAGCGCGCTCAAGGCGCTCGACTGCGGATGCGGGAAGGACGACTGCGCCAATTGCAAGCCGATCCTCCAGCTGATGGAGGCGGTGGACAGCTACGTACCGCAGCCCAAGCGCGAGCTCGACAAGC
This sequence comes from Candidatus Binataceae bacterium, assembly GCA_035650475.1. Lineage (NCBI taxonomy): Bacteria > Candidatus Binatota > Binatia (SeqCode) > Binatales (SeqCode) > Binataceae (SeqCode) > Binataceae bacterium (SeqCode). The sequence goes on from DASRHP010000009.1 coordinate 737,808, forward strand.
CTTTCCTGATGCCGATCGAGGACGTCTTCTCGATCTCAGGCCGCGGCACGGTGGTCACCGGACGCGTCGAACGCGGCAAGATCAGGGTCGGCGAGGAAGTAGAGATCGTGGGCTTCCGCGACACCACTAAGACCGTGGTCACCGGCGTCGAGATGTTTCGCAAGATCCTCGACGAAGGCCAGGCCGGCGACAACATCGGCGTTCTGCTTCGGGGGCTCAAGCGCGAGGAGGTCGAGCGCGGCCAGGTGTTGGCCCAGCCCGGCAGCATCACCCCGCACACCAAGTTCGAGGCTCAGGCCTATATCCTGACCAAGGAAGAGGGCGGACGGCACACCCCGTTCTTCAACGGCTACCGCCCACAGTTCTACTTCCGCACCACCGACGTGACCGGCGTGCTCAACCTACCCGAGGGCACCGAGATGGTGATGCCAGGCGACAACATCAAGATCATCGGCGAGCTGATCACGCCGGTGGCGATGGATGAGGGACTGCGCTTCGCGATCCGCGAGGGCGGCCGCACGGTCGGCGCCGGCGTCGTCTCCAAGGTTCTGAAGTAAGGCAGGGAGCGAGCGGGCGCGGGCGCGCGTGGGAGAGCCGGGACCGTGGCTGAGAGGATGAACGACAAGATCCGCATACGCTTGAAGGCGTATGACTACCGGCTGCTCGACCAGTCGGTGCGCGAGATCGTGGACACGATCCGGCGCACCGGCGGGCGCGTGGCGGGGCCGATCCCGCTGCCCACGCGGATTGAGCGCTTCACCGTCAATCGCTCGCCGCACGTGGACAAGAAATCGCGCGAGCACTTTGAAATCCGCACCCACAAGCGGCTGCTCGACGTGCTCGAACCAACCCAGCAGACCATCGACGCCCTCGGCAAGCTCGACCTTGCCGCCGGCGTCGATGTCGAGATCAAGCTCGAGTAGCGCGCCGTGCTGAGCGGACTTATCGGCAAGAAGCTGGGCATGACCCAGGTAACCGAGGCGAGCGGGCGGGTGCGCGCCGCAACCGTCATCGAGCTCGGCCCCTGCGCGGTGGCGCAGATCAAGACCGCCGCGACCGACGGCTACGACGCGGTGCAGATAAGCTACGGGCGCGCCAAGCCGTCGCGGGTTTCAGGCGCGCTGCGCGGCCATTTCGCCAAGGCCGAGATCGCCCCAGGCGTGAAGCTCGCCGAATTCAACCGCCAGGGCGAGGCCGAGCTCAAGGCAGGGCAGACGATCGCCGCCGCCGACGTGTTCAAGGCAGGCGACCTGGTGGACGTGAGCGGGACTTCCAAGGGCCACGGCTATGCGGGCGTGATCAAGCGTCATCACTTCGCCGGCTTCCCCAACTCGCGCGGCACCCACGAGTACTTCCGCCATGGCGGCTCGATCGGCAACCGCTCCTTTCCGGGGCGCGTGCGCAAGGGGCTGCGGATGGCGGGGCAGATGGGCAACGAGGGCGCGACGGTGCTCAATTTGCGCGTGCTCGAGATTCTGCGCGAGGACAACGCGATCGTGGTGGCGGGCGCGGTGCCCGGCGCCGACGGTGGGTTGGTCATCGTCCGCCATTCGGCCAAGGAGCGCCGGCGTGCGGCGGAGGCGGCCAATGTCTGAGCAGCAGCCACAGCATCCAGCCTCGGTCAAGGTGCCGCTGTTCTCGGCCGCGCGCGAGCGGGTCGGCGAACTCGAAGTGGCGGGCGCGGTGTTCGGACGCGCGGGCGACAATTCGATCTTGCATGAAGCGGTGCGGATGCAGCTCGCCAACCGGCGCGCAGGCACCGCGGCGACCAAGACCCGCGGCCTGATCTCCGGCGGTGGACGCAAGCCGTGGCGGCAGAAAGGCACCGGGCGCGCGCGCGCCGGCTCGATTCGCTCGCCGCTGTGGCGCCACGGTGGGACGATCTTCGGTCCGCAGCCGCGCGACTACTCCTACAAGATGCCCAAGCGGGCGTGGCGGCGGGCGCTGTGCCTGGCGCTTTCCGACCGCGCGGCGAATGGGAAGCTGGTTGTGATGCAATCGCTGGAGCTGCCCGAGGCCAAGACCAAGGCGGCCAAGGCGATGCTCGACGCGCTCGGGCTCAAGCATGCGCTGATCGTGCTGGGCGAGGGCGAGGAGACGTTCTTCCGCGCGGCGCGCAATCTGGCCGCGCACAAGGTGCTGCCGGCGGCCGGGCTCAACGTTTACGATGTGCTCAACTACGACGAGGTCCTGATGAGCGAGGCGGTGGCGCGCGCGATCGAGGCGCGGCTGGGAGGAGCGGTGCGATGACGCCGGAGAGCATGATCCTATCGCCGCTCATCACCGAGAAAGGCACCGCCGCCGGAGAGAAGGCCAACCAGGTCGTCTTTCGGGTGCGCCCGGGCGCAAGCAAGGACGCGATCCGCGACGCCGTCGAGAGCATGTTCAAGGTCACCGTGACCAAAGTGCGCACGCTCAAGATGCTGGGCAAGAAACGCCGGCGCGGGCGAATCGTGGGTGCGCGGCCGGACTGGAAGAAAGCTTACGTGACGCTCAAGGAAGGCGACCGCATCGAGTTCTTCGAGGGCGTCTAGGGGGCGGATGGTTTTGCGATGGCGCTAATTCAGCTCAAACCGCGCACGCCGGGGCAGCGCTTCATGCAGGTGGCGGACTTCTCCGAGCTCACGCCGAAGCCGCCCGAGAAGAGCCTGCTGATGCCGCTCAAGCATTCAGGCGGGCGCAACAATCTGGGCCGGATGACCGCGCGCCATCGCGGCGGCGGGCATAAACGCCGCCTGCGCGTGATCGATTTTCGCCGCAACCACGACGGCGTGCCGGCCAAAGTCGCAGCGCTCGAGTACGACCCTAACCGCTCGGCCAATGTCGCGCTTCTGTACTACGCCGACGGCGCCAAGAGCTACATTCTGGCGCCCGAGGGGCTGCGCGTCGGCGATCGGGTGGAATCCGGACCGCAGGCCGACATCAAACCCGGCAACGCGCTTCCGTTGCGGGCGATCCCGCTCGGGACCGTGGTCCACGCGATCGAGCTCAAGCCTGGAGCGGGTGCGCAGCTCGCGCGCGGCGCGGGCGCGGCGGCGCAGTTGATGGCCAAGGAAGGGATGTACGCGCTGCTCAAACTGCCCTCGGGGGAACAGCGGATGGTGCAGGCGGAGTGCCGCGCGACGGTCGGGCAGGTGGGCAACCTTGAACACGAAAACATTTCGATCGGCAAGGCCGGCCGCAGCCGCCACCTGGGCAAGCGCTCGCATGTGCGCGGGATCGCGATGAATCCGGTGGACCATCCGCACGGCGGTGGCGAGGGCCGATCCAAGGGCAACCATCCGCAGTCGCCGTGGGGGATGCCGACCAAGGGTTACAAAACGCGCGGCAAGAAGGCCTCCGACCGCTACATCGTGAGCCGCAGGCCGCGCGGCAAGCGCTAGGCATAGCTGACAATGGCGAGATCGCTTAAAAAAGGACCGTTCATCGACGGCCATCTTGAAAGGAAGGTCCAGGCCGCGCTCGCCTCGGGCGACAAGCGGATCATCCGGACCTGGTCGCGCCGTTCGATGATTGTGCCCGACATGGTCGGTTTAACCTTTGCCGTGCACAACGGTCACAAGTTCATCCCGGTGTATTGCACCGAGAACATGGTCGGCCACAAGCTGGGCGAGTTCTCGCCGACTCGCACCTTCCACGGCCACGCCGGCGAGCGCAAGGGCGAGGTCAAGGGAGCGGCGGCGCCGGCGGCGCCCCCGACCGGAGCGCCCGCAGCGGCGGTGTCGAAGCCGGCCGCTAGCTGAGCGGAGCCAGGGCGATGGAAGCGGTGGCAAGGAACAGGTTCATCCGGATCTCGCCGCGCAAGCTGCGGCTGGTGTGCGATTTGATCGTGGGCAAGAAGATCGATCAGGCGCTGGCGGTCCTGGAGTTTACGCCCAAGCGCGGGGCCAAGTTGGTTTCCAAGACGCTGCTCTCGGCGGTAGCCAACGCGCGCGACCAGCAGAGCGTGGACGAGGACCGGCTCTATGTCAAACGCGCGACCGCCGACACTGGTTCGACTTGGAAGCGGTCGATTACCCGCGCGCACATGCACGCGACGCCGATTCACAAACGCACCAGCCATCTGACGGTGGTGGTGGACGAGCGCGCCTCGTAAGGAGCAGCCGACGCCATGGGACAGAAGACGCATCCGCGAGGGCTTCGGCTCGGCATCATCGAGGGTTGGGACTCCAAGTGGTTCGCCGCGCCGCACGGTTACGCGGGCCTGCTCCACGAGGACCTCAAGCTGCGCGATTTCATCAAGCGCCGGCTCTATCACGCCGGGATTTCGCGGATCGAGATCGAACGGATGGCCAACAAGGCCAAGATCAACATCCACACGGCGCGGCCCGGGATTGTGATCGGCAAGAAGGGCGCCGAGATCGACAAGCTCAAGGGCGATATCCAGAAGCTGATGAGCGGCAAGGAGGCCTTCATCAATATCCATGAGGTCCGCCGCCCCGACCTCGATCCCCAGTTGGTCGCCGAAAACATCGCGCTCCAGCTCGAGCGCCGGGTGGCGTTTCGCCGCGCGATGAAGGAAGCGGTGGTGCGGGCGATGCGAATGGGCGCGCAAGGGGTCAAGGTCCACGTGGCCGGACGCTTGGGTGGCGCCGAGATCGCGCGCGCGGAATGGTACCGCGAGGGGCGCGTGCCGCTGCAGACCCTGCGCGCCGACGTCGCCTTCGGTTTCGCTGAGGCGCGCACGACCTACGGGGTGATCGGGGTCAAGGTATGGATCTTCCGCGGCGAGGTGCTGACCCGGCGCGAAGAAGACGTGCGGCGGGCCGGGATGGGAGCTGCGCAGCAGTAGCGCGCCTAGCCGAAACGGAATTGCACAATGCTCGCGCCGAAGAAGGTTAAATATCGCAAGATTCAGAAGGGCCGGGTGCGCGGTGCCGAGTCGCGCGGGCTGGAGCTCGCCTTCGGCGACTTCGGGCTCAAGAGCGTCGAGACCGCGCGCGTCGATACCCGCGCGCTGGAGGCCGCCCGTATCGCGCTGACCCGCCACATCAAGCGCGGCGGACGCGTTTGGATCCGGGTCTTCCCCGACAAGCCCTTCACCAAGAAGCCGGCCGAGACCCGGATGGGCAAGGGTAAGGGTGGCCCCGAGGGATGGACCGCGGTGGTGCGCCCGGGGCGGATACTGTTCGAGATGGAAGGCGTCGACCGGGCGACCGCGCACGAGGCGATGCGGCTGGCGGCGCACAAGCTGCCGGTCAAGACCATCGTGGTCGAGCGGGAGGGCGAGAGCGTTGGAGCTTGACGAACTCAGGCAGATGAACGCGGGCGACCTGCGGGTCAAGGAACGCGAGGCGCGCGAGGAGATCTTTCGCTTGCGGCTCAAGCTGCGCACGAACCAGCTCGACAACCCGGCGAACTACCGGCGCGCGCGCAGGGAACTGGCGCGGATCATGACCCTGCTGCGGCAGAAGACCGCGGCGGGCGCCGCGCAGAGCAAGGCGCAAGATGCGGCAGCGAGTTAAGCAGCGCGAGGGCACGGTGGTCTCGGCCCAGGCGGCCAAGACCGTGGTGGTGCAGGTGGAACGCCTCGTCCAGCATCCGCTCTACGGCAAGCGGGTCCATCAGCGCCGCCGTTTCATGGCTCACGACGAGCGCGGCGAGTGTCGCGAGGGCGACAAGGTGCTGATCATCGAATCGCCGCCGCTGTCGCGACGCAAGCGCTGGCGAGTGAGCAAGGTGCTGGCGCGGGCGGCCGGCTAGGGGGAGCGCGGGCGTAAATGGTGCAGATGCGAACAGTGCTCGACGTGGCCGACAACTCGGGCGCGCGCAAGGTGATGTGCATCAAGGTGCTGGGCGGGTCGCGCCGGCGCTACGCCACCGTGGGCGACGTGATCGTGGTGGCAGTGCGCGAGGCGATCCCCAACGCCAAGGTCAAAAAGGGCGACGTCGCGCGCGCGGTGATCGTGCGCACGAGCAAGGAAATCAGCCGCCACGACGGCAGCTATATCCGCTTCGACGACAACTCGGCGGTGCTGGTCGACAACCAGCACGAGCCGATCGGCACCCGTATCTTCGGCCCGGTGGCGCGCGAGCTGCGCGCCAAGCGCTTCCTGAAGATCATCTCGCTTGCCCCGGAGGTGCTGTGATGGCCGCCGCGAGTAAAACCGCCAAGTACCCGGTCAAGAAGAACGACATGGTGATGGTGATAGCCGGGCGCGAGCGCGGCAAGACCGGCAAGGTGCTGCGCGTCCTGCCGGTCGAGGCGCGTGTGATCGTCGAACGGCTCAACGTGGTCAAGCGCCACTCCAAGCCGCGCGGCGCGGCGAGTCCGGGCGGAATCGTCGAGAAAGAGGCGCCGCTTCACATCTCCAACGTGATGGTGTTCTGCGAACGCTGCAATGCGCCGGTGCGCGTAGGCGTCAAGCGCGGCGCCGACGGCGCGCGCTCGCGTATCTGCCGGCGCTGCGGCGAGGCGCTGGGTAACGAGTGATGGCGGACGAAAGCGAAAAGCCCAAAAAGCAGCCCCGCTCCGAAGGCAAGCCCGAGCGCAAGGCCAAAAAGGGTGCCGGCGAGGCAGCCGCTGTGGCGGCGGAGGCCCGGCCGCGCGAGCCCGAGCCCAAGGTTCCGGCGCGTCTTAAGGTGCGCTACGAGCAGGAGCTGCGGCCGGCGTTGATGCGCGAGCTCAAGATCGACAATCCGATGCGCGCGCCGCGGCTGGAAAAGATCGTCATCAACATGGCGCTCGGCGAGGCGCGCGACAACGTCAAGATCCTCGACGCCGCGGTCGAGGAGCTCAAGACGATCACCGGCCAGAAGCCGGTCATCACGCGCGCGCGCAAGGCGATCTCCAACTTCAAGCTGCGCCAGGGGATGCCGATCGGAGTGATGGTCACGCTCAGGCGCGAGCGGATGTATGAGTTCTTCGACCGCCTGGTCAACGTCGCGCTGCCGCGCGTGCGCGACTTCCGCGGGATCAGCGACAAGGCCTTCGACGGGCGCGGCAACTATTCGCTCGGCCTGCGCGAGCATACGATTTTCCCCGAGCTCAATCTCGACAAGGTCGAGCGGATCAAGGGGCTGACGGTGACGATCAACACGACCGCGCGCAGCGACTTCGAGGGCTACACGCTGTTGCGCGCGCTGGGGATGCCGTTCCGCGGCGCGCTGGAGCGCGAAGGCGCCGCGCGCGCGGCCTAGGATAATCGAGATGGCGAAGACCTGTCTGCGGGTGAAGGCGCAGCGCAAGCCCAAATTCAAGACCCGCCAGCATAACCGCTGCCCCCTGTGCGGGCGCCCGCGCGCCTATTACCGGCGCTTCAAGATGTGCCGTCTGTGCCTGCGCAAGAATGCGCTGCGCGGCGCGTTGCCCGGCGTGGTCAAGGCCAGCTGGTAGAGGACCGGAGAGCGGATGTCGCAGACCGACCCCATCGCAGAGTTGCTTACCCGGATTCGCAACGCGATGCACGCGCGTTACGACCAGGTCGAGGTCCCGCACTCGCGCCTGCGCGAGGCGATTTGCCGCACGCTTGCCGCCGAGGGCTTCCTGGGCGGCATCGAGGTCGGCGGCGAGATTCCCAGGAAGAAGCTGATCATCGGGCTGCGCTACTCGGGCGCGCGCGAGCCGGTTATCCGCGGCATCGAGCGGGTCAGCCGGCCGAGCCTGCGCCGCTATGCCGGCGCGACCTCGATGCCGCGTGTCGCGCACGGGATGGGCGTACAGGTGCTGACCACGCCGCTGGGCGTGATGACCGACCGCGATGCGCGGCGCAGGAAGGTCGGCGGCGAGATCCTGCTGAGAGTCTGGTAGAGGAACGGTCGATGTCGCGCATAGGCAGATTGCCGGTCAACCTGGACAAGGGCGTCAAGGCCCAGCTGGCAGGCGACACGCTCGAGGTCGAGGGGCCCAAGGGCAAGCTGGCCTTGAAGGTGCCGCCGCGCTTCGCGGTGGAGATCAAGGATTCGCAGATCCAGGTCAAGCGGCCGGGCGACTCCCAGGACGAGCGCGCACGCCATGGGCTGGTGCGCAAGCTCATCGCCAACATGGCCGAGGGCGTGAGCAAGGGCTTCACCCGCGTGCTGGAGATAAACGGCGTCGGCTACCGAGCCGAGATTCGCGGCACCAATATCCATCTTAGCCTTGGCTACTCGCACCCGATCGTTTATCAGTTGCCGCCCGGTGTTACAGCCAAGGTCGACCGACAGGTGATCATCACCTTGGAGAGTGCCGATCGCCAGTTGCTCGGTTCGGTGGCGGCAGAGATCCGAGAGCTGCGGCCGCCGGAGCCGTACAAGGGCAAAGGAATCAAGTACGCAACCGAAACCATCCGCCGCAAGGCCGGCAAGGCGGCGGCCGGCGCGGCGGCGGGCTAAGGCGCCGAACGAGGCAAGATGTCTGCGGAGAGGTTTGAAAAGCGGATGGTGCGCCGGCGGCGCGTGCGCCGCCGGATAAGGGGCAGCGACGCGCTTCCACGCCTGTCGATTTACCGTTCGCTCAACCATATCTACGCGCAGGTGATCTCGGACGAGTCCGGGTCCACGCTGGCCGCGGTGTCCACGCTCAGCCCCGAGCTGCGCGAGGCGCTCAAGAGCCGGCGCAACCTGGAGGCGGCCAAGACGGTCGGCAGGACGATCGCCGAGCGATGCCTGAGCAAGGGAATCGCCCAGGTGGTGTTCGATCGCAACGGGTTTCTCTATCACGGCCGTCTGCGTGCGCTGGCCGATGCCGCGCGCGAGGCGGGCCTGAAGTTCTAGCGCCGAGGATTCGGCGGACGGGAGTATCGTGGCACAGCGCATCGAAACCCAGGGGCTCGACATCAAGGAGAAGGTCGTCCATATCAACCGCGTGGCCAAGGTGGTCAAGGGCGGCCGGCGCTTCAGTTTCAGCGCGCTCGTGGTGGCGGGCGATCAGAACGGCCTCGTCGGCTTTGGCCTCGGCAAAGCCAACGAGGTGCCCGAGGCGATTCGAAAGGGCGTCGAGCGCGCCAAGAAGAGTCTGATGCGGGTGCCGCTGCGCGAGGGCACGATCCCGCACGAGGTCGTCGGCCGCTTCGGCGCCGGCAAGGTGATCCTCAAGCCCGCGGCCGAAGGTACCGGCGTTATCGCGGCGGGCGGCGTGCGCGCGGTGGTCGAGCTGGCTGGAATCCGCAACATCCTGACCAAGCGGCTGGGCTCGTCGAATCCGCACAACCTGGTCAAGGCCACGCTCGAGGCGCTCAGGGAGCTGCGCAGTCCCGAGGAGATCGCCCGCGTGCGCCAGCATGAGCCGGTGCGCCCGGCGGCGGCGTAGGGAGAGGGCGTGCGCGATGGCGGAGACGATTAAAGTCAGGCTGGTGCGCAGCCCGATCGGAACCAAGGAGCGCGTGCGGCAGACGGTCAGAGGACTCGGGCTTGGCCGGGTCGGCAGCGAGCGCGAGCTCAAACGCACTCCCGAGGTCGAGGGGATGTTGCGTCGCGTTTCGCATCTCGTGGTTGAAGTGAAAAGCTGATGGCTCTGGATTTAAGCACATTGAGGCCGGCGCCGGGCTCCAAGCGGCGGCGCGTACGGGTCGGGCGCGGTATCGGCTCCGGCAGCGGCAAGACTGCGGGCCGCGGCCATAAGGGCAAGGGCTCGCGTTCGGGCGGCAACACGCCGCCGGGCTACGAAGGCGGGCAGATGCCGCTCAAGCGGCGAGTGCCCAAGCGCGGATTCCGGCGCTTACAGAAGACGCAGGCGCGACGCGAGGAGTTCGCCGTGGTCAATCTTAAGCGGCTGGCGGCGCTGGGCCTCGACACGATCGATCCGGCGGTGCTGGCCGAGCGCGGAGTGATCGGCGCGGGAGACAAACTGAAGGTGCTGGGCGACGGCGAGCTCGGCGCGCGGCTGACCGTGCGCGCGCATGCGTTTTCGGCGAGCGCCAGGGAGAAGATTGCGGCGGCGGGAGGAATCGCGGAATTAATCGAGGCCGCCCCGAAGCTTAATGCTTGAAGGGTTCTCAAACGCCTCGCGCATCCCGGAGTTGCGCCGCAGGCTGTGGTTCACAGCCTGGATGCTGGTTGTGTATCGCATCGGCGTGGCCGTGCCCACTCCCGGGATCGACGGCCAGGCATTGGCGGCTTTTTTTGATGCCGCCGCGAGCACGCTGTTCGGCTGGGTCAACCTGTTCTCGGGCGGCGCGCTCGAGCGCTTTTCGGTCTTCGCGCTCGGCATCATGCCCTACATCTCGGTCGCGATCATCCTCGACCTGCTCAAGGTCGCGTGGCCCTACCTCGACGAACTTTACAAGGAGGGCGAAGCGGGACGCCGCAAGATCAGCCAGTACACGCGCTACGGGACGGTGGCGTTGTCGATCGTGCAGGGCTTCATGATCGCCTACTCGCTCGAGCACATCCAGGCGCCCGGCGGCGGCTCGGTGGTCTATGCGCCGGGCTGGGGCTTCCGCATCATGACCGTGTTGACGGTCACCGCGGGCGCGATGTTCGTCATGTGGATCGGCGAGCAGATTACTGAGCGCGGCGTCGGCAACGGTATCTCGCTCGTGATCATGGCGGGTATTGTGGCGCGCCTGCCGAGCGCATTGTCGACCACTTTCCAGTTCGTGCGCGAGGGCGAAATGAGCCTGTTCGTGCTGATTCTGGTGCTCGCGATCGCGATAGCGGTGACCGCCCTCATCGTGTGGGTCGAGACCGGCCAGCGGCGGATTCCGGTCCAGTATGCGCGCCGGGTGGTCGGGCGGCGGGTCTATGGCGGGCAAAGCTCGCACCTGCCGCTGAAGGTCAACACGTCGGGGGTTATTCCGCCGATCTTCGCCTCTTCGATCCTGGTCTTCCCGGCAACGGTGGCGACCTTCATCCCGTCGGCGAAGAACTGGTCGTCGTACCTGACGCCGGGCGGATGGGTTTACAACGTGGTGTACGTCGCGCTCATCGTCTTCTTCTGCTACTTCTACACCGCGGTGACGTTCAACCCAGTCGACGTTGCCGACAATCTCAAGAAGTATGGCGGATTTATCCCGGGCATCCGTCCCGGACGCTTTACCGCCGAGTACATCGACCGGATTCTTTCGCGAATAACCTTGGGCGGCGCGATCTACGTCAGCGCGGTGTGTATCCTGCCGACCCTCCTGATCCAGCGCTTCAACGTGCCATTCTACTTCGGCGGCACCGCCTTGCTGATCGTGGTCGGTGTGGCGCTCGACACGGTCGCCCAGATGGAAACCCACCTGCTGACCCGCAACTACGAGGGCTTCATGCGGCGCGGACGCGTGAAGTCGCGCAGGGGAGGTTAGGCGCAGTGCGGCTTGTTCTTCTCGGCCCGCCCGGCGCGGGCAAGGGCACACAGGCTAGGATGCTCGAGAAGCGTCTCGGTGTGCCGCAGGTGGCCAGCGGCGACCTGCTGCGCGCGGCGGTTCGCAATCGCACCGCGCTTGGCCAGGAGGCCAAGCGCTACATGGACAAGGGCGCGCTGGTGCCCGACGAGCTGGTGTTCAAGCTGATTGGGGAGCGTCTGGGCCAGCCCGACGCGGCGGGGGGGGTTATCCTCGACGGCTTCCCGCGCACGGTGGCGCAGGCCGAGACGCTGGCCGCGATGCTCCAGGGCAAGGGTGGGCAGCGCCTGGACAAAGTAGTTGCTATAATGGTACCCGACGACGAGATCGTAAAGCGTATCTCGGGGCGGCGCACCTGCAAGAACTGCGGTGCGATGTACCACCTGATCTACGATCCGCCGCGCAACCAGAATCTGTGCAACGATTGCAACGGCGAGCTCTACCAGCGCGACGACGACGCCGAGGACACGGTGCGGATGCGGCTTGAGGTATATGCCGCGTCCACCCGCCCGCTGCTCGATCATTATGCGCGCTTGGGACTGCTCGCCCGAGTCGACGGGATCGGCAGCCCGGAGGAGATCCAGCGCCGGATCCTGAGCGCGCTCGACGGCGCCGCAGGCAAGAGTTAAAGCGAGTGATCCTGCTCAAGAGCCCCGAAGAAATTGCGCTCATCCGCAAGGCGAGCATGATCGTGGCCGAGATTCTCGAGGAACTGGCGGCGGCGGTTAAGCCCGGAGTTACGACCGAGGAACTGGATCGGATGGCCGGGGAACTGACCCGCCGCAAGGGCGCGCGGCCGGCGTTCAAGGGCTACAAGCCGCACGACGTGCCGTACCCCAAGACCCTGTGCGTCTCGGTCAATGACGAGATCGTGCACGGGATTCCGTCGCGCCGGCGGCTTAAGGAGGGCGATATCGTAGGTCTCGACTTCGGCGTCATTTACCAGGGCTACTACGGCGACGCTGCGCGCACGGTGCCGGTGGGCAGGATCACCGCGCGCGCTGAGGAGCTGCTGCGCACGACGCGCCAAGCGCTCTACGCGGGTATCGAGCAGGCCCGCGTCGGCAATCGCATCAGCGATATCGCGCGCGCCGTGCAGCGGACCGCCGAGAGCGCGGGCTTCTCGGTGGTGACCGACTTCGCCGGCCACGGTATCGGGCGCAGCCTGCACGAAGATCCGCAGGTGCCCAACTACGTGCGGCGCGGGATGCCCGACCCGCGCTTGCAGGAGGGGATGGCGCTGGCGATCGAACCGATGATCAACGAGGGGGTGGCGGAACTACGCATCCTCGATGACGGTTGGACGGCGGTGACGGCCGACGGCAAGCTCTCGGCCCACTTCGAGCACTCGATTGCGATTACCGCCCGCGGGCCGGAGATCCTGAGCGAAATGGCACATGTCTAAGGGAGACGCCATAGAAGTAACGGGTACCGTGCTTGAAGCGCTGCCCAATGCGATGTTCCGCGTCTCGCTGGAAAACGGGCATCGGGTGCTCGCGCATATTTCGGGCAAGATGCGGATGCACTACATCAAGATACTGCCCGGCGACCGGGTCACGGTGGAGCTCTCGCCGTACGATCTCAGCCGCGGGCGGATTACCTACCGGATGCGCTGAGGCGGCCGGGCGGTGAAGTCGGGTACACGATGAAGGTTCGAGCGTCGGTCAAGAAGATCTGCAAGAATTGCAAGGTTGTGCGCCGCCAGGGCGTGGTGCGTATCCTGTGCTCCAATCCGCGCCACAAGCAGCGCCAGGGTTAGGAGGATTTCGCCCGATGGCCCGTATTGCCGGAGTTGAACTGCCCCATCACAAGCGGATGGAAATCGCGCTGACCTACATTTACGGCATCGGCCGCTCGGCTGCGCAATCGATCCTCGCCGAGGCCAACGTCGACCCGGCGCGCAACAGCGACGACCTCAGCGCTGAGGAGCAGGTCCGCATCCGCAATGTCATCGACCAGAAGTACAAAGTCGAGGGCGACCTGCGGCGCGACCTTCAGCAGTCGATCAAGCGCCTGATGGACCTCGGGTGCTACCGCGGCATCCGTCATCGCCGCGGTTTGCCCGTGCGCGGCCAGCGTACTCATACCAACGCGCGCACACGCAAAGGGCCACGCAAGGTCGTGGCGGGCAAGAAGGCACCGCCGTCCAAGGGCTAACACCCAATCCAGCGGTCAACTTCAACTCGGAAGAGAGCTAAAGCCTGATGGCTGACGAGAACAAGGAAACCAGGCCTGCGCCAGGCAAGGAGCAGGCGGCCCAGGGCGGCGAACGCCCCGCGGCGGCGGTCGGCGCTCCCGCCGCAGCCGGTGCGGCGCCCGCACCGCGCCGCCGGCGCGCCAAGCGCGCCGTGACCGAGGGCGTCGCCCATGTCCACGCGACGTTCAACAACACGATCGTTACGATCACCGACCAGCAGGGACTGGTGCTCGCGTGGGCGAGCGCCGGTTCGGTTGGCTTCAAGGGCTCGCGCAAGGGCACGCCGTTCGCCGCCCAGATGGCGGCCGAGGCGGCGGCGCGCAAGGTGAGCGACGTCGGGATGCGCTCGGTGGTGGTTTACGTCAAGGGCCCGGGCGGCGGCCGCGAGTCGGCGGTGCGCGCGCTGCAGGCGGCGGGGCTCGCGGTGACCTCGATCAAGGACGTGACGCCGATCCCGCACAACGGATGCCGGCCGCCCAAGCGGCGCCGCGTTTAGGGGAGCAACGACAAGGTGGCAAGGTATCTCGGACCGGTATGCCGGCTGTGCCGGCGTGAAGGGCTCAAGCTCTTCCTCAAGGGCGAGCGCTGCTTCACCGACAAGTGCGCGATCGAGCGGCGCAACTACCCGCCCGGCGCCCACGGCCAGGCACGCACGCGCTTTTCCGAGTTTTCGATCCGGCTGCGTGAGAAGCAGAAGGTCAGGCGCATCTACGGCCTGATGGAGACTCAGTTCAAGCGCTACTTCGAGCTGGCCGAGCGAATGCCCGGGATCACGGGCGAAAACCTGCTCGTCCTGCTCGAGCGCCGGCTCGACAGCGTGGTTTACCGGCTCGGCTTCGCGAGCTCGCTCGCCCAGGCGCGCCAGCTCGTGCGCCACGGCCATATCGAGGTTGACGGCAGAGCGGTCACGATTCCGTCCTACCTGCTCGACGTGGGCGAGATCGTCAGCATCGCGCCCAAGAGCCGGAGCAAGAAAGTGATCGTCGAGGCGATCGAGATGTCGCAGCGGCGCGGGGTGCCGGGATGGATCGCGCTGGAGCGCGACCAGTTCCGCGGCTCGATGCGCGCGCTGCCGGCGCGTGCGGACCTGACCATGCCGGTCAGCGAGAAGCTGATCGTCGAGCATTACTCGCGCTAGCGCGCGCGGGACTGCATCAGCGGCGGAGAGGCGGAAAAAATCTTCGGAGAAGAGCGATCGGATATGCAGAATGATTGGCGCGATTTAATCAAGCCGAAGGCCGTCGAGTTCGACGAGAAGGAACTGACCGCGACCTACGGCAGGTTCTTCGCCGAACCGCTCGAGCGCGGCTACGGCATCACCGTCGGCAACGCCCTGCGCCGTATTTTGCTGTCCTCGCTGCCCGGCTTTGCGATCACGGCGGTGCGGATCAAGGGCGTGCTCCATGAGTTCTCCACGATCCCCGGGGTCAAGGAGGACGTGACGGACATCGTCCTCAACCTCAAGGAGGTGCGCCTACGCCTGCACGAGGGCGAGCATCTCACCGCCGCGCTCAAGGCGCGCGGCGAAACGGTCGTGCGCGCACGCGACATCACCGGCGGCCCCGCGCTCGAAGTGCTCACGCCCGAGCAGCATATCGCGACGCTGGAGAAAGGCGCCGAGCTCGACATGGAGCTGGTGATCCGCCGCGGGCGCGGCTACGCGCCGGCCGAGCGCAGCGCCGACGAGGAGGAGCCGATCGGCACCATCCGCCTCGACGCGGTGTATTCGCCGATCAAGAAGGTGAACTTCACGGTCACCAACGCGCGCGTCGGCCAGCGCACCGACTACGACCGCCTGGTGCTCGAAATCTGGACCGACGGCTCGATCTCCCCGCGCGACGCGCTGACCTACGCCGCGCGCGTGGCCCGCGACCAGATGACCATCTTCGCCGGCGTCGAGGAGGAAGCCGAGCTTCCCGCCGCGGCCGAGGGCGCCGAGGCGCGTCCGCTGCTCAACGAATACCTCTATCGTCCGGTCGAGGGGCTGCCGATCTCGGTACGCGCCTTCAACGGCCTCCAGAACGCCGACATCAAGTACATCGGCGAACTGGTCCAGCGCACCGAGCAGGACATGCTCAAGATCAAGAATTTCGGCCGCAAATCGCTCAATGAGATCAAAGAGGTCCTGACCGACATGGGGCTCTCGCTCGGGATGCGGCTGACAGAGCTGCCGCCGCGCAGCGAGCTCGACCGGATGTGGGCCGAGCAGGAGCGGCGCGAGTCGGCCTAGCGCGGCGCCCCAAACTTCGCACCTGTTCCGGAGCGTTAATCGATGCGTCACCTCAATTCGGGCCGCAAGCTCAACCGCACCTCGGCCCATCGCAAGGCCTTGATGCGCAACCTGGTCCTGAGCCTCATTCGCCACGAGCGCATCCGCACCACCGATGCCAAGGCCAAGGAGCTCAGGCGCTGGGCCGAGCGGATGGTCACGCTGGGCAAGCGCGCCGACCTCGCCGCGCGCCGGCGCGCCTACGCGTTTATCGGCTCGCACACGGCGGTCAAAAAGCTCTTCGACGAGATCGCGCCGCGCTTCAAGGAGCGCAACGGAGGCTATACCCGCATCGTCAAGTACGGTGTCCGCCGCGGTGACGCGGCCCCGCTGTCGATCATCGAGTTCACCGGCGCCTCTGAGAGCGCCGCGCCGCGCAAGAAGAAACGCAAGCCCGAGCCCAAGCAGCAGATGCGCGGCGAGCGCCGCGCCGCCGCCGGCTAATCATCGGTCGTCTTCGTTTCTTCTGACCCTCCGCCCGCGTCTAGTAGAGACAAAACGGTGCGGGTTCTTTGAGGCGCCCAGGCTCCAGCCTGTGGCCAATTGTGGTTCGGCGTGCGTCCGCACCTCTGGTAGACTCAGTTGTGGAGACGACGGAGGGCGCGATGGCCAATGAATTGACCCCGCCGGACAAGTTTTTTCTCAGCCGCTTCGGCATGACCGAGGGCACTCTGGAGCGCGTCCTGGGCGCCGCGCTCGAGCGCAAGGCCGACTACGCCGACCTCTACTTCGAGTACCGCAGCGCCGAAGGGCTCAGCCTCGAGGATTCGATCGTCAACCGCACCAGCAAGAGCATCAGCCACGGCGTCGGCGTGCGCGTGTGCGCCGAGGATCGCACGGGCTACGCGTATTCGGACGAGGTCACCGTGGACCGGATGCGCCTGGCGGCGGAAGCCGCGCGCGCGATCGCCCACGGCGGCGGCGCGGCGCCGGCGGTCCACGTCGGTCAGCCGGTCGCGCGCCACGCGCTCTACGAGCTCGAGAGCACGCCGCTGGAGGTCCCACTCGAAGAGCGCGCAAAGCTGCTCAACGAGATCGACCGCGTCGCGCGTGAGTTCGACCCGCGGGTGAAAAACGTGATGGCGTCGTTCGCGGCCGAACGCAAGGTCGTGATGGTCGTCAACAGCGAAGGTCGGATCGCCGCCGACGTCCAGCCGCTCTGTCGCCTGAGCGTCACCGTGATCGCCGAGGACGGCAAGGGCGGGCGCCAGGTCGGCAGCTCGGGCGGCGGCGGCCGAGTCGAGTGGAAGTTTTTCTTCGAGGGCGAACGCTGGCGCGAGCATACGCTTAAGGCGGTGCGCCAGGCGATCGTCAACCTCGATGCGGTGGACGCGCCGGCAGGCGAGATGATGGTCGTGCTGGGGCCCGGATGGCCGGGTATCCTGCTCCACGAGGCAATCGGCCACGGGCTGGAGGGCGACTTCAACCGCAAGGGGGTCTCCGCCTTCTCCGGCCGTGTCGGCCAGCGGGTGGCGAGCGAGCTGTGCACGGTGGTCGATGACGGCACGATCCCCAACCGCCGCGGCAGCCTCAATTTCGACGACGAGGGCACGCCGACCTCGCGCACGGTGCTGATCGAAAAGGGGATCCTGCGCGGCTATCTCCAGGACCGACTCAACGCACGCCTGATGAAGATGAGCCCGACCGGCAACGGCCGGCGCGAAAGCTTCGCGCATCCCCCGATGCCGCGCATGACCAACACCTTCATGCTCGCCGGCGACGCCTCCCCCGAGGAGATCATCCGCTCCGTGCGCTACGGCCTGTACGCCGTGAGCTTCGGCGGCGGCCAGGTCGATATCACCAACGGCAAGTTCGTCTTCTCCGCCTCCGAGGCCTACCTGATCGAGGACGGCCAGGTGACCCGCCCGGTCAAGGGCGCGACCCTTATCGGCAACGGCCCCGACGTACTCACGCGGGTTTCGATGGTGGGCAACGACCTCGAGCTCGATCCGGGCGTCGGCACCTGCGGCAAGGACGGCCAGTCGGTGCCGGTGGGCGTGGGCCTGCCGACGATCCGGATCGACGGGATCACGGTCGGCGGCACGCGCGCCTAGGCGCGGCGCGGGGGTACCCGGCCGAAAGAGATGTTGCAGATGGAATCGCGGTTGGAAGCGGGCATCGATCTCGCCCAGTGGGGGCTGGAGCGCGCGCGTGCCGCCGGCGCGGATGCCGCCGAAGTCCTGATCGTCAGCGCCGAGTCGCTTGGCGCCGGCGTGCGGATGGGTGAGGTCGAGAAGCTCAAGAGCTCGCGTGAGCGGCGGCTCGGCGTGCGCGTGTTCGTCGGACAATCATCGGCGACGGCGGCGACCGCCGAGATGGAGCACGGCGCGCTCGGCGAGTTCATCGCCGACACCGTGCGCATGGCGCGGCTGACCGCGCCGGATCAGTGGTCCGGCCTGCCCGACCCGGCACTCCATCCGAAGGTCCTGCCCGAACTGGAGCTGGCCGATCCGAAAAGCGGAATTATCGAGGCCGACCGCGCGCTCGAAATCGCGCGCACGGCCGAGCGCGCCGCGCTCGACGCCGATCCGCGGATCAAGAATTCCGAAGGGGCCGAGTTCGACTCCGGCCGGTACCGCGTGGTGTTTGCCAACAGCCAGGGCTTCGCCGGCGAGTACGAGGGCACGACCTACAGCCTCGCCGTCGCGCCGATCGCGGAGGAAAACGGAGCGATGCAGCCCGGCCATTGGTACACCCACAGCCGGCGCTTCGCAGGCCTCGACGATGCGGCCTCGGTCGGCCTGACCGCGGCGCGCCGCGCGCTGCGGCGCCTGGGTGCGCGCAAGATCAAGACCACCCGCGCGCCGGTTGTCTTCGATCCCGACATGGCGGCGAGCCTGATGCGCTCGCTGGCGGCCGCAGCCTCGGGCCCGTCGCTCTATCGCAATGCCTCGTTCCTGGTTGGCAAGCTCGGCCAGCGAATCGCGAGCGCCAACGTCAGCGTGATCGACGACGGCACGATCCGCGGCGGGCTGGGCTCCAAGCCGTTCGACGGCGAGGGACTGCCGGTGACGCGCAAGAACGTCGTCGAGCGCGGTGTGCTCCAGACCTACCTGCTCGACAGCTACTCCGCACGCCGCCTCGGCCTCAAACCGACCGGCAACGCCGCGCGCTCGACCGGCGAGGCCCCTTCTGTCAGCCCGACCAACCTATACCTGCAACCCGGACCGTACTCGCCCGAGGAGATAATCCGCACGGTCAAGAGCGGGCTGTACCTGACCGAGCTCATCGGTTTCGGCGTCAACGCGGTGACCGGCGACTACTCGCGCGGCGCGAGTGGGCTCTGGATCGAGGACGGCGAACTCGCCTACCCGGTGCAGGAGATCACGATCGCCGGCAATCTCAAGGAGATGTTCATGTCAATCGAGATGATCGGCAACGATCTCGTATGGCGCTCGTCGATCGTCGCGCCAACGCTCAAGATCGCCGAGATGATGATCGCCGGCGAATGAGCCGTCGCAACGTCTTCAGCCGCGCGCGAAGAGCGAGCGGACCAGCCGGACCAGGTAGCGCCAGAAATTGAGGAAGAAGCCCTGGCGGGCGACCTTGCCCGCCGCTTCCGCCTTGAGCTCGGCCTCGGCCGCGGCGAAAAACTGCCCGATCATCATTTTGGCCGCGCTGTCGATCATCCGCTGACCAACCTGCACCAGCGGGCCGCCAATCTGGACGTCGCCCGCGTAGGTCACCACCGTCGTATTGCTGTCCTTGGCGACGAGGTCGAGCGTGCCCGAGCCGCGCATGAAGCCCTGCTTGCCCTTGCCGTCAACCACCATTTTGTAATGCTCGGGCGGGCGTACCTCTTCGAGTTTGAGCTTGCCGCTATAGACGCCCTTGACCGCCGCGATGCCGACGTTGAGGGTGCCGGCGTACTCGGTGGGGCTGATAACGTCGAGCTTTTCGCATCCGGGAATCAGCCGCGAGAGGCGGTTGGGATCGTTGAACAGGTCCCACACCTTCTGCCGCGGCGCCGACAGCGTCTGTTCGCCTGCGATTTTCATCTCGAATCAGCGATCGATGGTATTCGCTCCAGGAGCCCTTCAGCGCCGCGCGCGCGCCGCCGCGGTCTCCAGCGCGCGCCGCGTATAGACGCGCGCCAGCTCGGCGCGAAACTCGGCCGAGGCGTGGATGTCCGCGAGGGCGTCGATGCCGTCGGCGGCGTGTGCTGCGGCGTCCGCGAGCGCTTTTGCATCGGGCGCCTTGCCGCTGAGCACGCTCTCGACTGCTTTGGCGCGAAACGCCTTGGGCCCCAGGCCGGTTATTCCGACACGGACGTTCTGGCACTTGCCGCTTTTGTCGAGCGTCAGACACGCCGTCACCCCTACCATCGCGAAGCCCGAGGCAGGCTGGCGATGCTTGAGGTAGGCGAACCCGGCGCCTGCGGGAAGCGGCGCAAAGCTGACCGCGCTTATCAGCTCACCGGGCTGGACCGCCGTGGTCATCAGATCGACGAAGAAGTCCGCCGCCGTGACCATCCGCGCCCCCGCGCCGCTCTCCAGGCGTATTTCGCCTTCGAGCGCCAGCACTGCAGCGGGATAATCGGCGGCCGGGTCCGCATGGGCGAGGCTGCCGCCAATCGTGCCGCGGTTGCGCACCTGCACGTCGCCGATATGGCCCGCGCACTCCGCGAGCAACCCGAGTTTGTCACGCACCAGCGGCGAAGTCGCGACCTGGACGTGGCGCACGGCGGCGCCGACGCTGATTTTCCCGCCCTGCTCGGCGATCCGGCCGAGCTCGGGGATGCGCGTCAGGTCAACCAGATGGCGCGGCTGGGCGAGGCGCAGCTTGAGGATCGGCAGCAGGCTGTGGCCGCCGGACAGCAGCTTGGCCTCGTCTCCGTACTGTGCGAGCAGTGAGAGCGCCTCCTTTACAGAGGCCGCGCGATGGTAGTCGAAGGTTGCGGGGAACATGGCGTTAGCCCTTCCTTGCCGCACGGACCGCGCGCCAGATCTTCTCCGGCGTAAGCGGCATGTCGAGATGGGTGATGCCGAACGGGCGCAGCGCGTCGAGCACCGCGTTGACCATGCACGGCGTCGAGCCGATGGTGCCCGCCTCGCCGACGCCCTTGGCGCCGAGCGGATTGAGCGGCGACGGCGTTACCGTCGAGGACAGTTCGTAGTGCGGCAGCATGTCGGCCTTGGGCACCGCGTAATCCATCAGGGTCGCGGTGAGCAGCTGGCCGCTTTCGTCGTACACCACCTGCTCGTAGAGCGCTTGCGCGATGCCTTGCGCGATGCCGCCGTGGACCTGGCCCTCCACCAGCAGCGGGCTTATCACCTTGCCGCAGTCGTCAACCGCCACGTAGCGCAGGAACTTGACCACGCCGGTTTCCGGATCGACCTCGACCACCGCAACGTGGGTGCCGAAGGGGAAGGTGCATCCGGTGGGCTCGAAAAACGCGTTTGCGTCGAGCCCGGGTTCGAGTCCCGGGATCGCCTGTTTCCAATCGTAGGCGGCGGTCACCACCTGCTGGAGCGGGATCGATTTGCCGGGGTCGCTGGCGAGGGCGACCGTGCGGTTGGCAAAAATGAGCTGGTCGGGTGGCGCCTCCATCATGGTCGAGGCGATTTTCTTCATCTTGTCCTGCACCTTGCCCACCGCCATCATCAGCGCGGTGCCGCCGACTGACAGACCGCGGCTGCCGAAGGTACCCACGCCATACTGCACGATCGCGGTGTCGCCGTGGACGACGTTGACGCCGTCGAGGTCGACCCCAAAGGCGTCGGCCACGAGTTGAGCGAAGGTGGTCTCCTGGCCCTGGCCGTGGGGCGAAATCCCGGTCAGCACCGTGACCTTGCAGTCAGGCTCGACCCGCACGGTCGCGCTCTCCCATCCCTGGAACTTGGGCGGGAGCATCGCCGAGGGTCCGATTCCGCAGATCTCGACGTAGGACGAGATGCCGATTCCGATATAGCGGCCCTGCTTGCGCGCGGCTTCCTGCTCGGCGCGCAGCTTCTTGTAATCGACGATCTCCAGCGCCTTGTCGAGCGCCTGCCGGTAATCGCCCGAGTCGTACACGAGACCGGCGGCGGTGGTGGCGGGGAAGGCTTCCTTGGGGATGAAATTTTTGCGCCGCACTTCGGCCGGATCGAGCTTGAGCTCGGCGGCGACCATGTCCATCGTGCGTTCGGCGATGTAGCAGGCCTCGGGACGGCCCGCGCCGCGATAGGCGTCGGTCGCCATCTTGTTGGTGAACACCATAAGCTGTTCGAAGCCAAGCGCCGGAATCTTGTAGCATCCCGTCATCATCAGCGCCGAGAAGCCAGGGATGGCGGGCGTCAGCAGCTGGAGGTAAGCGCCCATGTCGCAGATGAAGCGCCCCTTGATCCCCAGCACGGTGCCGTCGTTCTTGACCGGCACTTCGAGGTAGGTGATCTGATCGCGGCCATGGGTGGTGCCGGCGAGGTTCTCGCGCCGGCGCTCGATCCACTTGACTGGTCGCTCGAGCTGCATCGACAGGTAAGCCGCCAGCGCCTCCTCGCCGTAGAAATTGAGCTTGCAGCCGAAGCCGCCGCCGACCTCGGGCGCGATCACGCGAATCCGATGCTCGCCGAGCTTGAGCGTCTCGGCCAGGCGCGAGCGCACCATATGCGGGATCTGGGTCGAGGTCCACAGGGTCAGGTAGCGCTGGCCGGCGTTCCACTGCGCGACCACGCCGCGCGGCTCCATCGGGATCGGCGCCAGGCGCTGGTTGACGATGCGGAAGCGGATGACCTTGTCCGCGTTGCGCATCGCGTCGTCTATCGCGGGTGACGGCACCTCCATCCTGAGCGAGACGTTGGTGCCGAACTCCTCGTGGAGGATCGGCGCGCCGTCGGCGATCGCCTTTTCGGGATCGACCACCGCGTCGAGCGGGTCGTAGTCGACCTCGATCAGATCGACCGCATCCTGCGCGCGATAGGCGTCGGTCGCGACCACCACCGCGACCGGCTCGCCGACGTAGCGCACCTTGCCGATTGCGAGCGCGGGGTGGAACGGGATGCGTTCGGCGGGTGCGACGCAGGGCAGGGGCCCGATCTTGTCCTTGATGTCGTCGCCGGCGAGCGCGCAGACCACGCCGGGAGCGCTGCGCGCGGCCTTGAGATCGATCGCATTGATCTTCGCGTGCGCGTGCGGGCTGCGCAGGATCACCGCCGTCAGCATTCCGGGCAGCCGCACGTCGTCGACGTAGGTGCCGAGGCCCTGGATGAGCCGCGGATCCTCGCGCCGCTTGATCCGTTCGCCCACGAATTTCGGGATGACCGCCATCGCCGTCTCCTTGATCGCTTTCGTCGTTGCGGTTTCAGGTCGCGCAGGCTCGCGATGCGCGCCGGTGCGCAAGTTCGCGCGGCCTCAGGCCGCCTTGCCCGCGCGCATCTTGTTGGCCGCGTACTGCACCGCCTTGATGATGTGCTGGTAGCCGGTGCATCGGCAGAGATTCCCCTCGAGCGCGTGGCGAATCTCAGCCTCGCTCGGGTTGGGGTTGCGGCTGAGTAGATCGACCGAGGCCATAATCATCCCGGGCGTGCAGTAGCCGCATTGCAGGCCGTGTTCCTCCCAGAAGCCCTCCTGCACCGGATGAAGCTTTCCGTCCCTGGCCAACCCCTCGACTGTGGTGACTTCGGCGCCGTCAGCCTGGACCGCGAGCACCGTGCACGACTTGACCGCGTTGCCGTCGAGCAGCACGGTGCAGGCGCCGCACAGCGTGCTCTCGCATCCGACGTGGGTGCCGGTCAGGCCCGCGACGTCGCGCAGGTAGTGGACCAGCAGCATCCGCGGTTCGACCTCGTCCTCGCGCCGTTGTCCGTTCACCGTCAGCGTCAAGCGCATCGTGCGTCTCCCGAGGGGTTTTGCTTTCTGTGCTTAGCAAATCGGACAAGACAGGGCCAAGCTGAGGAGCCGCAGGCCCCGGGCCGCCGCCAGTATGCCGCGCTTGCCGGTGTCAAGAAAGTGGTTAGCTTCAATAGTGAGGCCGAAAAAGGGCCCATTTCATTGATGAACCCAGGTCGTTTCACAGAGAAACTCCAGGAGGCGCTGGGCCGCGCGCAGAATGCGGCGCTCAGTGCCCACAACCAGGCCGTTGACGTCGAGCATCTGCTCGCCGCGCTGCTCGAGGACGAACAGGGGCTGGTCTCCTCCGTGCTCAAGCTCGCCGGCGCGGACCGCGCCGCGGTGCAGCGCAAGCTCGCCGACGAACTGGCTAAAATCCCGCAGGTCACCGGCGGCGGCGCCGGCCAGGTTTACGTCACCCAGCGCCTGGGCCGCGTGCTGGCGCGCGCTGAGCAGGAGGCGGGCAAGCTCAAGGACGACTACATCTCGGTCGAGCACGTGCTGATCGCGATGCTCGACGAGCCGGGCGCCTCCGCGCGCATCCTGCGCGAGGCCGGGCTCACGCGCGACAAGTTAATGGAGACGCTGGTCAAGGTCCGCGGCCATCAGCGCGTCAGTTCGCCCAATCCCGAGGCCACCTACCAGGCGCTCGAGCGTTACGCGCGCGATCTCACCAAGATGGCGGCGGCGGGCAAGGTCGATCCCGTCATCGGGCGCGACGAGGAGATCCGACGCGTCATCCAGGTGCTCTCGCGGCGTACCAAGAACAATCCGGTGCTGATCGGCGAGCCGGGCGTGGGCAAGACGGCGATCGTCGAAGGCCTCGCCCAGCGCATCGTCGCCGGTGACGTTCCCGAGGGGCTCAAGAATCATCGCCTGGTCGCGCTCGACATGGGCGCGCTGGTGGCGGGCGCCAAGTTCCGCGGCGAGTTCGAGGAACGGCTCAAGGCCGTGCTCAAGGAAGTCCAGGAGTCGGCCGGCGAGATCATCCTGTTCATCGACGAGCTGCACACTGTGGTCGGCGCGGGCGCGGCCGAGGGCGCGATGGACGCCTCCAATCTGCTCAAGCCGGCGCTGGCGCGCGGCGAACTGCACTGCATCGGTGCGACCACACTGGACGAGTACCGCAAGCACATCGAGAAGGACGCCGCGCTCGAGCGCCGCTTCCAGCCCGTGATGGTGGAGGAGCCGAGCGTCGAGGACACGATTTCGATCCTGCGCGGGCTCAAGGAGCGCTACGAGGTCCATCACGGCATCCGCATCAAGGACGCCGCGCTGGTCACCGCGGCGATCCTCTCCAAGCGCTACATCACCGACCGCTTCCTGCCCGACAAGGCGATCGACCTGGTGGACGAAGCGGCAGCCAAGCTACGCACCGAGAAGGAGTCGATGCCGGCCGAGCTCGACGAGGTCAATCGGCGGGTGATGCAGCTCGAGATCGAGCGCGAGGCGCTGAAGCGCGAAACCGACGCCGCCTCGCGCGAGCGGCTCGAGCGCCTGGAGCAGGAGCTGGCCGAAGTGCGCGGCAAGCGCGACGCACTCCAGGCCCAATGGCAGAGCGAGAAGGGCGGGGTCGAGAAGCTCGCCGCGATTAAGGCGCAGATCGAGCAGACCCGGCTCGAGATCGAAAAGGCCAAGCGCGAGTACGACCTCAACAAGGTCGCCGAGCTCCAATACGGCAGGCTCGCGGCGCTCGAGAAGCAGCTTGGCGAGGCCGAGGCGCGCATCGCGACCCCCGGCGCCTCGCGGCTCATCAAGGAGGAGGTTGACGAGGAAGACATCGCCGAGGTCGTCGCGCGTTGGACCGGGATTCCGGTCTCGCGCCTGATGGAGGGCGAGGTCCAGAAGCTCAGCCACCTCGAGGAGCACTTGCACAAGCGCGTCATCGGCCAGGACGAGGCCGTGCAGGCGGTGGCCGACGCGGTGGTGCGCGCGCGCGCAGGGCTGAAGGATCCCAATCGCCCGATCGGCTCGTTCATCTTTCTCGGTCCCACCGGCGTGGGCAAGACCGAGCTGGCGCGGGCACTGGCCGAGTTCCTGTTCGACGACGAGGCCGCGATGGTGCGCATCGACATGTCCGAGTACATGGAGAAGCACACGGTGGCGCGGCTCATTGGTGCGCCGCCGGGCTACGTCGGCTTCGAGGAGGGCGGCCAGCTCACCGAGGCGGTCCGCCGGCGACCCTACTCGGTGATCCTGTTCGACGAGATCGAGAAGGCGCATCACGACGTCTTCAACGTGCTCCTGCAACTGCTCGACGACGGGCGGTTGACCGACGGCCACGGCCGCACGGTGGACTTCCGCAACACCGTCGTGATCATGACCTCGAACATCGCCAGCCAGCTCATCCTCTCCTTCAAGGGCAAGGACTACGAGAAGATGAAGGAACAGGCGCTCGACGTCCTGCGCCAGAGCTTCCGCCCCGAGTTTCTCAACCGGGTGGACGAGATCGTGGTCTTCCATCAGCTGACCAGGGAGGAGCTGCGGCAGATCGTCGATATCCAGATCGAGCGGCTGCGCAAGCGGCTGGAAGAGCGCAAGATCGAGCTCGTGCTCACCGATAAGGCGCGCGACTACTTCGCCGAGCACGGCTACGATCCAATGTTCGGCGCACGCCCGCTCAAGCGCCTGGTGCAGCACGACCTCGAGACGGCGCTCGCGCGCAGGATCCTCGCAGGCGAGGTGCGCGACGGCGCGCGGGTGACCGTCAGCGCCGGGCCGCGCGGGTTGACCTTCGAGGCCGAAGCGCCGGCCAAGGCGGCCGCGGCGTAGGCGCGCGGCTGCGCAGTGGGGCGGGCCTTCGCGCCCGCCCTTTTTGTGCCCGCGCCGCTAAGCCAGCTCGCGCCAGCAGGCTAGGCCATGCCTGTGGTCGAGGCGGAGCGTGCCTCTGGGGTCACGAACGCGCGATAAATTCCCTGGGTGAATAGCCAGCCCATTTCGGTCGCGCGCGCGACGCGCGCCAGGCCCTCGGCGCACAGCTCGGGCGTCATCGCGTACTTGTCCACGAGCTGGTAGGCGCGCTCGGAGTAGCTTTGCTAAAGCAATTACACCGGGCGGGCTGTGTGTTACGGCCAGGCCTGTCGGTTCAAAATCCGAAGCCGATGCCGGGGCCGAAGCCGAAGGGAGGCATCATCATGTTTTCGCTGGCCTCCATGTTTTCTTCGGCCGCTTCCTCTTCTTCCCGAACCATCCTGTTCTGAAGACGAATGCCCGCGTAGCGCTGATACGCCTCCCGGTCTCCGAGGTACAGGCATTGACACCCGTAGGGGTCGGCAAGCCAATAACGCAGCGCGCCATCCTTGCCGGTGTAGTGCTTGACCGATAGCGCTGGCAGGTTTTTGAGCGTCTGTATCTTCTCCGGGGTGTCGGCCGGATACTCCTTGAAGCCGGCGGCCACCAGCATCGGATCGAGCTCGTGCGCGCGCTGCTGCGGAGAAGGTTGCAGCAGCGCGCAGGAGCCGATCAGCATGGCCGCGGCCACGGTTGCGATAAGGAGGAATAGCCTGTACACGGGCGATCGCTCTCGAGGGATCGAGGCTCCGGCAAAGCGCTTAACCTATATCACGGAACTCGCGGATTGTTCACGTTCTCGAAGGGGAACTCGCGCATGTCAACCCAGACGTTATCGAGCTGCGCATTTGCGAGCCGGTAATTCTCGTGTTGCGCGGCATCTACGGCGAACCTGTACTCGGCATCCGCTCCCGGATTGTCAAAGGAGGACCTACGCATCTCGTTCAGAAGCGACTTCGCGACCTTCAATCCCATCCGTACTTCCGCGGGGGTCGCGAACGTTGGCGCGTGACGCATCTGCTCGCGCTCGCTCGGGATAGGCGCCGCGTAAACGTTCGCGGCCAACAGCAGCGTCAACAAGCCCGCTGCCGTAGAGGTAACCTTCTTTGAAACAAGCATGTCGTCACGAACCTCCTTGGCTGTCACATATTTGGTCGGACGAGCGCCGCCAGCACTTTGTTCAACACAAATTATTGATGTGAGTGCGCCGCCGACCGGAGTCTGCGCCGTGGCGTGAGTTCAGGTGACGATGCTCACGAGTTTGTCGGGGACGTAGATGACTTTCTTCGGAGGCTTGCCGCCGAGATGGCGCGCGACGGCTGCGCTCTTAAGCGCCATCCCGCGCACCTCGTCCTCGGACGTGCCCACACCAACGGTCAGACGGTCGCGTACCTTGCCGTTGACCTGCACCACCACCGTGACCGTCTCGTCGCGCGCGAGCTCGTCGGAGAATTTTGGCCACGGTTCGAGATGGACGGAGGTCGTGTGGCCGAGCGCGCGCCACAGTTCCTCGGCGATATGCGGCGCCATCGGCGCCAACATCACGACGTACGTCTCGAAGGCGAAGCGCCCGGCCTCTTCGGGCGCGAGCTTGGCCAGGTAGTTGAGCTGATCCATCAGCGTGGCGAGCGCGGTGTTGAAGCGCAGCCGCTCGATATGGTCGGTGACGATGCGGATCGTCTTGTGCGCGCGGCGCATCGTCTCCACCTGCGGATTACCCTGGGGGCATCCGGCCTCAACGAACCGGCGCATCGTGTTCCACACCCGCGCGAGGTAGCGCGCGGTGCCGACCACGCCCTCCTCATTCCAGTTGGTCGGCTCCTCGAACGGCCCCATGAAAAGTTCCCATAGCCGGAGCGCGTCGGCGCCGTACTTCTCTACCATCGCGTCGGGCGTGACCACGTTGCCCTTGCTCTTGGACATCTTCTGCCCGTCGGCGGCCCAGACCATTCCCTGGTTGCGCAAGACCTTAAACGGTTCGTTGAAGTTTATCAGCCCCGCGTCATACATCACCTTGGTCCACATCCGCGCGTACAGCAGATGCATCACTGCGTGCTCGGCGCCGCCGACGTAGAGGTCCACCGGCAGCCAGTAGTCGGCCATCGCGCGCTCGAACGGCGCGCGGTCGTAATGCGGCGAGACGAAACGCAGGTAGTACCACGACGAGCAGGCGAAGCCGTCGAGGGTGTCGGTCTCGCGCTCGGCCGGCCCGCCGCACTTTGGACAAGTCGTGTTTACGAATTCGGGCACGTTGGCCAGCGGCGAGCGGCCGGTGCCGGAGGGCTGGTAGTTCTTCATATCTGGCAGAACCACCGGCAGCTGTTCTTCGGGGACCGGCACGACTCCGTCGC
The DNA here is from genome assembly GCA_035650475.1 of Candidatus Binataceae bacterium. Classification (NCBI taxonomy): domain Bacteria; phylum Candidatus Binatota; class Binatia (SeqCode); order Binatales (SeqCode); family Binataceae (SeqCode); species Binataceae bacterium (SeqCode). The sequence continues at coordinate 766,467 of DASRHP010000009.1, forward strand.
GGGCGCAATAAACGATCGGGATCGGGCATCCCCAGTAGCGCTGGCGCGAGATCAGCCAGTCGCGCATCCGGTAGCTGACCGTCGGGCGACCGATCCCGTGTTCCTCGGCGTACTTGCACACGGCGCGGATCGCGTCGGCCGTCTTCATCCCGTTGAGGTCGAGCTCGGCGTTGGCCGAGTTGATGTTGACCCCATGTTCGCTGAAAGCGCGATCGGCGGGCGCGGCACTGCCGTCGGCGGGCGCGGTGACCACCGGAATTTCGAGCCCGTACTTCTTGGCGAATTCAAAGTCGCGCTGGTCCTCGCCGGGCGCCGCCATGATCGCGCCCGTCCCGTACCCCATCAGGACGTAATCGGCGATCCAGATCGGGATCTCCTTGCCGCTGAACAGGTTGCGTGCGTACGCCCCGGTGAAGACGCCGGTCTTCTCTTTGACCGTCGAGAGCCGCTCGATCTCGCTCTGGCGGCGCGCCTGCGCGACGTACTCCTCCACCGTCGCGCGCTGCGCAGGCGTGGTGATCTCGGCGACCAGCGGATGCTCGGGCGCGAGCACCATGAACGATACGCCGAAGACCGTGTCGGGGCGGGTGGTGAAGAAGCGCACCTCCTTGCCCGGATGGCCTGCGACGGGAAAGGCGAGTTCGGCGCCCTCCGAGCGCCCCACCCAGTTGCGCTGCATCAGCTTGATCGGCTCGGGCCAGTCGATCTGGTCGAGGTCGGCGAGCAGGCGATCGGCGTAGGCGGTGATTTTGAAGAACCACTGTTCGAGGTCTTTCTTGGTGACCGGGGTGTCGGTATGCCGCCAGCAGCATCCGTTGACCACCTGCTCGTTGGCCAGGATGGTGCGGCATTTCTCGCACCACCATTGCGAGCCGGTGGCGCGGTAGGCCAGCCCGCGCTTGTAGAACAGCAGAAAAAACCATTGGGTCCAGCGGTAGTACTCGGGAGTGGAAGAGTTAATCTCCCGCTTCCAGTCGTAGGCGCATCCGACTAACTTCAACTGACGCTTGAAGTTCGCCGCGTAGCGCGGAACCGTCTGTTTGGGATGGAGCCCCTTGAGCAAGGCGTCATTCTCGGCCGGCAGCCCGAAGGCGTCCCATCCCATCGCATGCAGGACGTTATAACCCGCCATCCGTTTGTAGCGCCCGATCAGATCACACGGGACATAGTTGTGCAGATGGCCGACTGACAGTCCGTCGCCCGACGGATAGGGGAACATCTCGAGCACGTAGAACTTGGGCCGGCTGCGGTCCTCGCGCGTGTCGTAGAGGTCGGCGCGGTCCCATTCGGCCTGCCAGTAGGGCTCGATCTTCTTCGGGTCGTAGCGTTCGTCCATCGCCATCGGCAATTCCACTCCGGTGGGGCTAACTCTAGCGCGCAACCCGCGGCTTTTCACCAATCCGGATTGCGCCTTGGCGCCGACTCTTGTCAGAGGGGCGCGCCGGCGCGACAATGGCGTTACGGTCGACAGCGGAGGGGCGCGCCGGAGATGCAATCGCGCAAGGTGAATCAGGAAAGCCGCGGCAAGTGGCTCTCGCCGTGGAACTTCGTGGTGTTCGCGCTCGGCGCGGCGGTTGGCGCGACCCTCAGCCCCTTCTACGGACCCGCCTACGCGGTCTCGGGCATCATCGTTACCTGCTGGCTCGCCGCCCTGCTGCTCGTCGCCTTCGATCGCAGGATCGTCGTGCCGCATGCCGGCTCGCTGAGACGGCGCGGCGGGCGCGCAATTTCGGGACTCGGTGGCAACGCGATAAGCGCGGCGGCGCATGAGCGGCGCTCCGCCGGTCGGGGCGCACCCTCAACCATCGAAGCGCGCCGCGCTCGTCTGCGGCCGATCATCGGCGGTAAGAGCGAACCCCCCTCGCGTGCATCGTAGCGCCGGTTCTTTCTTTTCGCTCCACGCGAGCCTGCTGCGTGTCGCGGCGATCCTGCTTGCGGACAAGGCAAGAAGCGGTCGTCGGCCTCCCGCTATGGAAGCGGCGTCGGGGCGGTGGCGGAAAGCGGGATACTGCCCGGCGAGGTGGCGGCGCGCTGCGGACCGACGCGTGTGGCCAACCAAATAGCGTAGAAGGGATTCACCCGGTCGGACTCGGCGAGTGCGATTATCGCCCTTACCGTCGCATTTAAGTCGCCGCGGTAGATCCGGTCCAGGGCGGCGAAGTTGTCGAGGTCGTGAAAATAGATCAGATAATTGATCAGCACCGCGTTGTTGATCGCCACCTTGTCGAGATCGAAGCGCTCGAGCCCCGACAGTTGCGGCTTGAGCCGCGCGTAGTCGGCGTTGATTTCCGCAAAAATCGGCGCCCGGCGCTTGAGGATCTCCGCCTGCGGCAGCCCGCCCTCGTACAGCTTGCGCAGCCGCTCTGATTCGCGTGCAAGGAACCGGGCGAACTTCAGGTCGCTTTCGAGCACGCCGCGCGCCGCCTCGGCGTCGGCCGAATTCGCCCCCTCGGTCGCCTCGAAGAACTTCACCGCGCCCGCGCTGCCGACGTAGGTCGCCGCCGACTCGTCGAACCTCACGTCGCCGGCGAGGAAGTAGGTGCGATGGAACAACTCGTGGATTATCACGCCCGCGAGCTCGACCCGGTCCAGGCGCAGTAGGTTGGAGAGCAGCGGATCGTTGAAGAAGCCGAGGCTGGAGAAGGCGACCGCCGGACGCACCAGCGTATCGTACCCGCGCGCCTCCATTGCCGAGGCCTCGGCCTCGGCGTCGGCCTTGTCGAAGTAGCCGCGGTAGGGCACCTCGCCGACGATCGGGAACCACCAGGTGTAGGGTTGGAGCGAGTCGCGCGGCGCCGCCATCACGACCCATACGATTGCCCCCTTATCGACCTCCGAGATCGTTGCGTAAGCGCCGCCGACGTTGAGCCCCAGCCGCTGGCGCGCGAATTCGCGCACCGCCACCACCGTCTTGAGCCGCTCGCGCACGTCGGAGGAGAGATCGGCGCGGCTGAGCACGGCGTCGATGGGCTGGCGCCGCCACAGGATACGCACCTCCTCCCATGCCGCCCGCGCGACGTAGCCCGCGCCGCCGCATCCGCTCAGCCCCGCGGCGCCCACCGTCAGCATCGCGGCCAATGCGATCGCACGCATGAGGTTCGGGGCGCGCCCTCGTGCCGAACCAGCGCGCGGCGGCGAAACCTCTGCCGGCGGCGATCGACGAGGAGGGGGGGCGGGGCGCATCGGAGGGCGGGTCGGCGCCGGCGGCTCAGTCCACGGCCTCGCCGGCGCTCTCGGCCGCCGCGTACTGCAACTCGAAGAGGCGATGGTACAGGCCGCGGCGCGCGAGCAGTTCCTCGTGCGTGCCGCTCTCGCGCAGCACGCCCTGGCTCAGGACCAGGATGCGGTCGGTGCGCTCGATGGTGGACAGGCGGTGCGCGATGATCAGGGCCGTGCGCTCCTTCAGCAACTCGTCGAGTGCGAGCTGGATCAGGGCTTCGGTGCCGCTGTCCACGCTGGAGGTCGCCTCGTCCATCACCAGCACCCGCGGGTCGTAGACGAGCGCGCGTGCGAACGAGAGCAGTTGGCGCTGGCCGGCGGAGAGGTTGGCGCCGCGCTCGCGGATCTCCTCGCGCAGCCCGCCCGGCAGGCGCTCGACGAACTCCAGCGCCTGCGCGCGGCGCAGCGCCTGGCGCACGCGCGTCTCGTCGAGGTCGGTGCGCGCGAGGCGAACGTTGTCGAACACGTCGCCGGCGAACAGGAAGACGTCCTGCTGGACCAGCCCGATCGCGCGGCGCAGCGCAGTGAGGTCCCACTCGCGCACGTCCACACCGTCCACCAAAATGCGCCCGGCGGTCACGTCGTAAAGTCGCGTGAGCAGCTTGATAATCGTCGTCTTGCCCGAGCCGGTGGCGCCGACGATCGCGACCTTGCGCCCGGGCTCGACGACAAAGCTCAGGTTGCGCAGCACCGGCTCGCCCGGCCGGTAGGCGAACTCGACGTGGTCGAAGACGATCTCGCCGCGAACCGAGCTGGGGCGACGCGCCGCGGGCGGGCTTGAAATCGCGGCCGGCGTCGCCATCAGCGCCTCGATCCGCTCGGCGGCGGCGAGCGCCGATTGCAGGGTGGTGTACTTGCTCGAGATGTCGCGCAGGGGAAGGAAGAATTTCTGCGCGTAATCGATGAAGGCGACCAGGGTGCCGATCGTTACCAGCCGGCGCACGACGTCGCCGCCGCCCGCCCACAGGATGATCGCGATGGTCACCGAACTCAGCGCCTCGACCGCCGAGAACACGCCGGCCTCGTAAATGTTGGCGCGCATCTGGGCGTCGCGGCTGCGCAGGTTGAGCGCGTCGAACTCGGCGCGGCTCACCCGCTCGCGGGTGAAGAGCTGGATCACCGCCATTCCCGCCAGCGCCTCGGCCAGATAGGCGTTGAGCGCGGCCAGCCGCTCGCGGATCTCGCGATAGACCACGCGCGCGCGGGTGCTGAAGAAGTTCAGGATCAGCAGCAGCGGCGGCACTGCGCACATCGTCCACAGCGCAAGCTTCGCGTTGAAGGCGAACATGATCGCGACGATCCCCGACATCGTGAGCACGTCGATGAACATCGTCAGCGAGCCCGCGCTGAACATCTCGTTGATCGCGTCGATGTCGGTGGTCATCCGGCTGACCATCCGCCCGGTCGGCGTGCGGTCGAAAAACGCCATCGGCAGCCGCTCGACGTGCTTGAACAACGCCATCCGCAGGTCGGAGAGGCTGTACTGCGCCACCATCATCGTCAGATAGAACTGCCCGTAGAAGCTGGAGAACTCGCCCGCCACCAGCAACAGGTAGATGCAACCCATCGCGAGCAGCCCGTGCACGCCGAAAGCGTGGAGCACCGGGCGCAGCCATCCGGGCGGCGCGCCCGTCCGCCGGGTCAGGAACAGATCGATCGTGAGCTTCCAGATGTAAGGCTGAGCGAGCGCGAACAGCGAGTTGAGCGGCATCAGGACGAGGGAGAGCAAGAACAGGCCGCGGTAGGGGCGCACGAAGCTCCACACCCAGCGCAGCAGGCGCAGGTCGTAAACCCGGCTCAGTTGTTCTTCCGCCGCAACTTCCATCGCGCTCAGTAGCGGGCGAGCTCCTCCTCCAGCAGCTGGCGGCGGAACAACTCGGCGTAGATTCCGCGGCGCGCCATCAGCTCCTCGTGCGTGCCCTGCTCGGCGATCGCGCCCTCGTCGAGCACGATGATGTGGTCGGCGTCGCGCACGGTCGATGCGCGATGGCTCACCACCACGATGGTGCGCCCGCCCACGCTCTCGACCAGGCTGTGAAGCACCGCGCGCTCGGTCTCGGTATCGACGCTGGAGAGCGCGTCGTCGAGCACGACCACGGCGGGATCGTACACGAGCAGCCGCGCGATGGTGACGCGCTGCTTCTGCCCGCCCGAGAGCGACATCCCGCGCTCGCCGACAACGGTCTCCAGCCCGTGCGGCAGCGCCGCGATCTCGACCTCCAGCCCTGCGATGCGCGCGGCGCGCGCGATATCCGCCGCCGCCGCGTCCGTGCGGCCGAATGCGATATTGCGCGCGAGCGTGTCCGAGAACAGCGTCGGCTCCTGCGGCACCACGCCGACCGCGCGGCGCAGCGCGCCGAGCGGAAGTTCGCGAATGTCGCGGCCGTCGAGCAGGACGCGGCCCGCGGTCGGCTCCATCAGCCGCGCCATCAGCTTGACCATCGTCGATTTCCCGCAGCCCGTGCGGCCGACGATCGCAAGCTTCTCACCCGGCGCGACCTTCACCGAGATGTCGCGCAGCGCATAGTATGCTCGGGCAGGGTCGGGTGCCGCGGCACCCCCGTCGTGCACACCGTCGCGCGGCGCCGGCGCGCGGCCGCCGTCGCCGTCGCCGTCGCCGTCGAGAGCGCGCCGCTCGCGCGCGAAGTAGCTGAACCACACGCGGTCCCATTCGATCGCGCCCGCCACGCTCAGGCGCGCCTCGCCGTCGCCGAGCGAGGCCGGCGCGCGGGCGAGAAAGATGTCGTCGAGGCGCTTCATCGCGGCGCGCCCGCGCTGGTAAATCGAGATCATCCAGCCCAGCGCGGTGGTCGGCCACATCAGCTGCGCCAGGTAGCCCATGAAGGCGACTAACGCGCCGATCGACATCGCGCCGCGTGTGACCAGGTAGCTCCCGTACACCAGCACCACCATCAACGCCGTCGCGTAGGCGCCGCGGATGAGCGGGATGAGCGCGCCGCGCAGCCGCGCGAGCGCAAGCCCGTGCTCATTGTAGCGCTCGTTGAGCGCGCGGAACTGCATCGCCTCGCGCTCGTGCAGCGTGTAGGCCTTGACGACGTGGATGCCGGCCAGGCTCTCCTGCACCTTGGCGCCGATCGCGCCCAGCTCCTCCTGCACGCGCAGGCTGCGCTCCATCAGGCTGTGGGTGAGCCGCCGGATGCCGACGAAGAGGATCGCGAACGGCGCCAGCGAGGCAAGCGTCAGCCGCCACTGCGAGTTGACCATGAAGCTCAGCGCGTAGACGTAGGTCAGCGGCGTGTTGGCCAGCGTAAGCGCCCCCATCCCGACCATCATCCGCACCGCGCCGAGGTCGTTGATCATGCGCGACATCAGGTCGCCCGTCTTCAGCCGTTCGTAGAACGAGGGGTCGAGCAGGGTGAGGCGATCGAAGAGGTCGTTGCGCAGGTTGTACTCGATGTCGCGCCCGCAGTTGAAGAACACGAAGCGCGAGAACCATCGCGCCACGCCCATCACCAGCGCGGCGGCGCAGATCGCGCCCGCCAGCCACGCCACACGGTCCAGCCGGACAGCGTCGATCGCGTTGATCGCCCGTCCACTCAGGTACGGGATGACCATCTGGAGCGTTACCGTGGCGAGCGTGCACAAGCTGGCGAACGCGTAGCGCGCCCGGTAGCGGCGGACGTAGCCGAGCAGCCGTTTCATCTCGCCCGCCTAACTTATCAAGCCCGCGCGCGGGCGCCAAAGCGCCGCCCGCCGCCGCCCTTCATCGCGCCGCCGCCGCGTGCGGGGAGGATTTGCGCGCGCGCACGATCAAGTTGTCCTCGACCAGCACGCGCCGCTCGAGCATCCAGCGCATCAGCTCGCGGTTAAGCTCGCGCGCCTCGGCGCCGCGCTCGCGCGCGAGCAGACGGTAGCGCGTGTTGGCCGCGACCAGCGGATAGAGCAGCGCGTACAGCGCCCAGCTAAGCGGCTTGACCTTGCCGTGGCCGAGGCGCTCGACGCCGAGGCCGTTGATCCGCAGCAGGTAGTAGAGCAGCGGAAACGCGATCGGATAGTTGTGGTAGCGATGCGCCTCGGCAAGCGGCGTGTCGAGCGGCATCGCCCGCCGCTTGGCCTTGTGCATTCCGGAGAGCAAAAAGCCCAACCGCGAGTCGAGCCGCATGATGTTCGGCGTGGTCAGCACCAGCCGGCCGCCCGGGCGCAGCACGCGCGCGAGCTCGCAGATTGCCGCGCGATGGTTCTCCAGGTGCTCGATCACCTCGGTCAGCAGGACGAGGTCGAAGCTGGCGTCGGGGTAGGGCAGACCGCGCGTCAGATCGACGCCTTCGTCGATCGGGATGCCCTCGATCGGCGCGAGGCCGCGCTCGAAGCGCGTGCCGCGCACCTCGAAGCCGCGCCGCGCCAGCTCGGCCAGCACTTCGCCGTTGCGGCAACTCACGTCGAGCGCACGCGTCCCGCGCGCGGGCAGGTCGTCCAGCAGGCCGAGGACGCCGTCGATAATCTCGCGCGCGGGCATCAGGCGGCCTTGCCGCGGAGCCGCGCGCCCGCCGCACCGGCCCGGATGTGGAAGCGGTTCATCTCAGGCTGCGTACGTTAGCAGTTACGACGAGGTGGAAAACAGGCTGCAGCGGCAGTCGCAGCCGTTCGCTCGGATCGCATGGTCGCCGCTTGCGCGCCTTTCGGGCGGGACCGATTCACAGCCGGCGCCGCGTGCGCAGCCGGCGCTCGTAGAGCTTGGCGTACTTCAGAAAGACGTAGAACGCCGCGCTCATCGCCGCGTATAGCCCGCGCCCGCCCTCGCGAAAGCCTCCGCGCAGGACGTAGAAGTTGAAGAAGCGCCAGGCCGGATTGGCGAACATTTTGACCGCCGTGAATGGCCCCGGCTCGCCCTCGCTCGCGGCCTGCGTGCTCAGGCGGTCGATGGTCGCGATATGGTCGGCGACGTCGCGATAGCTGAAGTGCAGAATCGGCGAGTGGAGCGAAGCGACGCGGCCGTCGAGTCGCACGCTGGCGTGCGGCTCGCGTCCGCCGAAGCGCGCGCGCCGGCGTCGGAACAGCCGCAGATGGCGGTCCGGGTAAAGCCCGCGCGTGTAGTAGTGGCCGAGATGATAAAGGATACGACGGACGCGATAGCCGTCGGCCGGCGCGGCGGCGCCAAGCGCCGCCTTGATCTCGCGCCCGAGCTCCCAGGTCGCCTGCTCGTCAGCGTCGAGCGAGAAGACCCACTCGCCCGTCGCCTGCTCGAGCGCGAACTGCTTCTGCGCGACGTAGCCCTCGAAGGGGCGTTGGAAAACGCGCGCGCCCAGCGCGCGCGCAATCTCGACCGTGCTGTCGGTCGAGAACGAATCGACCACGATCAGCTCGTCGCAGAACGTCGCCGCGCTCTTGAGGCACTGCCCGATCAGTTCCTCCTCGTTGCGAGTGATGACGACGAGCGAGATCTTCGGCGCCGCCTGTGCCTGCTCAGCCATCGCCGCTCGTTCCCGTCGTCTTGCCCAGCGCCGGCGCTTCGCTGCAGGCCGCCGGCGCCCTGAGTTCGTCGAGGAAGTGCGCCGAGACCTCACACGCGGCGCGATAGCCGGCCTCGTCGATCCGCCCGCGCATCAGCTCGACGCGCAGGAACAAAAAGTAGGTCTGGATTACGTCGCTGCGGCAGTAGCGATGAATCTCGTCGAGCCGGCCTGCGTCGTAAAGGTCCTGCACCTGGGTGCCGTCGATCCCAATCTTGCCCGGCAGCCCGATCATCTTGAGCAGCAGATCCATCCCGCCCCGCAGCGGCCCGGCCGCGCCGAAGTTGGTCAGGTAGTCGCAGAGATCGAGATGACGCTCGGTCGCGTAGCGCGAGCGCGCGTTGCCCGGGGCGTCGGCGAAATGGTTGGGCGCGGCGATACCGTAACGCAGCGCGGCGAGCTCGAGCACGGGCAGATCGAAACGCCGCCCGTTGAACGTCACCAGGCATCCGCCGAAGCGCTCGGCGCGCGCCCAGAACTCGCGCACCAGCGCCTCCTCGGAGTATCCGTCCAGTGCGAGGCTCTGCACCGAGCGCAGGACGTGATCCGCGCCGACGTCGCCGATCGCAATCGAGATCGGCAGATGCAGGGTGAGCGGAAAAAAGTCGCTGCCGCGCCGCGCGCGCAGCTGTTCGCGCATGTGCTGATAGGCTTCCTCGTCGCTCAGCCCCTCGCCCGCGCACAGCGCCCGGTTGAGCAGCCGCTTGTCCACGCGGGTCTCGATGTCAAATACGGCGAACATCGCTTGCGCCTCTTCGGCCGCGTTCGGTTGCGAGGGAAACCGAGGATGGGGGTTCTGATTGCCAGGCTAATCGGTCTTGCCCGTTCAATTCGTCTTCTGCTCCAGCTCCGCGATGATCTCGCGCGCGATCGAGTCGAAGACGGCGCTCACCGGATGGTCCGGACGCACGGCGACCAGCGGACGCGCGTAGTCGCCGCCTTCGCGCAGCTCGCGCACGAGCGGAAGCTCGCCCAAAAACGGCACCCCGAGCTCGCGCGCCAGCCGCGCGCCGCCGCCGTGGGCGAAGATCTCGTGGCGCGCCCCGCACTTGCCGCACAGGTGATAGCTCATGTTTTCGATCACGCCCAGCACCGGCACGTCCACCTGCTGGAACATCGCGACTCCGCGCCGCACGTCGAGCAGCGCGATGTCCTGCGGCGTGGTGACGACGATCCCGCCCGCGAGCGCGACGCGCTGCGTGATGGTGAGCTGGGCGTCGCCGGTCCCCGGCGGCAGGTCGAGCACCAGGCAGTCGAGCTCGCCCCACTCCACGTTGAACAGGAACTCGCTCTCCAGCTTGGTGATCATCGGGCCGCGCCAGATGACCGCGGCCTCGTCCTCCACGAACAGCGCCATCGAGATGTAACGGATGCCGTAGCGTTCGAGCGGCACGATGCGCCGCTCGGGAGTGAGCCGAACCTGGCGCTCCGCCCCGACCATCATCGCCACGCTCGGCCCGTACACGTCGGCGTCCATCAGTCCAACGCGCCATCCCGCCGCCGCCATCGCCAGCGCCAGGTTGACCGCGACCGTCGATTTGCCGACGCCGCCCTTGCCGCTCGCCACCGCGACGACGTGGCGCACGCCAGGCACGAGCCGGCGGCTCGACCCCGGGGCCATCCGCGGCGTTGCTGGCGCCTGCTCCATCCGGACCTCAACCGCAGGCACTCCGGGAATGGCGGCAACCGTACGGCGGACGTCTTCGACGATTTGCGCGGCGACCTCGGGCTTGGTGCTGGGCGCGCTGAGCGACACGGTCACGCCCTTGTGCGCGATCTCGATATCCTTGACCATGCCGAAGGAGACGATATCGCGGGTGAAGCCGGGGTATTTGACCCTCTTGAGTTGGACCAGAATTTCGTTGGGCGTGGGCATCGACGAGCCGCTGCTGAGTAAGCGTGAATTGGGCGCGCCGCCGCGCGGCGCGAACCGATGTTATCATTCCGGCGGGAGGGGAAAAACGCGGGCGGAGAGCGCCCATGGGGAGCAGGATGGCCACGTGGGCCGATAGTGCGCGCGAGGGCGCGCGGGTGTGCCACGCGCACGGCGGCGACCCGCTCGTGCGCCGTGCAGCGTGCGCGCTGGCGGCGGGGCTGTCTGCAATGTTGGGTCGGAGCGTTGGGGTCGAGGCCGCGCGCGGCCTCGACCCCAACGCCCTGCTGCTGGCGCCGGAGCGCGCGGCGCGCTCCGGCGCCGGGGCAGGCCAGGGCGGCGGCGCCCCGCCGGCGCCGGCGGCGGGCGCCGCCGCCCTGGCTGGGGAGTCGTCGCTGGGGAGCGCGGCGCCCGGCGCCGCGCTCCCCAGCGACGGCTTTGCGCTGACGCGCCGCGGCGGCGCGCTGATGCTCAGCGCCGCCTCCGCGCGCGGCGCGCTTCACGCCGCCTGGGATCTGCTCGAGCGCCTCGGCGCGCGCTTCGCGCTCGGCCAGGCGCCCGAGTTTCCGCGAAGCGACGCGGCGCGCCTCGAGGCGGTTGAGCCATACAGCGTTGCGCCGGCGTTCGCGCGCCGCGCCTTCGCCTCCGACATCATGACCTGGCACTACGGCGACGCGGCGCGTTTGCAGACGCATCTCGAACACGACCGCGAGTTCGTCGCGTGGATGGCGTGGCGCGGGCTCAACGCGTTTTTCTACATCCGGCACGCGCAGGACACGCGGTTGGTGATCCATGAAGCCGCCCCGATCCTCGCCGAAGGCGGAATCGCGGTCGAGTGCGGCGGCCACGTTCTGCCGCTGTTGATGCCTCGCGAGCGGTTGGAGACCTCGCCCAAGTATTTTCCGATCGACGAGCACGGGCGGCGTAACCCGCGAGGCAATCTGTGCGCGTCAAACCCCGCGGCGCTTGAGCTCGTGGCTAAGCGCGCGCTCGGCTACCTGCGCGAGCATCCCGAGATGGCAGCGCTACACGTATGGGGTGCGGACGTTCATCGCGGAGCATGGTGCCGATGCACGGGGTGCGCCGCGCTCTCGCCGCAGCTTCAGTACATGAAGGTCGCCAACGAAATCGCGGAGGCGTTCGGGCGCGAATTGGGCGCCGCCGCGCCGCCCGTTACCTATCTCGCCTACCACGACACGCTGGAGCCCGATCCGGTGCTGCGCCCGCAGGCCAATGTTTGGTTCGAATGGGCGCCGCGCGAGCGATGCTACGCGCACGCGATCGACGATCCCGGCTGCGACGTCAATCCGCGCTACTTCGATTCGCTGCGGCGCTACGTCGATCTGTTCGACGGGCGCGGCCAAATCTTCGAATACTACGCCGACGCGATCCTGTTCGGCGGCGTGGGCTTTGCGACCCCGTCGGTCATCGTGCGCGATCTGCGCGCGTACCATCGGATGGGCCTGCGGAGCGTTTCGTGCTTGACCTTCGGCGCATTCAGCGCGCTCGCCTACCCCGTCAATCTCGAGACGTTCGCGCGCGCGGCGCGCTCGCTCGATCTCGACGGCGACGCGATGGCGGAGCGGACAGCCGGGCTGCGTCACCCGCGATGCGCTGGCGCGATGGGCCAAGCGTATCGTGCGGTGGCGCGCGCTTCGGCGATGGCGCTCCGGCACGGCGAAGTTCTGCGTCCGCCGGCTGACGCCGCCGGAGCGCCGGCGCGCCGTGCCCGCCTGCTTGGGGCGGCCGCCGCGATGCGCGAGGCGGTCGCCGCGGCTGAGACGGCGATGCGGCCGGAGGTTGGCGCGGAGCGCGATTTATGGAAATACAGCGCTGAGGCCCTCGAGGGCGCGGCCCTGTGGCTCGAGGCGCGGACGTTCGGCGCGCCGGAGCGCCGTGCCGCCGGCGAGCGCGCGATCGCGAAGATTGACGGCGCGATTCGCCACCTCCGCGACATCGATCCGCGCCTGAGAGGAAGCTGGGGCGTGTACGACCTCGAACGGATCCGCGAGATTTGGCTCGGCACGCTGCGCCGGCGGCTCGAAGCATAATCCTGTCGCGGCGGCGGCCGGACATCCACCGGAGGCGAGCGCAAAATGGAGAACGGCGAGCGCGGGTTTGAACTGTCAGAGGAGCTGAAGACGCTGCGCCAACAGGTGCGGCGCATCATCCGCGACGAGATCATCCCGATCGAGAATCGGCTCGATCCCGACGCGGCCGAAATTCCCGAGCACGACTACTGGGCGATCGCGCGCAAGACCCAGGCCGCCGGCCTGTGGTGCATGGGCGTGGCGCAGAAGTACGGGGGCGCCGGGCTCGGCACCTTCGCGATGTGTGTGCTGTACGAGGAGATGGCGCAGCATCGCATGGGTCTGTACAACCCGGGCGCGGGCGTCTTCGGCCGCACCCCGCCACCGGTCATTTGGGCCGGCACCGAGGAGCAGATCCAGACCTACGCGGTCCCGGCGATCAAGAACGCCTGGTACACCTTCTTCGGCATCACCGAGCCGGCCGGCGGCTCCGACCCGGCTGGCGCGATCCAGTGCCGCGCCGCGCGCGACGGCGACAGCTACGTGCTCAACGGCACCAAGATCTTTACCTCGCACGCGCACGAGGCCGAATGGGGCGTGGTCTTCACGCGTACCGATCCCACCGCCGGCCGCGCCGGCATCACCGCGTTCATTATCAAAAAGAACACGCCCGGGTTCACGCCGCGCCCGTTCAAGGTCCTGCGTACGGCGGCGCTGCCGTGCGAGGTCCAGTTCGAGGATTGCCGCGTGCCGCTCGCGCAGCGGCTCGGCCCCGAGGGCGGCGGGCTCTCGCTCTGCCTCGACCTGCTCACGCGCCTGCGCTTTCCGTACTCGGCCTGCAACATCGGCGTCGGCGTCGCCGCACTGGAGATGGCGGTCAAGCATGCCAAGCAGCGCAAAACGTTCGGCGAGCTGCTGGCACGCCGCCAGGCGATCCAGTGGATGCTCGCCGACTCGGAGGTCGAGCTGCGCGCGGCGCGCTGGCTGACGTGGGACGGCGCGTGGAAAGCCGACCGCGGCGAGGACGCGCGGATGGAGGCGTCGATCGCCAAGCTCTACTCGAGCGAGGTGCTCGGCCGCGTGGTCGATCGCGCCGTGCAGATCCACGGCGGCTACGGCGTGAGCAAGGAGTTTCCGCTCGAGCGATGGTACCGCGAGGCGCGCATCCGCCGCATCGGCGAGGGCCCCTCCGAAGTCCATCGGATGGTGATCGCGCGCAACCTTTTGCGTTGAGCGCGGCTTGGGACGAGGGAGAGCGCCGGATGGGACTGCCGCTTGCGGGAATTCACGTCATCGACTTCGGCCAGATCTTTGCCGCGCCCTACTGCACCTTGCAGCTTGCCCTGATGGGCGCGGAGGTTGTCAAGATCGAACCGCCCGGCGCGGGCGAGAACCTGCGCCGGCCCGACTCCTCGCCCGGCGGCGTCAACTACTCCTTCCTGATGCTCAACGCCAACAAGCGTTCGGTCACGCTCAACCTCAAGCATCCGCGCGGGCGCGAGATCGCGCTGCGGCTCGTCGCGCGCGCCGACGTGCTGGTCGAGAACTACACGAGCGGCGTGATGGAGTCCTTCGGCCTCGGCTACGACGATCTGCGCAATCGCTTCCCGCGCCTGGTCTACGCGAGCGCCAAGGGCTACGGCAGCGACGGCCCGTGGGCGAAGCTGGGCGCGATGGACAGCACGGTGCAGGCGAGCTCGGGCTTCATGAACGTGACCGGCTACCCCGACCGCAGCGGCGTCAAGACGCCCGCAACCTTCATCGACATGGGCACCGGCAGCCACCTCGCAAGCGGCATCCTCGCCGCGCTCTACCATCGCGAGCGCAGCGGGCGCGGGCAGAAGGTCGAGGTCGCGATGCTCGACGTGTGCGTCCCGGCGCTGACCGGGCTAATCGCCGACCATTTGCAGGGACGTGCGCTCGAGCGCCTGGGCAATCGCCATCGCAACGCCTGCCCCTCCGACGTCTATCCCGCGGCCGACGGCGAGGTACTGATCTTCTGCCTCAACGAGACGCACTGGCGCACGATCGCGCGGCTGATGGGGCGTGCGGAACTGATCGACGCGCCGCGCTTCAAGGACCATGCGACGCGGCTCGCCAACGTCGGCGAGGTCGACACGTTGGTCACCCAGTGGACACGCACGCATCGGCGCGACGAGCTCATCGCGACGCTCATCGAGCAGGGCGTTCCCTGCGCGCCGGTGCGCTCGATCCCAGAGGTCGTCGCCGACCCGGAGCTCGCGCGGCGCGGGATGCTGATGGAGAGCGAATTTCCCACCCGCGGCGCGATCAAGGTCGCGGGCTCGCCGGTCAAGCTCTCCGATGCCACGCCGCCCGCGCGTCCGACGCGCCGCCCGCCGGTGCTCGGCGAGCACACCGCCGAGGTCCTGGCGGCGATCGGAATCGGGGCCGAGGAGCTCGAGCGGCTGCGCGCCGACGGCGTGGTCTGAGCCGGCGCGCGGCAATGTTTCACGTGAATCCACATGTTTCGCATCATTCTCCACAGGAGTTTTCGGAACGGTTATTGACGCGCCGACGAAAATCGCGCGCCGATGATTGTGCGGTCAAAACGATCGGCGCGGCGAGCGGCGGCGCGTGAGTTTTCACCGCTATTAAACCGACAGCGGGAAAACCCGTCAGCCTTTCGTAGCGCGGCCGGCCCGCGTGCGCTAAGAGGGCTTTATGAGCGCGCATAAGGGCGCCTCGCGATCGGCGGAGCGTCCGCTGTTCGAGCTCGGGCCGCCGATCGTCGAGCGAGCTTCGCTGGAGCCCGCCCCCAGTGCGGACGCGGTCGAGTTCTACTTTCTTACCGCGGCCGCGCAGCGCGCGTGGGCAGCGATAAGCGCGGCGCGCGCGCGCGGCGCCCGTGCGCTCTTCTGGATCGGCGGGCCTCCGGGCTCGGGCAAGACGCACTTCCTCAATTACGTCCTCGCGCTTGAGGAACGGGCGGGCGCGGAGGCCGGGCGGCGCGCGGTTATTCGTGTCGATGCCGGCGGATGCGCGTGGACGGAGGGCGTCGAGCAGCGGTTGCTCGGCGAGTTCGAGCGGGTGCTCGGCGTCGCCGGCGGCCAGAGCGCGCTGTGGCGCAGGATGCGCGGCGCGCAAGCGCTCGAGGTCGCGCTTGCGCACGCCCGCCGCATCGGGGTGCGCGCGCTCCATCTGGCGCTCGACTTGGGCGGCGCGCCGCTCGCCGGCGCGCGCGACTGCATCGCTGAGCTTGCGCGGACGAGCGCGCCGCGCGAAATCCAGATCGCCGTGTTCGTCGCCGCGCGCGGGGACCAACCGCCTGCAGACGCGCTCGCGCTCGACGTCGCTCCGAACGGCGAGCGGGAGCTGATGCTGGCGGCGCTGGCGCGCGCGCGCCGAGTGCTCGACACGGAGGCGGCGGCCGCGCTTTATCGGGCGGTTGACACGGACGGCTTCGAGCCGCGCTCGATCTTCCCGTTCCATCCGCTGGCCCTGCGCGCGCTGCTCGCCACCGCCGGTGATCCGCCAGCGATTCCCGCGCTGGCCGGCCTGATCGCCGAAGTACTCGACCATTGGGGGCCGTCGGCAGGCTGCTACAGCCGACCGCTTATGGACGTTGACCTGTTGCGGGTTGCCGCCGTCGCGCGCCGCGTCGCCGAACGGCTGGGCGAAAGCGGGCGCGCGGCGCTCGCAACCGCTTACCGCGCCGCCGACGCGCATGAAGATCGGGCGGCCGCCCGCGTGGCGGTCGAAACGCTGATGCTCGAGGCGCTGGCCGGCGCGCCTGCGCTGTCGGTCCGCGGGTTGCGCACGCGCGCGCTCGCCGTGTCCGGGGGCGTCGCGGCCGATCGCGTGGCGGGCGGCCGCAACGCGACGGAGCGGATGCTCGCTGCGCTCGCAACGCGCAGCGCCGGCGTGATCATCTTCGACGGCCGCGCGGCGCGCTTCGACGCGCGTGCCGCGGACGCGGCGCAGCTTGCGCGGTTCAACGCCGCGCTCGCGCTGGCCCGACGCTTCGACGCGACGCTGGCCGAGGCGCGCGAGCCGGCCGAGGTGCCCGAGCGGCTCCGCCGGCTGGACGACGCGATGCGCGCGGCGGCAGAAGAGGCGCGCCGCGTGGGCGTCGCATTCGAGGCCGCCGCGCGAGAGACGCGCGGGACGCGGGCGCCGCTAACCGCCGAGCATCGGCGGGCGTTGGAGGAGTTCGTCGCGCTCGCCGAAGGCGGGGCGCACGCGCTGATTCGGATTGGCGCCGACGCCGCGCGTTGCGAGCACGCGATGCGCACGGTTGCCGGCTACGAGGACCTTGCAATAGCGGCCGCGGCGGCGGCGCGGATGCGCGCGATGGGCGAGTTTCTGCGCGACACCGGGCTCAGGCCCGACCTCGCGGGCGACGATTGTGCGGGCGAGGGCGCGGGCGCGCCGTTGGTGGTCGAATGTCAGCTTCTGCTCGCGGCACTGGAGGCGGGCGTGATGCCCGACGCGCGGCGGCGCTTCGAGGCGCTCGAGGCGCGCTTCGAGAAATTCCGATGGACGTATCTGGCGGTTTACCGCGCGGCGCATGAGCGATGGCGGCGCGAGGGCGAGCGCCTCGGCGCGCAACTGCGCGACCTGCGCGAGCATCTCGCCGCGTTCGCCCGCCTCGACTCGATCGCGGCGCTGGGGCCGCCCGAAGGCGCGGAATTCGGCGTGCGCGCCGAGCATCTGGCGCGCCGGATCGCGCGATGCGATGAGGACGAGTCGGCGGGGCCGCAGGCGGCGCGATGCGCGCGATGCAGATTCGTACTCGGCACGGCGCTGCCCGCGCGTGAACTCGACGAGCTGTTCGAGCAGGTAAGACGCGCGCTCGGGCGCCGGCTGGCGGCGCTCTCGCACGGCGCGATCGCGCGCCTTATCCGGCTGCACGACCGGGGCCATCGGCTCGACGGCTTTCTCAAGATCATCCAGGCCGCGCATACCGAGGCGCTCGTGCGTGTGCTCGACGACGAGCTTGCAGCCTACCTTGCGCGGCTGCTCGAAGAGGCACAGGACGAGACGCGATCAGCGTCCGGGGCGCGCGCCGCCGCCGAAACCGACGCGGAGGCGGCGGGAATCAAGCGTATCGGCCGGGCGCGGCCGACGGACTGAAGGGGCGGCGATCAGCCGGCGCCGGGAGCTGCCTCGGGCGGGCGCTTGCTCGCACGGCTGGGCGGAAAGGCGCTTACGTTTCTACGCCGGCGCGGCTTGACGTTGAGCCGATCGAGCAGAGCGAAAAAGGCGTCGCGCACGATCTCCATCAGCCACAACAGCGCGAGTCCCAATGCCACACCGACGCCGTTGAACACCTCGCCAATGTATTCGCCGCGCGACATCCGCTCGGGCTCGAACGGCTCCTGAAAATCAGCAGACGGTTCCTGGCTCACGCTCTCAACCTATGGGCGCACGCGCGAAGGCGCAAGCGCGGCTCCCGCTTCGGCCTTCGCGATCTCAGGCGCCGGGCGCGCTTTCCGCCGTGACCTTGACGTTGTCGAA
Source organism: Candidatus Binataceae bacterium (assembly GCA_035650475.1). Taxonomy (NCBI): domain Bacteria; phylum Candidatus Binatota; class Binatia (SeqCode); order Binatales (SeqCode); family Binataceae (SeqCode); species Binataceae bacterium (SeqCode). The sequence continues at coordinate 784,538 of DASRHP010000009.1, forward strand.
GCTCACGCGCGAGTCATTCTGCGACCACACGCCGATGCGCCCCTTGGCCAGCCCGCTGTCCTGCGCCTCGAAAAGCTGCTTGCCGTTGAGGTAGGCGCTGAAATGATCTCCGCGCGCGTCAAGCCGCAGCGCGTACCAGCGGCCGCGTTCGAGCTCCGCCGGCGCCTCTTTGATCAAGGTGAGACGGCCGCCGCTCATCCGATACAACGCGACGTAGTCTTTCGGGCATGCGGCGGCGAGCACATAGTAGTCCTGAGGATCGGTGTAGCGCACAACAAGGCCGGCGTAGCTGCCCCAGGCGCCGCCCCACGGTTTGATGTCAGCCTGGAGTGAGAGATCGGAATACTCGGTCGAGTCCTTGGGGATCGCCAGCAGATAGGTGTCGCTGAAAAACGAATCGATCCAGAGCATCACCGCCTTGGTGCGCGGCAGGCCGTAACCCGGCAGGCTGAGCGTGTTGGGCAGGCTGGGCGCGTGCATGTCGAGCAGCACCTTCCAGTTGCCCGACACCGCGGTCCAGTCGCCCGGCATCAGGTAGCCGCGGTCGTGGTCGAAGCTCCAGCTCTTCGAGGCGCCGGGCGCGCCGCTGTCGGTGGTTGTCGCCGCCTTCACGATCGCGGTCGAGCCGCGGGTCTCACCGGCGACGCTGGTCGTGTCGCCGGCCGTGATCGCCAACACAAACGTCAGAACCGCAAGCAACAGGGTACGGCCCAACGCACTTCGATTACTCATCTCCGCCACCTGCACAGGTCCGAATCTGTGATGTTCCGGAAATAGGGACTGCGCCAGAACGTCGGGAGCATATTTTGTGATTGTGGCGCGTGCTGTCAAGGACGCAGCTCAATCTTCGCTTTTTATTCGACTAGTCACAACCAAATATAATTTCGCGTGCTGACAGGCTGCCGAACACGGATTCACTTGACTCTAGTGGGAGCGAGTGGGATGTTGTGGTGGTCTAGGGAGTCATGCGGTGTTCGGGGGACGATTCGACCATACAATCGACGATAAGGGTCGTGTCAGCATCCCGGCGCAGGTGCGCGAGGCGCTCGCCCGTGACAACCAGGAGACGGTTTTCGTCACCAACTGGGTTGCCGAACACCAGCGCTGCCTTGCGGTCTTTCCGCCCGCCAACTGGACGAAGCTGGTAGGCAAGGCCAGCCAGCGCGCCAGCCTGGAGTCGAGCATGCAGGCCTTCCAGATGTTCTTCATCGGCGGCGCCCACGAAGTGCAGGTCGATCGTCAAGGCAGAATACTGATTCCGCCACGGCTGCGCGAGTATGCCCATCTTGGACGCGACGTAACCTTCAGCGCGATGCTCGACCATTTTCAGCTCTGGGACAAAAGCGTGCTGACGGAGGTGCTGGGAAAGGTCGAGCGGCAGTTCCTGGAGGACTCGGAGCTGATCGGGAAGCTCAACCTGTAGGGTGGTGATGGGGCTGGCTGCGGAATCTCACCCGGGGACCGACCGGCTGCATGTGCCGGTGATGCTGTCCGAGGTGCGGGCGCTGCTCTGCGACCGTCCGCGCCAGCTCGTGGTTGACGCCACTGTCGGCACTGGCGGACATGCCGAGGCGCTGCTGGAGGCGGGGGCAGGCGGCACGCTGATCGGGATGGATCGGGACCCGCGCGCGCTGGAGGTGGCCGGCACGCGGCTCGGGCGCTTCGGCGCGCGCGTGATCCTGCGCCAGGCCGACTTCGCCGAGGTCGAGCGCGTGCTCGGCGAGGCCGGCTTCGCCGCCGCCGACGCGATCTTCGCCGACCTTGGGATGAGTTCGTATGCGCTCGACGATCCGGCGCGCGGCTTCAGCTTTCGTTTCGAGGGTCCGCTCGACATGCGGATGGACCCGCGGGGCGAGCTGCGCGCCTACGACCTGGTCAACGAGGAAGGGGAGGACGAGCTCGCGCGCATCATCCGCGAGTTCGGCGAGGAGCGCGCGGCGCGGCGGATCGCGCGCGCGATCGTCGAGGCGCGCCGGCGCCGGCCGCTGGAAACCACGACCGAGTTGCGTGCGCTGATCGAGCGCGCTGCCGGCGGCCGCCGCCATCGCGCGATTCATCCGGCGACGCGCACCTTCCAGGCCCTGCGTATCGCGGTCAACCACGAACTCGAAAGCCTCCGCGTGTTTCTCGACCGCGCGCCCGGATGCCTTGCGCCGGGCGGACGGCTGGCGATCATCGCCTATCACTCGCTGGAGGACCGCCCGGTCAAACATCACTTCCGCGCCCTCGCCCACGAGGGCGGCTTCGTCGCACTGACGCCCCGGGCGCTGCGTCCGCAGGCTTCGGAATGCGCGCACAATCCGCGCGCCCGCAGTGCGCGGCTGCGCGCGATCGAACGGAGCGCGCCATGAGCCGCGCGCGGGTCAGACCCACCCGGCCGCCCTCGCGCCTGGCGCCGGCGCTGCTCGCCGCGCTGGTCGTCGCGCTTGGCTTCGCCACGCTGATGGTGCGCCTGGAGGTGACGCAGGAGGGTTACCGGCTCTCCGCGGTGCGCGCCGCCAATCTCAAGCTCGAGGACGAAAACCGCCAGCTCGGAGTGCGCGCGGCTGAACTTGGTTCGAACGAGCGGCTGCGCGCGCTGGCGCCACGCTTCGGGCTCGAGCCGCCTGCGAGCGGGCAGGTGGTGACACTGCCATGAACGCGCCGTTCAAAAAGCGCCGCGTGCGGATCGGCGCGCTCACGATCACGCTTGGTGCGCTGTTCGTGCTGGTCGCGCTGAGGCTCGCGCTGCTGGTCGCGTTCGACGGGCCGCGCCTCACCTCGCTCGCCCGCCTCGAGCACACCGGCGAGGTCGAGCTGACGGCCCCGCGCGGTCCGATTGTCGATCGCAACGGCGAGGCGCTTGCGCTTTCGGCCGAGACCCGCTCGGTTTACGCGCGCCCGGCGCAATTGCTGGCCGCGAGTACGGCGGCGGATCGCGCGCGGCTTGCCGCCGCGCTCGGGATGACGCCGGCCGAGCTGGCGGAAAGGCTTCATCGCAAGGCGCCGTTCGTCTGGCTCAGACGCCATCTGGCGCCCGAGCGGGCGCAGGCCGCCGAGGCGCTCGGGCTCGACGGCGTGGGCGCGCTGAGTGAGTACAAACGCTTCTATCCGGAGGGTCCCCTGGCCGCGCCGGTGGTGGGGTTGGCGGGGATGGATGGCCAGGGGCTCTCCGGTCTTGAATTGGCCGACGACCGGCTCATCCGCGGCGAGCCGGTCGCGCTGCGCTTCTACCATGACGCGCTCGGCCATCCGATTTTCGACAGCCCGCTTGCGCTGCGCACGCCGCAGCCGGGGGCGCGCCTGGTGCTGACGCTCGACGCGCGCATCCAGGCGCTCGCCGAGAGCCAGCTCGCCGACGAGGTGCGCCAGAGCGGGGCGCGGCGCGGCGCCGCGGTGGTGCTCGATCCGTTCAGCGGTGAGGTGCTCGCGCTGGCCAGCGTCGCCGCCGACGGCGCCAGCGTGGGCGAGCGACTGCACAACACCGCAGTGCAGGACGCCTTCGAGCCGGGCTCGACGATGAAAGGGCTGCTCGCCTCGATCGCGCTGACCGACGGGGTAATTGCGCCGCATCAGCAGATCTACTGCGAGGACGGCGCCTACACCATCGGCAGGCGCACGATCCACGACGACAGTCGTCACGGATGGCTCGACCTGGGAGGAATAATCGAGGTCTCCTCGAATATCGGAGCCGCCAAGATCGCGCTCAAACTGGGCGCCGAGCGCTTCTATCACGGCCTGCGCGCCTTCGGACTCGGCGAACGCACCGGCATCGACCTGCCCGGCGAGGCCTCCGGCATCCTGCGCAAGCCCGCGAGCTGGCGCGAGATCGATCTCGCCAACCATGGCTTCGGCCAGGGCGTCGCGGTGACGCCGATCCAGCTGGCGGCCGCTTACGCCGCGATCGCCAACGGCGGCTACCTGGTGCGCCCCTTCGTGGTGAAGGCCGCCTACGACGCTGCGGGCGATCCGATCCTGACCCGCACTCCCGAGGTGCGCCGGCGCGTGATCACGCCCGAGGTCGCACACAGGATGAATCGCCTGCTGCGCGGCGTGGTCAACGGCCCCGACGGCACCGGGCGGCTGGCGCGGGTCGGCGATTTCATCGTCGCCGGCAAGACCGGCACCGCGCAGATGGTCAATCCAGCGACCGGGGCCTACTACCAGAGCCGACTGGTCGCCTCGTTCGTCGGATTTGTCCCGGCCGACGATCCGCGCCTGGTGATCCTGGTGGTGCTCTATGACGTCGCCCACGGTCACTTCGGCGGCCTGGTCGCGGCGCCGGTGTTCAGCCAGATCGCCGCGGGCGCGCTGCGCGACCTCAACGTGGCGTCGCCCGCGCAGCCTTATGAAAGTGCGAGCCTGCTGCCGGCGAAGCTGACCTCCTCGCCGCGCGCGGCGACCGACGACACGCCGGCGGCCGCAATCGCAGACCACGACGCCACGGCGGCGGCGCTGGTCTCGCCCGACGCGACGCCTGACTTTTCCGCAATGAGCCTCAGGCAGGCGATCGCGCTCGCCCATCGCCGCCACCTCGATCTGACGGTCGAAGGCGACGGCTACGTGATCGCGCAGAATCCCGCGCCGGGCGCGCCGCTGGGCACGCGGCCGATCTCGTTGCGGCTGGCGCCGGTAATAGCGGACGCGACGGGCGAGGCGGCGCCGCGCGGCGCGAAGGCGACCTCTTCGATATCAGCCCGGGCGCGCGCTTGGTCAGGTTCTAAGCAGAGACGCTCAGATGCAAAGCCGGCGCGTGGGCGCGCTCACCCAAGGAGCGGGTGATGCGGCTTGGCGAATTGTGTGCGGGCGAGCCCGGCGTCCGGATCGAGGGCGACGCCGCGATGGAAATCGCGGGGCTCAGCTACGACTCGCGAAGGGTCAGCCCGGGTGATTTGTTTTTTTCACTTGCGCGGGATCCGGCACAGGCCCGCGCCAATCTCGAGGATGCGATGGCCCGCGGGGCGCGCGCGGTGGTGGTGAAGGCGGGGGACGGTGTGGACGCGCGCTCCGCGGTGACCGTTGTTCGATGCGAGCGGCCGCGCCGGCTGATGGGCGCGGCCGCCGCGCGCTGGTTCGACGCGCCCAGCCGACGGCTCGATCTTATCGGCGTCAGCGGCACCAGCGGCAAGACCACGACGACCTACCTGCTTGCGTCGATCTTCGAGGCGGCGGGGGCGCCCGCCGGAATTATCGGCACGGTCGGGATCTTCGTCGGCTCGCGCAAGATTTACAGCGGGCTGACCACGCCCGAGTCGCTCGACTTCGAGGCGGCGCTGGCCGAGATGGAGCGCGCGGGGGTGCGGCGGGTGGCGGCGGAAATCTCGTCGATCGGGCTGGCTGAACATCGAGTGGACGCGCTCGACTTTCGCGCCTGCGTGTTTACCAACCTGGGCCGCGACCATCTCGACTATCACGGTACCCAGGAGGAGTACTTCGCGGCCAAGCTCAGGCTCTTCACCGAGCTGCTGCCGCAAAGCTCGCGCCGCGACGCCTTGGCGGTCGTCAACGGCGACGATCCCTATGGCCGGCGCGTGCTCGCGGCGGTCAAGGGGCGCGCCGTAAGCTTCGGCCTCGGACGCGAGCTCGACGTCCATCCCCTGAGCTACAGCGCCGGCACCGACGGCATCCGCGCCTCGGTCGCCGCGCTCGACAAGCGCGTGGAAGTGCGCTCGCCGCTGCTCGGCGAGATCAACCTGCTCAACATTCTCGGCGCCTCCGCTGTGTCGGTGGCCCTGGGCATCGAAACGGATGTGGTCGCGGAAGGGTTGCGGCGATGCCCAGGGGCCCCCGGCAGACTGGAGGCGGTGCCAGGACCGCCCGGCGTGACGGTGCTGGTGGACTACGCGCACAAGCCCGACGCGCTCGAGGCGGTGCTGCGCGCGCTGCGCGCGCTTGGGCCGCGCCGGCTGCTGTGCGTGTTCGGATGCGGCGGCGATCGCGATCGCGGCAAGCGACCGCTGATGGGCGGGATCGCGGGGCGGATGGCCGACCTCGCGCTGGTCACCTCGGACAATCCACGCAGCGAGGATCCGCTGGCGATTATCGCGGAGATCGAGGCCGGGCTCGCCGCCGCGGGACTGCGCCGGATCGCGCCACAGGCCGTCGGGCGCGAGCCGGGTTACGTGGTGGAGCCCGACCGGCGCGCCGCCATCGCGCGCGCGCTGGAACTCGCGGCGCCCGGCGACATCGTGGTGATCGCCGGCAAGGGGCACGAAGACTACCAGCTCGTCGCCGGGCGGCGGCTGGATTTTGACGATCGCGCGGTGGTGCGCGAACTCGTAGCGGCGCGCGGGCGCGACGCCGACGCGTAGCGCCGCGCAGGGCGGGGGTTGCGGACGGTGTTCAGAGGGAGGCCTTCGGTCGGAGGAGATTGTGCGGTGGTGGGGTGGCCGATCGAAGGCTTGCCTCGGGCCTCCAGTTTGCGAGAACCGGCGCGCCGCGGCCGCGCTGAGTGAGCGCTGGCCGGCGGCGCGTTGGCCTGCCGCCGCCGTCATCACGCCGATGAACGCGGACATGCAGCTCGGCCGCGAGTGCGAGGAGAGGGGCGCAGGCCGCGCGTGCCGACGCCTTGCGTCGTACCGGCCGCGACCAGCACACTCGAAGGCGAGTTCAGCCGATGCTGTACATCCTTCTGTTTCCGCTCCATGCGCACTACGCGGGGTTCAACGTCCTGCGCTACGAGACCTTCCGTTCGGTGGTGGCCGGGCTGGCCGCGCTCGCGCTGGCGCTGGCCGAAGGGCCGAAACTGATCGAGCGCTTCCGCGCGGCGCGTATCGGACAGACCATCCGCGAGGAGGTTCCGCAGAGCCATCAGAAGAAGGCCGGCACGCCGACGATGGGCGGCCTGCTGATCCTGAGCAGCGCGCTTATCGCGACCGTGCTGTTCGCCAACCCAGCCAACCCCTACGTGTGGCTGGCGATCCTTGTGACGCTTGGCTTCGGCGCGATCGGCTTTACCGACGATTTGCTCAAGCTGCGCCGGGGCAAGGGGCGCGGGCTGAGCGGTCCGCAAAAGCTTTTCTGGCAGTTCCTGTGCGCCTTCGTCGCCGCGGTTGTGCTGTTCGCTGTGATGGGTTTCGACACCACCCTCAACGTGCCCTTCTTCAAAAATATCCATCCCGCGCTGCCGCGATGGCTGTACGTGCTGTTCGCGATGTTCGTGCTGGTTGCGTGCTCCAACGCGGTCAACGTCACCGACGGGCTCGACGGGCTGGCGATCGGCCCGGTGATGACGGTCGCGTTCTGCTACTGGACATTCACCTACGTCGCCGGCAACCTGAAGTTCTCCAGCTACCTCGACATCCCGCACGTGGTCGGCGCGGGCGAACTGGCGATCTTCTGCGCCGCACTGATCGCGTCCTCGCTCGGCTTCCTGTGGTACAACGCCTATCCGGCGTCGATGATGATGGGCGACGTCGGCGCGCTCGGGCTCGGCGCGGCGCTGGGAATTGTCGCCGTGCTCTCCAAGCAGGAGCTGGTGCTGCCGATTGCGGGCGGCGTGTTCGTGGTCGAGGCCGGCTCGGTGATCATCCAGCGCTACTACTACAAGGCGACCCATCGGCGGATCTTCCGGATGGCGCCGCTGCATCATCACTTCGAGCTCGGCGGATGGCCGGAGACCCAGGTCGTGGTGCGGTTCTGGATTGTTTCAATCGTCTGCGGGCTGGTGGCGCTGAGCACGCTCAAGCTGCGCTGAGGGCGGGAGCGGCGCGCGCCGCAGTTGCAACGCGATGGAACTCAGGGGCAAACGCGTGATGGTGGTCGGGCTTGGCGTAAGCGGAGCGGCCGCGGCACATTTTCTCCACGCGCGCGGCGCAAGCCTCGTGCTGAGCGATGTGCGCCGTGCCATGGAGACCGCCGCGCTGCCGCCGGGCGAGCTTCGTCTCGGCGGCGAAGACCCGGCCTGGCTCGGCGGAGTCGAGCTGGTAGTCGCCAGCCCCGGCGTTCCGCCCGCCTCGGCGCTGCTCGCGGAGGCCGACCGCCGCGGCATTCCGGTGATTGGCGAGCTGGAGCTGGGCGGCCGCTTTGTGCGCGCGCCGATCGTCGCGGTAACCGGCACCAACGGCAAGAGCACGGTGACCACGCTCGTGGCCGAGATACTCAAGGCCGCAGGACGGCGCGTGTTTGTCGGCGGCAATCTTGGCACGCCGCTGGTCGAGGCCGCCGGGCTCGAGCTCGACGCGGTGGTGGTCGAGGTTTCGAGCTTCCAGCTCGAACGCATCGCGAGCTTCAAGCCGCACGTCGCGGTCCATCTCAATCTCGCCGAGGATCATCTCGACCGCTACCGCGACTTCGCGGATTACGCTCGCACCAAGGCGCGGCTGTTTCTCAACCAGGACCGCGCCGACTGGGCGGTTCTGAACCGCGACGATCCGATGGTGTGGCGGCTGCGCTCGGCGCTCGCGGCGCGCGTGATGAGCTTCGGCCTGGGCCCGGCGGCCTCGGCGGCGGCGATCGGCTACGACGGCCGCGATCTGATTTTCGACGATGGCGGCCGGCGCGCCGGGCGCATCTCGCTCGCGCAGTTCCGGCTGGCGGGGCGGCACAACGTCGCCAACGCGATGGCGGCGGCGGGTGCGGCGCTCGCGATGGGCGTCGAGCCGGCCGCGATCGAAGCCGCGCTGGCCACCTTCCGTGCGCTGCCGCATCGGATGGAGTTCGTTGATGAGCGCGCCGGTGTGGCGTGGATCGACGATTCCAAGGGCACCAACGTGGCCTCGGTGGTCGAGGCGCTGGCAGCGACGCGCGCGCCGGTGATCCTGATCGCGGGCGGGATGGACAAGGGCGGTGACTACGCGCCCTTGCGCGCGCCGCTTAAGGAGAAGGTGCGGCTGCTGATTTTGATCGGCGCGGCGCGCGACAAGATGCGCGCGGCGCTTGAGGGAGCAACCCAAATCGAACTCAGGCAGACGCTCGACGAGGCGGTGCGATGCGCGGCGGCGGCCGCGCGCGGCGGTGACACCGTGCTGCTCTCGCCGGCCTGCTCGAGTTTCGATCAGTTCAGGAGCTATGCGGAGCGCGGGCGCATATTTCAGGAGCTGGTTCGGGCGCTTTGAGGCGGTCGGCCGGCCCCAGCTCGACCCGTGGCTGTACCTCCCGGCCGCGGCGCTGGTCGTGCTCGGCCTTCTGATGGTGCTCAACACGACTTATTTCCTGGGGCTGGAGAAGAGCGGCGACGCCTTCCATTTCTTCAAGGCGCAGCTCGCCCATATCGCGGTCGGACTCGTGGCGCTGGCGCTGCTCTCGCAGCTTTCCCTGCGCGGACTGCACCGTTTGGTGATGCCGCTGATGGTGGCCGCGCTCGCGATGCTGATCGCGCTGTGGATTCCGGGACTCGGCGTGGTGCGCGGCGGTGCGCGCCGATGGCTCAGGATGGGGCCGCTGCTCGCCGAGCCCTCCGAGCTGGCCAAGTTCGCGTTGGTTTTTTTTCTCGCCGATTTTCTCAGCCGGCGTCAGGAGCGGATGGGCTTCTTTGCGAGCGGACCGCTGCCCGCCTTCGTCGCCACCGGCCCGCTCGCCTTGCTCATCCTCAAGCAGCCCGATTTCGGCAACACGGTGATGGTGGTGATGCTGCTGTTCGCGATGCTGTTTGCGGCGGGCGCGCGGCTCAAGCATCTCGGCGCCGCCGGCGGCTGCGCGCTCGCCGTGCTGGCGATCCAGGCGGTGGCGAAGCCTTACCGAATGCGCCGGCTGAGCGCGTTTCTCGATCCGTGGCAGGCGGCCAAGGGCGCCGGCTTTCAGCTCATCCAGTCCTTCATCGCGCTCGGCGCGGGCGGCAGCCTCGGTGTGGGCCTGGGTGCCGGGCAGCAGAAGATGTTCTACCTGCCGCAGGCGCATACCGATTTCGTCTTCGCCGTGGTGGGCGAGGAGTTCGGACTGTGCGGTGCGCTTGCCGTGCTCGGGCTGTTCGGCGCGATCCTGCTGCGCGGGATGCGGGTAGCGCACGAGGAGCCGGACCCGTTCGCGAGCTTGCTCGCGGTCGGGCTGACCGCGCTGCTCACCTTGCAGGCCCTGATCAACATGGCGGTCGTGATCGGCCTGGTGCCGACCAAGGGGCTGCCGCTGCCGTTTCTGAGCTATGGCGGAACGGCGATGGTGATGGCGATGGCCGAGCTCGGCGCGCTGCTCGCGCTGGCGCGTCGGCCGGCGGTGCGATGAGAGTGATAATCGCAGGCGGCGGCACCGGTGGGCATCTCTTCCCCGCGGTTGCGGTGGGCGAGGCGATGATGCGCGAGCGCCCGGAGGTCGAAGTATTGTTCGTCGGCACCACGGCAGGGCTGGAGGCGCGCTGGATGCCGCGCAGCGGCCTGCGCTACGAACTGTTCGACGTGCACGGCCTGCGCGGACATACGCTGGGCGAGCGGGTGCGAGCGATGGTCGAATTCGCCGCCGCCCTGCGCCGGGCGCGCGCGCTGCTGCGCTCCTTTGGTGCCGACCTGGTGGTAGGCGCGGGCGGCTACGCGTCGGCGCCGATGGCGATGGCGGCGATCTGGAGCCGGGTGCCGTTCGTGCTGATGGAACAGAACACGCGGCCGGGATTGTCGAACCGGATGCTGTGGCGGTTCGCCAAGAAGGTCTGCGTCGGGTTTGACGAAGCTTCCGTATTCTTTGACCCCTCGAAGGTGGTCGTGACCGGCAATCCGGTTCGATTTGTGTTAGAGCCGTCTCCTTACCGGCCCCGCCGACCGATCCAAATCCTTGTTTTAGGTGGATCGAGCGGTGCCCATCGTCTCAATAAAGGCGTTATTAATGCCTTGAAAAAATCGCGAGAAATCGTTATAAAAATAGCGGTCACCCACCAAACCGGGGAGGCGGATGTGGGGCTGGTGAAGGAGGGCTACGCGGCGCTCGGCTGCCCGGCGCATGTGACCCCGTTTATCGACGACATGGCCGCGGCGCTTGCCGCCGCAGACCTCGTCGTCGCCCGCGCCGGTGCGATGACGGTTTCCGAGCTGGCGCTAGCAGGCCGACCCGCGGTCTTCGTCCCTTACCCCTTCCATCGCGACCGCCAGCAAGAGCTCAACGCGCGCGTGCTCGAGCGCCGCGGCGCGGCGATAATCGTCCCCGACGACGAGTATCTCGGCGACAACCTTGCCGCCGCGCTGGCAAAGTTGATCGACGACCATCCGCGGCTTGCGCAGATGGCCGAGGCCGCGCGCGGCGCCGCCAGGCCCGACGCGGCGCGCGCGGTCGCACGGGTTTGTTTTGAACTCTGCCCACAGGAGCGGGCCGCCGCATGAGTGGACCGCTCGCCAGGGGATTGCTCAGCCGCCAGCGCCGCCTGCATTTCATCGGCGTCGGTGGTGCCGGGATGAGCGGGCTTGCGGAGCTGAGCCTGCGCCTGGGCTTCGCGGTCAGCGGATGCGATCTGCGCCTGGGCCGGGTGACCGATCGCCTGGCCGCGCTCGGCGCGCGCATCTCGCACGGCCATCATCCCGACCATCTCGAACCCGGCCTCGATGCAGTGGTGATCTCGTCGGCGGTGAAGTTTTCCAACCCCGAGGTGGCGCGCGCGCGTGCGCTGCAAATTCCGGTGATCGCGCGCGCGGAGATGCTGGGCGAACTCTTGCGGATGGCGCGGCTGGGAGTCGCGGTCGCCGGCACCCACGGCAAGACCACCACCACTTCGCTCATCGGACTGATCCTCGAAGAGGCGCGCCTCGACCCCACGGTTGCGATCGGCGGCAACCTGCGCTCGCGCGGCAGCAACGTGCGGCTCGGTGGCGGCGATTACATGGTGGCCGAGGCCGACGAGAGCGACTCCTCGTTCCTGCTCCTGCTGCCCACGATCGCGATCGTCACCAATATCGACCCCGAGCATCTCGACCATTACGGCACGATGGAGCGCGTGCGCGAGGCCTACCTCAATTTCATCAACCGCGTGCCGTTCTACGGACTGGCCGTGCTCGGGATCGACAGCGTCAATGTGCGCGCGCTCGTCGGCGCCGCGCGCAAGCCGATTCTGACTTACGGCGTCGCGCCCGATGCCGAGCTGCGTGCGGCGGATATCGTGATCGACGGCCTCTCGACGCACTTCACCGCGATGCGCGCCGGCCGCGAGCTCGGCCGGGTGACAGTGCCTACGCCGGGCCGCCACGTCGCGCTCAACGCGCTCGCCGCGCTCGGCGCGGCGCTTGCGATCGGAATCGACTTCGCGACCGCCGCGCGCGCGCTCGCCGCGTTTTCCGGCATCAGCCGCCGCTTCGAGATCAAGGGCGAGGCCGGCGGGCGAATCGTGCTCGACGACTACGCGCATCACCCCGAGGAGATTCGCGCGACACTGGCGGCCGCGCGCGCGGCCTTCAAGCGGCGCGTGGTGGCGGTCTTCCAGCCCCATCGCTACACCCGCCTGCGCGACCTGTTCGACGATTTTCTCACCGCCTTCGACGACGCCGACATGCTCTACCTGTGCGAGGTTTACGCGGCGGGCGAGGAGCCACTGGCCGAGGTTTCCGCTCAGCGCCTTTACGAGGCGCTGCGCGCGCGCGGCCATCTGGAGGTGCGCTATCTCGGCGGCGAGGCCGATCCGGCGGCGCGGCTGGCCGCCGACACGCTGCCGGGCGACCTGCTGGTGACGCTCGGCGCGGGCGACGTATATCAACTCGGCGAGGCGGTTCTGCAAACCCTGGGCTACGCGATCAAGACCCATGAACCGGCTTGAACAGGAATTGCGCGCGCGCTTCGGCGCCCGGCTCCGCCGCGGCGCGCCGCTCGCCGAACTGACCTCGTTTCATATCGGCGGGCCCGCCGACCTGCTGCTTACGGTCGAGAGCGAGGACGAGCTGCGCGCGGCGATGGCGGCGGCGTGGTGCGCGCGCGTGCCCGCCTTCTGCCTCGGCTCGGGAACCAATCTGCTGGTGAGCGATCGCGGCGTGCGCGGCCTGGTCGTGCGGCTGGGCGAGGGTTTCACGCGGCTGGAGTTCGCCGGCGCGCGCGTGCGCGCGGGCGCCGCCGCGCGCTTCGGCGAGCTGGTCGCAGAGGCGGTCGAGCGCGGCCTTGCGGGCCTCGAGTTCGGCGAAGGAATCCCGGGCAGCGTCGGTGGGGGGCTGGTGATGAATGCGGGCGCCTTCGGCGGCGAGATCGCGCGCGTGGTCAGGTTCGTCCACGGCGTGAGCGAGCAGGGCGAATCGCTGACGCTCACCGCGGCCGAGCTCAAGTTCTCCTATCGCCGCACCGAGCTTCCGCCGCGCTTCGTGATCACCCGGGTCGATTTCGAACTTGAGCCGGGCGAGCGTGAGGCGCTGCGCGCGCGCGTGGCGGAGATCCACGGCAGGCGCGCGGCGCGCCAACCGCGGGGGCTGCCCAACGCGGGGTCGATTTTCAAGAATCCGCCGGGCAATTTCGCCGGCCGCCTGCTCGAGAGCGCCGGGCTCAAGGGCGCGCGGCTGGGCGGCGCGGCGTTTTCGGCCGAGCATGCAAACTTCATCGTCAACCTGGGCGGCGCACGTGCCGAGGACGTGCGCGCGCTGATCGAGCTCGCGCAGGCGCGGGTCAAGGAGCGCAGCGGAATCTCGCTCGAGCCCGAGGTGCGGCTGGTCGGCGAGTGGTAAGGCGGAGCGGGGCGGCGGTAGTGGCGAAACGGGCGGCAGCGAAAAAGGCCTCGGCCAGAGGCGCCGGCGCGGACTGGACGCGCAAGGCGCTGGGCCTGGTCCTGTGCGCATTCTTCGCCCTCGGCGTGGCGACCGGGTTGAGCGAGCCCGGCCGCGCCTTCGCCGCGCGCGTGCGGCTGACCGTGGATTCCTACTGGGCGGCGTTCACGCAGACCCTGATGCTGTGGCGGGTACGTCCGGCACAGGGCGCACTGATCGCACCGGTCGCCGCCGTCTCGCCGGGCAACGCGGTCGCCCTCGTCGAACGCGCCGACGGCTTCTACGCGCTCTATGCGCGGGGCGAGCTGCGCGGGCCGGTCGAGCCGGCGGCCGAGGGCGACCTGCCGATCCTCAGCGGCTCCGGCCTCGAGCGCGCGGATGCACGCGATCTTGTGCGCTACGCCGCCACGCTGGTGCGCGCCGAGGCCGAACTCGCGGGTCTGATCTCCGAGATGCGGATCGACGGTGACGGTACAGCGGCGATCTTCTTCGAACGCTCGCACACGGAGCTGCGCCTTGACCTCGATCGCGCGCCGGTCGAGCTCAAGCGCGCGAGCGAAGTGCTCGGCCGCTGGCGTGGACACGAGACGCTGATCGCCTCGCTCGACCTGACAACGCCGGGGCAGGCGGTGATGCGTCTGCGCGGCGCGGCGCCCGCGGTGCCGGCGCGCACGGCGCGCGGCGCGCGGCAGGGCGGCAGGCTCAGGAAGATCGCTGAGCGGGGCGCGGCGGGCGCGCTGCCGGCCGCCGCGGACGGGAGCGCGCGCTGATGAAAAACGTGCTTGCGGCGTTGGATGTCGGCACGAGCAAGGTCTGTGCGCTGATCGCCGAGGCGCTGCCCGAGGGCGGCGGCGCGACCGTGATCGGCCACGGCATCGCCCCCTGCACCGGTTTGCGCAAGGGCGTGGTGGTGAATATCGAAGCCACGGTCGAGGCGATCCGCGCCGCGGTGGGTGAGGCCGAACGCAGCGCCGGCGTGCGCGCGGGCGCGGTGGTGGTGGGCGAGGCCGGCGCGCATATCCGCGGCCTCAACAGCCACGGAATCGTCGCGGTGCGCGGCGGCGAGGTCAGTCCGCGCGATGTCGAGCGCGTGATCGACGCGGCGCGCGCGGTCGCGATCCCGCTCGATCGCCAGGTGCTGCACATCCTGCCTCAGCAGTTCGCGGTGGACGACCAGGAAGGCGTGCGCGATCCGGTGGGAATGGCGGGGGTGCGCCTGGAGGCGCGCATCCATATCGTCACCGCCGCCCAGAGCTACGGCCAGAACCTGGCCAAATGCTGCGAGCGTGCCGGCGTCACTCCGCTCGAGATCGTCTTCGAACCGCTCGCCGCGGCCGACGCCGCGCTGTTTCCCGAAGAGCGTGAGCTGGGTGTCGCCCTGATCGACATTGGCGGCGGTACCACCGACATCGTGGTCTTTCACGGCGGTGCGGTAATGCATACGGCGGTGCTGCCGCTCGGCGGCAACCATCTGACCAGCGACGTCGCCGCCGGCCTACGCACGCCGGGCAGCGAAGCCGAGCGGCTCAAGATCAATTACGGCGTGGCGACCAACTCGGTGGTCGGCCGCGATCAGACGGTGCAGGTGCCCGGGGTCGGCGGGCGCGAGCCGCGGGTGATCGCGCGGCGCATCCTGGGCGAGATCATCGAGCCGCGGATGGAGGAGATTTTCGCGATGGCCCAGCGCGAGATGATGCGTTCGGGCGTCGCCGACAGCCTCGCCTCGGGGCTGGTGCTGGTGGGCGGAACCTCGCTGCTCGAAGGCACCCAGGAGCTCGCCGAGCGGATCTTCGGACTGCCGGTGCGCCGCGGGCTGCCGATCAATCTCAAGGGGATGCCCGAGGAGCTGATGAAGCCCGCGTATTCGACCGCGGCGGGGCTGCTGCTGCATGCCGCGGGCGCGCGCGGGGCGGTCAACGGGATGGTGCGGGGAGGGCGGCTGGGCCGGCTGCGCTCGCTCGTTTCGGATTGGATGCGGGATTTCTTCTAGGCGGTGGGACGGCGAGCGCGCTTGCAGCTGGCCGCTGGGGGCGCCGCGCAACGGTGGAGGAAGAGGAGAAGCGAGACATGATCGAGTTGGTGGACACCCCGGATCCGGGGGCGCGGATCAAGGTCATCGGCGCCGGCGGCTGCGGCGGCAACGCGGTCAACCACATGATCCAAGCCGGCTTGCAGAGCGTTGACTTCATCGCGGTCAACACCGACAGCCAGGCGCTGGGCAACAACCGTGCGCCGATGCGCCTGCAGATCGGCCAGATGCTGACGCGCGGGCGCGGCACCGGCGGCAATCCCGAGATCGGCCGCAAGGCCGCGCTGGAGGACGAGGAGCGGTTGCGCGAACTGCTCAAGGACGCCGAGATGGTGTTTGTCACTGCCGGGATGGGCGGTGGCACAGGGACCGGCTCGGCGCCGGTGATCGCGCGCCTGGCGCGCGAGGGCGGCGCGCTGACGGTCGGGGTCGTCACCAAGCCGTTCCAGTTCGAGGGCAGCCGGCGGATGAACCAGGCCGACGAGGGGCTGCGCGAGCTGAAGAACGCGGTCGATACGCTGATTACGATTCCCAACCAGCGCCTGCTCTCCATCGCCAGCCGCACGACCTCCCTGCGCGAGGCCTTTCAGAAGGCCGACGACGTTCTGCTCCAGGCCGTGCGCGGGATCTCCGAGCTGGTGACCGTGCATGGGCTAATCAACCTCGACTTCGCCGACGTGCGCTCAATCATGGCCGAGATGGGGCTTGCGATGATGGGCGCGGCGAGCGCGACCGGCGAGAACCGCGCGGTCGAGGCAGCGCAGCGCGCGATCTCGAGCCCGCTTCTGGAGGACGTCTCAATCAAGGGCGCCCGCGGCCTGCTGATCAACGTCACCGGCGGCCCAGACATGTCGCTCTACGAAGTCACCGAGGCGGCCAGCCTGATCCAGGAGGAGGCGCACGAGGATGCCAACATCATCTTTGGCGCCGTGATCGACGAAAAACTCGCCGACGAGATCCGAATCACGGTTATCGCGACCGGCTTCGGCGATCTCGCCACTCGCTACAACCCGCGCTACTCGTCGGCGGGCGCGCCGATAACGACGCCGATCCAGGCCGCCGCCACGCGCCCCGTCGATCCAGCGGCGGTGCAGCCGACCGCGCCCACGCCGCCCCCGCCTCCGCCGCCCGCGCAGGCCCGGATCTTCGGCGGCAAGCCGGTGCGCCGGATGGGTATGATCGTGGACGACGGGCTGGATATTCCGGCCTTCAAGCGGCGCGGCGCCGACCCGGGGGCGATAGAGCGCGCCGAGCCGAGCGAGCTGGGTGAGGGCGACGACAAGCTCGACATCCCGACCTTCCTGCGCAAGCATCTGGAGTAGGTCGGGATGGTGCTCTGTCCCTGTCCAGGGGCAGGGCAGAGAGAGACGAAGCGCTTGCGATGAGCGCTTCACGAACCAGGAACCGGCAGCGGCTTCGCTGACGCGAGGCTGTGCGTCGCTTCGTTCAGGATGGCAAACAGGAGAAGTCGGAAAGCCGCGGTCGCCGCGGCGGCGCCGGCCTTCGACCTCGTCGATCTGAGCGCAGCCAGGAATCAACGCGAAGCGATCGGGCCTGCCCGACGGCTTCGTCGAGCGGCGATGTTCAGTCCGCCTCGGCGGCGCGCGGCGCGAGCGCGGGCTCGGCGTGCCGCAGCGGAACGATGACGAGGTAGCCGACCACCGAGGCAAGCCCGGCGAAGACCGCCGCCCATACGTAGCTCCCGCTGCGATCGATCACCAGCCCCGCCAGCGGTGGGCCGACCAGCGCGCTTATCGACGAGCTGGTGTAGAGCGTGCCCAGCACCGCGCCCATCCCCTGCACGCCGAACAGCTCGGCGACCACCGCCGGTGCCAGCGCGACCATCCCGCCGTACGCTGCTCCCATCACCAGCGCAAAGATCACCAGCCATGCGTACGCGCCGGTCACCATCCACACGGCGTAACTCAGTCCGAGCGCGAGCGTGCAGGCCTTGTACAGTGCGATTATTCCGGTGCGGTCAGCGATCGTGCCCAGGCCCAGCCGTCCGGCCACGCTCGCTCCACCGATCACCGCGACCAGCGCGGCAGCCGCGACCGGGCTCGCGCCGTGGTCGTGCGCGAACTCGGGCAGATAGACATAGGGCACGTAAATCGCGATCGAGGACAGGATCGACGAAACGTAGAGCATTGCGAAACTCGGCGAGCGCAGCGCGTCGCCAAGCCGTGCGCGCGTGGCGCGGATGTGGACCGGCGGGCGGACGCTCAGGAGCGCGCAGACGCTCAGCAACAGCGCGCTTGCCACGCCCAGCACGACGTAGGTGTGGCGCCATCCGTAACGTTCGATCAACGCCGCCGCTGCCGGCGCCACCAGCGCACCGCATCCGACGCCCGCCACCGCGATTCCCAGCGCCGTGTTGCGCCGGCGCGCGAACCATCCGCTGACCATCGCGAGCATTGGCACGTAGCAGCATGCCACCCCCACGCCCACGCCGATCCCGTAGGTCAGGTAGCCCAGCCACAGGCGGTCGATGAACGAGGTCAGCACCAGCCCGACGCCCATGAACAGCGCCCCCGCCATCACCACCGGGCGCGGGCCCCAGCGGTCGCTCAGATGGCCGGCGGGTGCGCCGAGCAGATTGTAGATTGCGGCGGTGAGCGAGAAGACGGCCGAGGTCGGGACGCGGGTTGCGCCAAACTCTGCGCCCATCGGTTTGAAGAACGCGCCGAAGGTGTAAGCGACGCCGAAGAGCGTGAAGCAGGCGGTGAACGCGGTGGCCGCGGTCACCCATGCGCGCGGGGAATCGACTCCCGGAGGATGCGACTGCTCCATGACCGGACGGTCGAGGCACTATAGTCGCTCGACGGCGCGGAGCAAATCGCGCGGCGCGTCGCGCGTCGGCGTGTCGCGGAGGATTCAGGCGCCCGCGTGCAGCGTCACCATTTCGAGTGTGACTTCGGCGGCGGTGACCAGCTCGCGCACGTCGAGCCATTCGCGCAAAGTGTGGATGTCGTGCATGCCGGTGCCGAAGTTGGCCACGGTCAGGCCGCGCCGGTTGAGCACGTTGGCGTCGCATCCGCCGCCCGTCGAGTGCGGCACGACTTCGCGGCCGAGGCGGCGCGCCGCCTCCACAACCTTGCGCACGATCGGCGCGTCCTCCGCCACACTCATCGCCTCGTACGACGGCACCGACCGATATTCCAGCTCGGCCTGCACGCGTTTGCCGTCGAGCGTAATCGCCGCGCGCGCGGTCGCGGCGCGAAAGCATTCGAGCATGTGCTCGACCTGCGCTGCGAGCTTGCGCGCGTCGAGCGAGCGCGCCTCGCCGCGCACGACGACTTCGTCGGGCACGATATTGCCGGCGCGGCCGCCCTGGATAGTGCCGAGGTTGGCGGTGGTATCGGCGTCGATCCGTCCCAGGCGCATTGCGGCGATCGCCTCGGCGGCGACCTTGATCGCCGAAATTCCGCGCTCGGGCGCGACTCCCGCGTGCGCTTCGACTCCATGCACGGTGAAGCGCACGCCCTGCGCTGCCGGCGCCCGCACAATCAGATGGCCGGGCGAGTCGCTGTCGAAGACCAGCCCCTCGCGCGCGCGCACCAGGCCGAGGTCGAGGTGGCGCGCGCCGAGCAGGCCGATTTCCTCGCCAATCGTGAACACGGCGTCGATCGGCCCGTGCGGCAGATCGCGTTCGCGCAGCTGATGCAGCACCTCGCAGATGAGCGCGCAGCCGGATTTGTCGTCGCCGCCGAGGATGGTCCTGCCGTCGCTTCGGATCGTGTCGCCGTCAAGCACGGGCCGGATACCCTCGCCAGGTACGACGGTGTCCATGTGCGCGCAAAGCAACAGCGGCGCGACGCCGTGGCGGTTGCCGGGCAGATGGGCGATCAGGTTGCCGACGTCGCCGCGGATGGCGTCGCCGGCGCGGTCGAACTCGCAGCTCGCGCCGAGGTTCTCCAGCTCGCGTCTTAGACGGGTCGCCACCTCGCGCTCGCGGCGCGAGAGCGAATCGATCCTGACGATTTCGAGGAAAAATTGGACCAGCCGTTCGCGGTTAACCTCGGCCATGAGCGAGGTTCTAGCGCGATTCACCGCGCGCTTTCCAGCCGATGGATTACACTGGCTCTGACTTGTGCAGACCTCGCCAATAGTCAGCAATTGCGGCCCTGCGCATGTCATGGATGGCACGGATGATGCGTATGCTCTGACGCAACAGCTCTGTCGCCTTTGATGATAACCGCTTCGCCTCAATTTCGCACTTCGAGGATTAGCAACGATGAAAAAGCAATCCGCGCAGATGCCGGCTAGCCTGCCGACACCAGTAATGACGGTGAAGGAACTCTCGGATTACCTGCGCGTTCACCCCTCCACCATCTACAGGTTGCTCAAGCGCAGGCAGATCCCCGCCTTCCGCATCGACGGCGACTGGCGCTTCCATCTTTCGGCGATCGAGAAGTGGCGCTCGCAGATGGAAATTGGCCGCCGCCACAGCCGCGAGCACAATCAGGCTTCCTGATCGGACATTGGCGCGCGCGGCCCGACCCGAGAGCTGCAGCCTTTTGTCCGGTGCGTCAGTGTTATGCGGTCCGAGGGCGCCGTCGGGGATCGTTAGAATCTTGAGTGTGGACGGGGAAATCCCGCCCCACCATCGCCGCCACGCTGTCCCAATCTCGCCGCTTAGCGGCGGCTGCCCCGAACTTGAGTTAAATCCGCCGCAGGCTGGGAGGCCGCGGCTGGCGTGTCCACGGCACCCTCCTCCGGGGTTTCCACGGTCTCCGGAACGAGCGGGGATACAGGGCTTCCGTTTTCCAGATCCAGATTGCGCACTCCGAGCAACGCCTGCCTACGCAGCGCCATGATGTTGCGCCGTGCTGTGGGCAGACGCAGGAGGATTTCGCGCCCGACTTCGTCCTCGGCGCGGGCCAAGGTTACATCGCGCAACTGGAGCAGGGCGAGCGCCGAGTTAATTCCGAAGTCCACCGGGTCGAGCACCGGATGGGTATCGACGGCATAGCGGCGATCGACGGCGGAGAAGATTTCGTGCCCATCATGCGTCGAAACCATCCGCACCCTGGCGCCTACGCGCCACATCGCCACCAGCAGGGCGTAGTAGGCTTCGTAATCGACGACCTCGCCGTACACCACGGCGTCGGCGCCGAGCCATCGGTCGAACTGCGCGACCGGGACCGCGCGGAGCTTTTCGGCATCGGTGATGCCGCGGTCGGCAAGCGCGGCGTCCACCATCGGCAGTGGGACGAGCACGAATTCGCGCTGCGCTAGGTAGCCATCCACAGTGCGGCGCAGGCGGTTGGCGTACGTCCACGCCCATTTCTGACGCTCTTCGGTGCTGCGTCGGACCACCGGAACACCGTCAATCAAATACTGGCCGCCGTTACGGTCGGCAAAAGGCAAAACCGCAATCCTCAGGGGCGGATTCTGCTGATAGTCCTTTGCCACCACGCAGTCGGCCTGGCCCGGATCGGTTTCGACCAGATGATCGAACCAGCTCTTGCGGCCATGAACATCGAGCCCTTGCTCGGGTTGGAAGAACGGTTGCCGTTCGCTTTGTTGATTCGCGCATCCGGTGAAGATCAAAACCAGGCACAGGAGCAAGCAAAACCGGCACATGGCGGCGAAGCTCTCGACAGAACGAGGAGCATGGAGCATGCCGGCTGAGTGCCGCGGGCAGACCAAAACCGCGATGCGCACTACCCGGTTGAATAAGTGGCCAAATCAGATAAGCGCAGAGCTAAGCTTGGCGTCTTTGACGGTCTCTGGCTCTCTCGATTGGCTCCGCAGGAACCAGACGCTGTTGCCGATCGAATCGCACGCAGATGCTCGGTCGAGACATCGGCGCCTCGTTATCGAGTCGGTGGTCGCAAATGCACGTTGGTGATGTGCGGTCGGAGGGGGCCGCCGCTAGGCCATGCGCGCGAGCGCAAAATCGATCGCTCTGCGCAGATCTGCAAGCGAGAACGGCTTGGGTAGATACGCACTGGCGCCGGCCCCGAAGGCTGCCTCGGCCGTGGTCGGGCGGTTGTAGGCGGTGATCAGGATGACCGGAGTTCGAGGCAAGGCCTCGCGCACGCGGCGGGTGACCTCCAAGCCATCATGCTCGGGCAGTTGCAGATCGGTGACCACGAGGTCGGGCGACTGCTGCGCGGCCAGCTCGATTGCGCGGGCGCCGTCGTAGGCGCTCAGGCAACTATGGCCGAGCCGTTCGAGGAAGCGGGCGCAGGTTGCGACGAGCTCGGGCTCGTCGTCCACGAGCAAAATCTTAAGGCTGCGACTCCCCATCTTTCGCCCGCCCACGTTGGCCGATTTGCGCCAGGCGGTCAAGCCTCGGCGGCATTTTCGACTCCGGGCAGCAGCAGCGAGAACACCGCCCCTTTGCCCGGTTCTGATTGGACTTCGATTTTGCCCTTGTGCTCCTGGACGATACGCCGGCTCAGCCATAGCCCCAGCCCGCTGCCGCCCGCCTTAGTGGTGTAAAGCAGGTCGAAAATTCTGTCGAGCGCGTGGGGTTGGATACCGGGTCCATTGTCAGCCACGCTCAGTCGCAGCCATCCTGGGCGGCTATCCCTCGCGCTCGCAATCCTGACCTCGCCCCCGCGCGGCATCGCGTCGCACGCGTTGCTCAGCAGGTTGATTAGCACCCGCTCGAGTGACACCGCATCCCCCATCACCGGCGGCAGACCACTCTGGAGCGCCACGTTGACGGCGATCCCCGCCTTGCGCATCTGCTCACCCATCAGCAGCAGTGCCTTATCCACCAGGTCGCTAAGCTGTAGCGGCGCCGTCGCCTTGGGGCCGTGGCGCGAAAGCTCGAGAAACTCGGAGACGATGCGGCTGGCGCGCTCGGCCTGGCGATGGATGACCTCCAAGTCCTCGCGCAACATCTGCGGCGAGAGCGCGTCTTCCGGGGTCCCGAGCAGCAGCTCTGCGCGGGAGAGAACGACGCTGAGCGGGTTATTCAGGTCGTGCGCGATGCCCGCGGCGGCGCTGCCCAGGGAGGTTAGCGTTTCAGCACGCCGGGCGTCGCGCTCAAGAGCCAGCCGCTCGGTGATGTCGATCACAGAGGCGACGATCAGGTCGCCGCGCTTGGTCCCGGGAGCGTAGGTCAGGCTGACTTCGACCGGAAACTCGGTGCCGTCCTTGCGCCGCGCGGCCAGACTCATCCCGATCCCCATCGGGCGGCTGCGCGGCGATACCATGAACGCCTCGCGATGCTTGCGATGCTGCTCACGGAGGCGTTCAGGGACGAGAACTTCGATTGGCTGGCCGACCAGCTCGCCCTTGGCGTAGCCGAAGATCTGCCAGGTTTTGGGATTTGCTTCGACAATACAGCCGTTGCCGTCGACAATGATGAGGCTCTCGCTGGCCGCCCTGAAGTACGCTTCGTAGGGCATAACAACGCCACCATTAGTAGGGTAACAGGGCGCACGGCAAGCCTCTAGGGCTGGCGGTCACGCAAGTTGTGCACAGGCTGGCGCGCAAAAAGCGAAAGTGCGCGGGAACGGATGCTTGCCAGTCTAGGCTCCTAATCGACCACCGCGGATGCCGGGTTGTCGGACTGGGTGCGCGTCGCACTGTCCCCGGCAAGCCAGCGGTAGAGCACGGGCAGGACGTAGAGTGTGAAGGGCATCGACGTGATCAGCCCGCCGATCACGACGGTCGCCAGCGGGCGCTGCACCTCGGCGCCCGCACCGTGCGAAATCGCCATCGGGATGAACCCGAACAGCGCGACCAACGAGGCCATCAGGATCGGCCGCAGCTTCTCGCGGGTGCCGGTTTCCAAGGCGTCGTCGGTGGCGGCGCCCACCTCGCGCAGGCGGTTGATCTCGGAAACCAGCACCACGCCGTTGAGCACCGAGACGCCGAAGAGCGTGATGAAGCCGACGCCGGCGGTGATCGAGAAGGTCAGCCCGCGTGCCATCAGGGCGATCACGCCGCCCGCCGCCGCGAACAGCACGTTGCCGAAGATGAGCAGCGCCATCCGCATCGAGGTGAACGTGTTGTACAGCAGCACTAAGATGAGCAGCAGCGAGGCGGGCACCAGCACCATCAGCCGGCGCGAGGCGCGCTGGAGATTTTCGTATTGCCCGCCCCATTCCAGCCACCATCCATGCGGCAGCTCGACTTGGCTGTAAACGGCCGCCTTGGCCCGTGCGACGAAGGTGCCGAGGTCGATGCCGCGCACGTTGGCGGCGATGGTGATGCGGCGATGAAGGTTCTGGCGCCAGATCGCGACCGGGCCTTCGCCGCGGTGGAAGTGGGCGAGCTGCTTAAGCGGGATGAGCGCGCCGTCGGGCGCGGCGACCTGGATGTCGCCGAGCTGATCGATGTGCTCGCGGGCGGCCGGCGCGATCCGCACCTGGAGAAAAAAGCGCGCCTCGCCTTCGACCACCTGGCCCACGATCCGCCCGCCTATCGCCTCGACTGCGTCGAGCACGTCGGCGACGTTTATCCCGTAGCGCGCGCAAGCCGCGCGGTCGACCTCGATGGTCAGCGAGGGCAACCCGGTGCGCGGGATGATCTTGAGGTCGGCCGCACCGGGCAGGCCGCCGATGATCTCCAGGATGCGATGGGCGTACTGATTCATCTGGGCGAGGTCGTCGCCGTAGAGATGGATAGCGACGTCGCCCTTGACTCCGGCGATCATGTCGTTGATGCGCGACTCGATCGGCTGGGAGAAGCCGAACTGGGCCTCGGGCACGCGCTGATGGAGCTTCTCTTCGAGCTTCTCGATCAGCTCCTCCTTGCTGTGCACGCGCCATTGATCGTGCGGTTTGAGGAAGACGTAGACGTGGCTTTCGTCGGGGCCGATTACGTCGGTGGCGATCTCGGGCCGGCCGATGCGCGAGACCACCCGCGCGACCTCGGGCAGTTCGAGCGCCGCCCGCTCCATCCGCGTTGCCCCCTTCACCGCGTCCTCCAGCGAGATGCTCGGCACCTGCATCACGTCGAGGTTGATCGCGCCTTCGTCCAGCGTGGGGACGAACTCGCTGCCCAGAAACGGCGCCAGCCCGAGCCCGAGCACCAGCAGCGCCGCCGCGCCCGCGAGCAGGCCGCGGCGATGCCCGCGCGTCCACCGCGCCACCCGCTCGTGCACCCGCTCACTCATGCGCGCCAGCCACGGCTCGCGTGCGGGGGCGCGCCTGAGCAGGAGCGACGCCATCACCGGTACGAAGGTCAGCGCGCACAGCAGCGAGCCGCTGAGCGCGAAGATCACCGTCAGCGCCATCGGTCGGAACATCTTGCCCTCGACTTCCTGGAAGCTGAGGATCGGCAGATAGACCACGATGATGATCAGGATGGCGAAGACGATCGGGCGCAGCACCTCGCGCCCGGCCTCGAACACCAGGTGGGCGGTCGAGACGCCGGTGCGCCGGGCGGAGGCAAGCCGGTGGAAGATGTTTTCCACCAGCACCACCGAGCCATCCACGATAAGCCCGAAGTCGATCGCGCCCAGGCTCATCAGGTTGCCCGACACTCCCATCCAGTTCATCCCGAGGAACGCGACCAGCATCGAGAGCGGGATCACTGCCGACACGATCAGCGCCGCGCGCAAGTCGCCGAGGAACAGGAAGAGCACGGCCGAAACCAGCAGCGCGCCCTCGGCCAGATTGTGCGCCACCGTGGCGATCGTGCGCCGGACCAGGTCGGAGCGATCATAGTAGGGCACGATGCTTACGCCCGGCGGCAGATTGTGGCGCACCTCGACCAGCTTCTGCTTGACCCGGTCGACCACCGTGCGCGAGTTCTGCCCGATCAACATCATCACCACGCCGGCCACGGTTTCGCCCTTACCGTCGCGGGTTACCGCGCCCTGGCGCACGCGCGGCGCGAAGGCGACCTTGCCGAGGTTGCGCACGTACACCGGCACGCCGTCGTGACTGCCGACCACGATGTTCTCGACGTCGGCCAGGCTGCCGATCAGGCCCGCGCCGCGGATGATCTCCTGCTCGCCGCTGTGAATCAGGTAGCCGCCGCCGGCGCTCGCGTTGTTGCGCTCGAGCGCGCGGAAGACGTCGTGGAGCCCGAGCCTGTAGGCGACCAGCGCGCTCGGCCGGAGCTGGACCTCGTAGGTCTTCAGCTCGCCGCCGTAGCTGTTGACCTCGACCACGCCGGGCACCGACTTGAGCGCGGGCGCGATCTGCCAGTCGAGGATCGAGCGCAGCTCCATCAACGAGCGCTTCGGATCGACCACCTCGAACTGGTAAATCTCGCCCAAGGTGGTCGAGACCGGAGTCATCTCGGGTGTGCCGAAGCCCTTGGGAATCAGCTCGCGCGCGGCCGGCAGCCGTTCCATCACCAGCCGCCGCGCAAAGTAGATATCGAGCTTCTCGTCGAAATAGACCGAGACCGAGGACAGGCCGAAGCGCGAGATCGAGCGGATCTCTTTGATCCCGGGCAGCCCGCGCATCGCGACCTCGACCGGAAACGTGATCAGCTTCTCGACCTCGACCGGGCCCAGCCCGGGCGCGTCGGTGACGATCTGGACCACGTTGGGCGTGACGTCGGGCGCGGCGTCGATCGGCAGCAGGACCATCGCGCGCAGGCCGAGCGCGACCAGCACCACCGCCAGCAGTAGAGTCATCAGGCGGTTTTCAAGCGCCGCCTCGAACAGCCATCGCGCCATCGCCGCCGCCTCTCCCTGTTACTTCGCCGCGCCCTTGAGCAGCAGCGCCTTGAGCGTCACGCCGCCGCGGACGACCACGCGGTCGCCCTCGCTGAGGCCCGAGGTGATTTCCACTTCGCCGCCGCCCGCGCTGCCCACGGCGACGTCGCGGACGCCGAAGCGGCCGGGCTCGACCTCGACGAACGCCACCTTGCGCCCGCCGACCTCGTAGATCGCCGATTCGGGCACGGCCAGCACGTCGCGGCCGCCGCGCGCGCTCTCGATCGCCGCCCGCGCGAACATCCCGGGCTTGAGCAGATGGCCCGGGTTGCGGACCTCGATGCGCGCCTTGACCGTGCGGGTCTCGCGATCGACGGTGTCGGCAATATAGCGCACTGCGCCCGCAAAGTGCTGATCGGGATAAGCCTCGACGCTCACCCGCGCAGGCGCGCCGAGCCTGACCCCGGCAAGGTCGTGCTCGAAGATGTTGGCGATCACCCATACGTAGTCGAGGTCGATCACCGTAAGCGGAGTGCTGTCGGCGTCGATCAGCGCGCCGATCGTAAGGTCGCGCTTGACCAGGGTGCCGGCGATGGGTGAGCTGAGCGTGAACTCGGAGAGCGGATGGCCGTTGCCCGACCATGTGAGGTGTTCCAGCTCCTGGGGCGGTATCAGCAGACTGAGGGTCTCGCGCGAGGCCTGGAGCTGCGCGAGCGCGGTGTCGTGCGCGGCGCGCGCCTCGAGCACGTCCTTGTGCGCGGCGATCTTCTCTTCGTAAAGCGTCTGCTCGCGCCGCAGATGCTGGTCGGCGATGCTCTCCAGCGAGCGGGCCTTGAGATAATCAGTCTTCGCTTTGCCCAGCTCGACGCTGTTGAGCACCACCAGCGGCTGCCCGGCGGAGACTTGGGCGCCCGGATCGACCAGCAACTTGACCACGCGCGCCGGGATACGGCTGGTGATGTGGGCGACGCGGTTGGCGTCCGCCTCGACCGTGGCGGTGGCGTTGATCGTGCCCCCGAGCTGGCGACGCTCGACCTTCGCAACTTCCACTGACGCAGCCGCGCCGCGGTCGAGCGTCAGCACCCTATCCGCGGTGGCCGCCGCGCGCGCATGCCCAACGTCGAGCGCCGCAAACAGCGCCGCCGCGCACAAAATCGTCAATTTCGGCCGTCTCACATCCCCCCTCCAGTGGCCAGTTCGAGCGCGACTTCGGCCGCGCGCACGCTGAACCAGGTGTCGAGGTAGGAGGCGCGCGCGTCGTAAGCCTGGCGCTCGGCGACCGAGACGCTGAGAAGATCGATCTTGCCCGCCTGGAAGGCGCGCTCGAGCAGGCTGAAGCTCTCGCGCGCGGGTGCCAGCACCTCGTCCTGGTAGATCGCGAGCGCGCGGCTGGCGGTGGTGTAGGCGATGTAAGCGTCGCGCACTTCCTTGTCGATGTCGAGCTTGTTGGCGGCCAGCCGATAATCGGCCTGGCGCCGGCGGGCGTCGATTATCGCGACTTCGGCCTGCCGACGGTTGAACAGCGGAAGCGGAAAGCTCAAGCTCACGCCGAACGGATGTTCGGCGTTCAGTTCGTGGCCCCCGAAGGCGCCGATGCGCGGGTTGGGCAGAACCAGGCGGCGGTTCAATGCGGCCTCGGCGTCGAGCCGCGCCAGCTCGATCTCGCGCGCGCGCAGGTCGGGGCGGTTGCGATGCGCGGCGGCGAGCAGCGACTCGACGTCGAAGCCGGAGAGCTTGAGGTCGAAGTCGCCGGCCGGCTCAGGCTGCGGCCCGGCGGCGCCCCCCAGCAGACGGCCCAGGCTGGTGCACTGCAGCTGGTAGCGCTGGCGCGCTTCGAGCAGGGCGCGCGCACTCTGTCCGTGGCGCACCTCGGCGAGGTTGTAATCGATGTAGCCAATCTCGCCCGCTTTAAGCCGCGCGCGCGCCGCCGTCAGCAGGCGCGAGTCGAGCCGTTCCAGCTCGCCCACCAGCGCAAGCTGCTGCTTGGCGCGCAGCGCCTCCAGAAAGGTCATCCTGACCGCTGCGGTCAGCAGGCGGCGCCGATCGCGCACCAGCGCGGCCGTCTCCGCGTAGCCGAGGTTGGCTGACTTCATGCGCAGCGCGCGCTGCCCGAAGATTTCGAGCTCCTGGCTGAGCCCGACGCGCCAGTCTTGCGAGTTGGAGCGGTGATCGCGCGGCCGATAATCGAATTCGGAGTCGAGTTGAGGGTTGAACTGGCTCAGATAGCCCGCGCGAATCTGCTCGCCGGCCGCGACTCGCAGCTCCTGCGCGGTGGCGGCGAGATCGGGATTATGCGCCAGCGCGAGCGGAATCGCCTCGGCCAGCGTGACGCCGGCGGCCGCGGCCGATCCTGTTGAATGCGCGGCGACAAAGGCGAGCGCCAGCACAAGCACTCGCACGCGCCATCCCTTGCCATGGGTCGAACGGGTAAGTGTTGGGCGAGATGCGATAGGCCAATCGCCCCTCCCGAATTGCTCCATCGCTTCCTTCCGAAAAGAAAGATCAGCAAGAGGCGTACCGCCGCGAACGGGGTGAATCAAATCCTGCCGCCGGGTTACGATGATGGCTGTTGCTAAAAAGGTCTCAGGCTGTCTCCATCGGCTACAGTTCGCAGCTCTTCGGGTTCCCTGCCTTGCCACGAGTTGGCAGTACATGGTGGCGAAATTCCATCTTAATGCGGAATTTGGCCACAATTTCGCTCCGCCTGATAGAGAGGCGAGGCGATACCTATTTATAAGCGGAAGCTGCCGACAGTTGCGCCTCCAGCTAATCGCAACAATAGTCCCGCCGGCCGTGCTTCAGTCAGCGTTCAGGTGGCCGGCCACCACGCTATCGCCGCGCATCCATTATCGGGACATAGAACCGCCTTGAGCGGCGCGTGGCCGAACTGGGAAGCGTCGTTTATCGGGAGGCCGCACCCGGCGACCGGCGCGATTGGCACAGCCGTGATCGTGGCGTCGTTTCCAGTCACGCCGGTGATGAAGAGCGTCATGAAGTCGAGAATCTTGACAGTGGTCTTGCCGCCTTTTGGCGCCGCGCTCCAATCAACCAGCGGCACCATCGCGACCTGGGGATTCTCTGACGATATACTCATCGATGCCTGCTGCGTGGCGCTCGTCGGCGCCTGGTAGTAGGGCTGGCCATTCATCCGGTCGACCATGGCCTGGCGTGTCGGTCCCACGACGTTTCCGGTTTCGCTGCTGACCAGTTCGCCGACCGTCAGCAATTGCGGGTAGCCCTGAGCGACTAAAGTCCTGTAATCGGCTCCTCCGCTAGCGTCGAGCGCCAGCGGCGCCCAGTTGCCGGACTGCGCGACCTGGAGATTTTTCAGCGTCACGGCCTTGTAGCTCGGCTGACCCAGCGCATCGGTGTAGCCCTCCTTGCAGGTGAAAGAGCCCGAGCCAATCCGGGCCTAGTCGGTGCACTGCACGCCGAACGGCAGTACGCCGCACGCGGCGGTGGTGGGAAAAACTCCGGCCACCGCTTTGACCGCAACCTTGGCCCGGGTGAGGCCGATCATTTTGAAGAAGTAGTAGGGAACGTCGCGCATCACGACCACCGTCACCGAGCGCGCATCGGCGGCGGGCGCGATTTCCACGATTTCGCTCTGCGCGATCCCGTTGCGTTGGACGTACTCGGTCGCGTGAGCGACGACCATCTGAGTGTTCGTGGTCGCCGGATTTCCAGTCAGATATCCGGCGCCGGCGAGCGCGCCGGCGTCAGCAGCCTTCTGGAGCCGGCCCCATTCGAGATAGAGCACCGCCATATCGGTGCACATGCCCATTGCGCCCAACAGAACCAGCACGATGAGGGTAAACATGACGGCGAACTGGGCTTTGGAAAACCGGTGTAATTTGCTCATTGCTCTCGCTTTTCCTTGCACTCGCACCCAAGCGAAGCACCTGGCATGCCAATTAGCTCAAACCTGTGATTAGGTTGTGAACTTTCGCCCGGCCCGTATCCGATGGACACATTTCCGCTGCCATATGGCCGTTTGCCAATTCGGCTATCGCCAAGGCCGGGACGGGCGCGCATAGCTATGGGGCAAAGCCTCCCCGTTTGGACGCTGCACGACAAACAGCCTATAAGGACAGCCATAAGTCTCGCTCAAGGAGGAATCGCGATGGCGGTCCAGATGCCCAGCCTCGAACAATTGCGCGCGGTCGCGCGTCAGTGCGGCCTGTCGCTGGACGATTCCGACCTCGAATCGTTCCGCGCCCTGCTTGCCCCCTACATCCGCTCCTACAAGATCGTCGCCGCGATGCCGGACGAGGTGCCGCAGGTCAAATATCCGCGCACCCCGGGCTATCGGCCGGGTCCGGAGGAGAATCCGCATAACGCCTGGTATGTCAGAACCTCGGTCAAGGGCGCACCCGAGGGCAGGCTCAAGGGCAGAACGGTTGCGCTGAAGGACAACGTCATGCTCGCCGGCGTGCCGATGATGAACGGGGCGGCGACGCTGGAGGGCTACGTGCCTGACTTCGATGCCACCATTGTCACGCGGATCCTCGATGCTGGCGGCGAAATCGCGGGCAAGGCTCACTGCGAATACTTCTGCCTTTCCGGCGGCAGCCATACCAACGCCACCGGCCCCGTGCACAACCCCCATCGCAAAGGCTATTCGGCGGGCGGCTCGTCGTCAGGTAGCGCCGTGTTGGTGGCGGCGGGCGAAGTTGATATGGCGATTGGCGGTGACCAAGGCGGCTCGATCCGGATGCCATCGTCGTTCTGCGGCATCTACGGGATGAAGCCGACGTGGGGGCTGGTGCCGTACACGGGAATAATGCCGATCGAGATCTTCGTCGATCATACAGGCCCGATGACGCGCAGCGTGGCCGACAACGCACTGCTGCTTGAAGTGATCGCCGGCGACGACGGCTACGACCCGCGGATCAAGGCGCCCGTACTCCATCCGTACTCGCGGATGCTGGAAGGCGGAGTCAAAAACCTCAGGATCGCGATCGTCAAGGAGGGCTTCGGCCATCCCAACTCCGAGGCGGCGGTGGACGAAAAGGTGCGCGCCGGCGCGCAGCGTTTCGCGGCGCTCGGCGCGCGCGTCGACGAGGTGTCGATTCCGATGCATCTGGAGGCGGGGGCGATCTGGACGCCGATCGGAACCGAGGGCCTCACGCAGACCATGATGTACGGCGACGGCTACGGGGTGAGCCGGGACGATCTCTATTCGACCTCGCTAATGGATTTCCATCGCGGATGGCGCCAGCGCGCGGGCGAGCTGTCGGAAACCACCAAGTTGTTTCTGATGCTCGGCACCTACGTGCGCGAGAATTACGGCTCGCGCTACTACGGCAAGGCGATCAACATCGTGCGCCGCCTGCGCGCAGCCTACGACGCGGTGCTCGCGCGCTACGACCTGTTGCTGATGCCGACGACGCCGATGAAGGCAACCCCGATCCCGGCTGCCGACGCCAGCCGCGAGGAATACGTCGCCCGCGCGCTCGAGATGATCGCCAACACCGCGCCCTTCGACCTCACGCATCATCCGGCGATGTCGCTGCCGTGCGGAATGGTGGACGGACTGCCGGCAGGGCTGATGCTGGTCGGACGCCACTTCGACGAGCCAACCATCTATCGCGCGGCTTTCGCCTTCGAGCAGGCGAAGGACTGGAAGACGATGTAGCGCAAGTCGGGAAAATCCCGGGCCGGTCGGGAAAATGGCCACAGCCGGTGTCCCCTCCGGCGGCGACGGCCCTGGCGTCTGTCGCGCGCATCCTTGCGCCTGCGCACGCATCGCTCGCCTTTTGCGCCTAGTCCGATGGCCAAAAGCCCGTGGCATGAACTTCGCTTTGCAGGTCTGGTCTGTAACGCGAGAGGAGGAAGGAAGCCATGCCACAGAATCAAACATCGACCCACGACCGCGATTCGTCGCTCCAGCAGATTCTCTCGCACGAAAGAAACATCACCCTGGCGCGCGTGCGTGAATATCGCGCTGCCCAGGAGCAGGAAGCGCCGGCCACGCCCGGCGACGAGCTCGATGCCGCGCGCGCCCTCTCCGACGTCGAGACTCATGCGAGCCTGATCGAGCGCGCCGAGGAGCGCCTGCGCAGCATCGACCTCTGTTTCAACTTGCTCGAACGCGGGCGCTACGGGCTCTGTGCCAAGTGCGGCGAGGAGATCCCGCTCGAACGCCTGAAGGTCGTCCCCTTCGCGACCTTCTGCATCGACTGCCAGCAGAGCCGCGACCGCGCACGCCATCTCGGCGAAGGCAGACTCGGCGAACCCTTCGCGCGCAACTGGGACCTGCCGGAGGAGATGGCGGAGCCGACCGAAGGTTCGCACGACGAATTCGTCGCGCTCCCGCAGGAAGGCCCCGAGGAAGAAGCGCCCGCCTTCGGCGAGTTGGAACTCGGCGAGGGCGCGGGCAGCGCGCGCAAAGGCCGACGTCCGCGCGCCGCTGGCCGGCCGCGCGCGGCGGTCAAGCCGCGCGCTGCGCGCAAGTCCAAACGCTCCGCCTGACACGCGCGCGGGCGCCGCTTGTATTGCCGAGAGCGGCGCCCGCCATCGCGTACACGCCGGCGGTCCGAAGCAAAGCCCGGCGAGGCCTTCGCATCGATCCACTGAGCAAGGAACGCCCGCGACCGCGGGCGGAGAATCCACGCGCCGCAAGTTCTCCGCGAAACCGGCGTGATATATCACGCCGCCCGCAATCCGATTTGATACGCATACCGAGGACGGGTCTCCGATGAGAGCCTGATAACCGGCGTCTGATCGTTCGAGTTTGTCACAACCGCTATAGTCAGTGCCATTGGGAAGGTGACCAAGCCCCATGGCTGAAATTGACTATTCAATACGCCGCGTTCATCGGTTCACGACTGAGCATTCCACCTTAGCCGCAATATCCGTCGCGTTCGCCGCGTTTGCCGCCGTTGCCCTGCTGCGACCGGCCACAACGCGGGCGCAAACGCCACAGGCGACTATCGTGCTGAACAGCGCATCGGCGATGACCTTTCAGCACGACGATACCCGCTGGCAGCTCGATAACAGCGGCGGCCTCGACTGGACGGTCACCGTCACCAAGGCTGCGGTCAACGGCCCTACGATCGACGTGGACGGCTTTATTGCGGTCACCAATAGCGGCAAGGGCGGAGCCACGATCGACAACGTCGTGGTCAATCTCCAGAGCCAGTGCCGGGGCGGATGGGCGTCGGCTGCCGCCGACATCGCCGACATCATGCACGGCGTGCACGCCGCCTACGCCAATATCGTCGCGGCCGCCTCCAGCGAGGACCCCGCGCTCAACGCGCAGTGCCGTTCGGTTGCAAACTACAAGGTGACCCCGCTTACCGGCCAGAGCGCGCTCGAAGGCACCTTCTTTACCTCCGCAGCGTCGGGTCCGCTGCGGGTCAAGGCGAGGGGCAACAGCATTTTTGCGCAACGGCCGCGATTCAAAGTCCAGCCGACACAGACCGCGCGGCTGTTCTTTACCGCCGGCTTCGATAACACGATCCTCGGCTTTCCCGTCGGTACGCCGCTGCGCGCCGAAATTATCGTGAGCTTCAACAACGCCGGCGGCTCCGGCGGCAGTGGCTTCCTCGCCTTCGGCATCGACACCGACGGCGACGAGGGCCCGGCCACCGGCGTGATCACCACCGACCAGAGCGACGACGACCTGTGGGCGCGCAGCATCGGGTTCCGCCGCCGGGCGCTGCTGGCGGCGCCGATCCACGCCAACGCGCGGGTCACTCTGGCAGACCCCGAAGGCAGGCTCAGGATTGTCAGCGGCGGCGGCGCCCTGTCGAATTTCAGCACCGAGATTGGCGGCGGCACCGGCAGCGAGCTAATTCGCGGCGGCACGCTTGGCGTCGGCGGGGAAGTCGTGCGCGCGGCGAGTGTGACGCTGACTCCGGCGCCCGACGGAGCCACGCTCGGCAACTGCGCCTCGCTCCGCGGCGTGCCGCGAACGGTCGCGCTGGCAATCACCGATCCCCTCACCGGTCTGCCGCTGACCCATCAGTTCCCCGTGGGCATCCCGGCCTCGCTTGCGGCGTGCAACCTGGCCTCGGTGATGGGCAACGCGCCGCGGTTCGCGCCGGGCTCCTTCTGCACGTACACGCAGCGCGAATGGGCCGAGCCGCCTGTCGGCGGCAACGCCGGCAGCGTGCTCGCCAATCATTTCGCGGCGCAATTTCCCGACGGCGTCCACGTCGGCGTGAGCGCGGCCACCTGCGCGGCGGGCGCCTTCGACAACAAGTTCACTTCGCCGGTCCGGATCGGCGATTACCTGGCCCGCAGGGGTACACCGGCGCCGCTTACGGCCTGCCAGACCAACGCGACTGACGATACCGCGGGCGCGCTCGGCGGCGAGGTGTTGGCGCTCGCGCTCAACGTCGATTTCAACGACGGCGGATTCATCCTCGGCACCGACGGCACTTCCTTCGGCGACCTGTTGGTATGCGGCACCGGCACCCGCTTCGACGGCAAGAGCGTCGCCCAGGCGCTCAAAATCGCAAATCGGGTGCTGGCCGGCGGCGCGCTGCCCGCGGGCGCGACGGTGGCGACGGTCAGAGGAGTGGCAGCGGCGCTCAACGGCGCGTTCGACAGTTGCGCCGCACCTTCGTCATGGGCGGAGCTGCACCTGGCTAAGGGCGGCTGCCCGTGATTCGTGATAGCCGCCTGCGCCTATGCGCGAAGGAAAACTTGTTCGGTGAAGCAGCCATGGAAGCCGAAGGGCACGTGATGCCTGAGCTGGACGACGGCGAGCGGCTTCGCCGCGACGTCGCGCGCGTCGAGGATCACGACCTTGGTGCGCCGGGTGCTCGAGTCGAAGACCAGCGTGACCAGGTATCCTTCGTCCTCTGCGCGGCCCTCGGGCGCAGGGATAAAGACCGGCTCTCCCACGTATCCGTCGGGCGAGAAGTCATGCGCGTGTGATTTTCCGGTTTCGAGATCGATTTTCGTTACGAGCTGCTGAAGCCCCGACGCCCTCTTCGGACTCGTTACGACATAGGCATAGCGGTAGTGCGAGCCGACACGGCGCGGGCTCATCCGGGGAAACTCGACCTTGTCTCCGACGTCGATATCTCTGCTTTCAACTTTGCCCGAGCCGGGATCAATAGCCAGTCGAGTGAAAGTCGACATCCCTTCGCTCGGCCAGTCGGTGCGCCAGAAGTTCCGCAGCGCATCGCCGATCGCGCCGTAGTCCGGGTAGCGGGCGACGTCGACGAGGATCAAACCTTCGTCCTCGTAGGCGTTGGCAAAATGGAACTGAAAGAACGGCGCGGTTTCGATCCATACCGGCGCGGCGCCGCGGTCCCGGCGCACGATCAGGATCCGCGTCGGCTGGCTGCCGTCCCACGCGAGCGCGCCGTCGTAGCTGTCGAAGCCTAGAATCATCCGGTACAGATGCAGCCTGATCGGTCCGATGCAGAAGACCATGAAACGGTCGGTGATCACGAAATCGTGATTCATCACCGGGTAGGGCAGATCGATCGCTGGATACGCGTCGAGTGCGCCCGCCGGATCGATCCGATACGGCCGCAACACACTCACGCGGCCATAGTCGATTCCGAAATTGAACAGTTCGCCGCTGCGCGGGTCGATTTTGGGATGAGCGGAGAAGGTGCCGACGCGGCCGCCAAAATCGGCGAGCCCGACCGTGCCCAGATCGGCCGGCGAGAGCTCGGTCGGCGCTCCTCCCTCCCATAGCGCGAGCAGTTTGCGGTGATGGTAGACGACCGAGGTGTTCGCGACGTTTTGCGGCGCGCGCAGGGCGTTGGCGATAACGCCGCCGGCGCGCATTTTGCCGAAGCCGCGGTAGAGCACGCGGCCGGCGGCGGTTTCATCGACGTAGTTGCGCGTGCGGACGTAGCGGTTACGGAAATGGATCCGCCCCTCGCGGAACGTGATCGCCGAAATCATCCCGTCGCCGTCGAACCAGTGCGGAAACCAGTGGCCGGCAAGGTCGTTGCGCGCCGGCCCATTGCGCAACAGCGTCCCGCTAAGCCCAGGCGGAACGGTTCCTTCGACCTCTTCGACCCAGTAGTCGTTCTCTGACTGGGCAGCCGCGAAACCGGCGCTCCACGGATGGCCGCCCTCGGGTGCGGGACGAGGCATCTCGGGCTTTTCTGCCGTCACGGTCGAGCACCCGGTGCCATACAGCGCCCCCGGAAGGGCGATCGCTCCGGCGGCGCCGGCGACAACGAATTCGCGGCGGGTGAGAGGCGCAGACACATCGACAGGCTACAGATTCGAGTAATTTGATGTCAAGAAGCGATTTGACATGACTATGAGCGTCCAGGCGCGCTGAAACTGGAAATATCTCCGCTCGAGCCGCCGCTGGCCTCGCGTGCGGTCCGGCGCTAAAAGCTTGGAAGAATTCGCCGCCGCGTCCCGTGCGGCGCGCCGTGATCGGGAGATCCGTCGATGCTTAACGCGACCAAGGACCTGAAGCTGGCGACCGCGATGGTGGGTTCGTTTCCGCGCCCGTCGTGGTTCACCGAGAGCCTGCGCGGGCGGCCGTTCAAGGTCGCGATGGGCGATTCGCTCTACCGCGAGCAGTATCTCGACACCGTCGCCTGCTACATCAACGAGCAGGAGCGCGCCGGGCTCGACATTCTGACCGACGGCGACGCCCGCTTCGACCTCGAAGTCGGCGGCCGTTCGTGGTTCTTCTACGTCATCGAGCGCCTCGGCGGAGTCTCCGGCTTCCGCGACAGCTCGCACTTCCTGGAGTACGCCGACATCCGTCCCGGCCACATCCTCTACGAGGTCCAGGAGGCGTACCATCCGCCGGCGGTGACGGGAAAGATCACGCGCGGGCCGCTGCATTACGCGGCGATCTGGAAGAGCGCGCAGAAGATGACGCGCAAGCCGGTCAAGTTCGGCGGCATCAGCGCCACCTGCCTGCCGATGATGCTGTGGAACGAGTTCTACCGCGACGATCACGAAATGGTGATGGATCTGGCGGCGGCGCTCAACGAGGAGCTGCGCGAGCTGGCGGCCGCCGGATGCCCGCTAATCCAGATCGAAGAGCCGCCGCATCATTTCGCCTGCTGCACCACGCCGCCGGCGAGCGACAAGGAGCTCGAGTTTTTCACCCGCGCCTTCAACCGCGAAGTCGAGGGCGTCAACACCGAGGTCTGGGCGCATACCTGCTGGGGCAATCCCAACCAGCAGAGCTTCTACTGGGAGCGGCCGAGCTACGAGCGCTCGCTGCCCCACCTGCTCGCGCTCGACGCCGACGTGCTGACGCTGGAGTGCGCGAGCAACCAGGGACGCGACCTGCCGCTGCTGAAGCATCATCGGACCAGCAAGAAAATCGCGATCGGCGTGATCAACCATACGGTCACGACGGTCGAGCCGCCGCAGATGATCGCGGACCTTATCCGCAAGGCGTTGGAATACGTGCCGCCGGAGCGCCTGATCGTCACCGCCGACTGCGGCTTCGGACGCGAAGGGCTCTCGCGGCGGATTGCGTTCTACAAGTGCGTGGCGCTGGTACAGGGGACGAACATCGTGCGGCGCGAGCTCGGCCTGCCCGAGGCCGAAATCCGCGCCGCCGACCCGCGGTTTGCGTTCCGCCAGGCGTAGCGTGGCGCGCGCGTGAGAATCCGCACCGCGCGCACCATTAGCCATCCGCGCGTGATGCGCACGGTTGCGGGCGCCTGAGCGCCCGGCGCGTCGGCGCGGCGGACCGGCCGACTGTGCCGGCCGGCAAGATTGTTCAGGCGCGCGGAATAACTCGCTGAGTAGTCCGCTGAATCCGATTTATGGAAAGGATTTTCCTCGATAGGCGATATCGACGGAAGCGGCGTCCACACAAACGTGCGATTAGGTGGTGTAAAGATCATCTGCGCGCGCTTGCTATCACCGGCGGATTCCTGGTCGCCCTCGTTGCTTGTCTCCGGTACTTCGCCAGCGGAGCCGTTCTTTCCATGGGGGTCGTAAGCTTCGCCGGCATTGCCGGGTCTGTCCCGAAAAAACAAGTGGCCGTGGCGTTCCAAATAGAGAACAGCGGCCGCAGTCCGGCCCTTATCTCGGAGATGAACGCATCGATCAAGCTGCTGTGGTACGGCGATTTGCCGAACAAGCCCGAGTACGCGGTTGAGCCTGAAACCACGGAGCGCCCGCGCTACCGGCCGGTCATGGCGGGGGAGAGCCGCCGCGTGGTTCTTCTTCTGACCTTCGCCGGCGGAATGGGCGTCATCGACGAGCAACTGATCAAGCTCCTCAAAGGCGGCGTGGCGCGGCTGTACGTTTACGGCTTCGTCGTTTACCGCAACGGTCTGTTGCTCGCACCGTTGACCTACGTGACCGGCTTCTGCGCTCGCTATAATCCGCAGACGGACATCTTCGACGACTGCGAAAACCCCGCCTACGAGTACAGGTACGCCACGGCAAGTAAATGAGACTCGATTCCCCGGTGGACAAGGTCCGCGGCGCTGCCGCGCTCGTCGCTGCCGCGCTGACGTCCCGGTGGCGTCTGCGCATTGTCGGATCGTCGACGACGCCGGGATTCTGATGGTGAGCCGTCCCGGACACTACAAGAGGTATACGACAGCTAGAGTCGCGGGCCCGACCTGCTCGCGCAGCACCCCGATGATCTTCTCCCCGCTGAAGCGGCTCCCTTTCATCGCCCGTCTCCTTATTCAGGCGACGGACTCTACCTCAAATCGGCAGTTTTCGGGGAGCACGCCACCTCAAGATTCCTATCGCCGACCGGAGTCGATCGGAGAACTTCGATGCCTCATCAAGGGGCCAATTACGGTTAAAGACTAGGGTGCATTAAGACAGGTGCGCTCAATCGGTACCCGATCATCGGTGCAATATTGATCTGATCGTCATCGCGACGGGTCAGGACCTCCAAAATTTCTCCTCTTGGCTTTCGTTAGCCTTCGGAGCTGCACGCTTTTGCGCGAAACGGGCGACAGGGAGATGCCAGCCACGCAGCATCGCCATCAGGCGTAGCGCGAAGCAGGCCGCCGCACCTGCGAGCATCATAGGAGCAGGCGGTAGATGCAGAGCGTAACCCACGACGACCGTTGCGGCGCCGGCAAGCGCCGCGACTGCATAAATATCTTCCCGCAAAACCACAGGAATTCGCATTGCGAGCACGTCTCGCATCATGCCGCCGCCGATCCCAGTCAGCATTCCGAGCAACGCGGCCATCACCGGGTTGAGCCGGTAGGTTACGGCTTTTTGGGTACCGGTCACGGCAAAAAGTGCGAGACCCGCCGCGTCGAAGACGAGCACCGGGCTACGCATGCGATCGACGAGCGGATACCAAAAAAACGTTATTAACCCGGCAAGTGCGGAGACTCCGAGATAACGCCAATCCGCTATCGCCGCCGGCGGCAGCGAGCCGATCATCAGGTCGCGAGTGATGCCGCCGGCGTTGCCCGTCGCGAATGACAGGACCAATACGCCGAAGAGGTCCATTTCGCCCTGCACTCCAACTGCCGCGCCACTTATCGCGAAGACGAACGTGCCAACAAGATCGAGCACCAGCAGGAGCACACGCATCGCGACACCTCTCGGTTTAAGTGTAACGAGGGCGAGCTCTAGATAATCGCTGAAGCTATCGAATGTCTGGTGTTCCCGCCCTGCTAACACCAACTGCTGCCTTCCTCCGATTTGCTCTTTGCAGATACCGTAAGAGGATACATCCATTTTCTTAATAGGAGACCAATACTTCATTAAGGCGCGAGCCATGCAAGGGCCGCAACGGCGAATGCCATCACGCCCATCTCCAGTGTGGGATGGAGCACCGGCGCGAATTGTGGATTATGGTTCGTTGGGAGGTCATTGAGTCTACCCGCCTGCTCGGCTTGCCTGTAGGTGTCGGCGTCAGTGCCACCAACAAACCAAAATACCGAGGGCACGTGCCACTCCGCTCCAAAACATCCGAAGTCCTCGCTTGCCGTCGTCGGTTTCGTTTCGCGCACGCGATCATCAGAAAACTGCCGACGAAACGCACTTACCACGCGCTTGGTCGCTTCCGGATCATTCTTCACGAGAGAGTAGCGGTCCAGTAGCGTAATCTCCGGAGACTTGAGGGCGCCGGACGCCGCCGCTTCGGCCTTGACAATGCGTTCAATCGCCGCGAGTACGTGTTGACGGACACCTCGTCATAGGAGCGCACGTTCAACTTGATAATCGCGCCATCGGGAATGACGTTTTCCTTCTCACCAGCCTGGAGCGAACCAATTGTGAGAACCGCGGCTTCGGTTGGCGCGACCTCGCGGGAAACGATGGTTTGCAGGCGCAGAACTGTTGCCGCCGCCATAACGACCGGATCGATGCTGGCCTGCGGCATGGAGCCATGCGCACCGCGGCCGAACATCCGGATTTGCAGGCTATCGGCGGCCGAGGTGATTATGCCTGCGCGGGTGCTGAGTGTACCAGCCGGCTCGGCCATGACATGCTGACCCAGAACGACGTCGGGTTTCGAAAAGCGAGCGAACAGCCCGTCATCTATCATTGCCTGAGCGCCCTGCGCCACCTCCTCTCCTGGTTGGAAGACCGCCATCAGTGTTCCCTGCCACTTACCGCGGTCTTTAGCCAGGAGCGCGCTGGCGCCAGCCAACCAAGCCACATGCATATCATGACCGCAGGCATGCGCCACGGGCACGGTCTCGCCCGCGCTGTCGATGGCGGTAACCGTGCTTGCGTAAGCCAGTCCAGTCGCCTCCTTGACTGGTAAGGCATCCATATCGGCGCGCAGCATTACCGTCGGTCCAGGGCCATTGCGCAACAGGCCAACGACGCCTGTTTTGCCGATTCCCGCGGTCACGTCATATCCGGCGGCGCGCAGTCGGTCCGCCGCCAGCCGGGCGGTTCGCGTCTCCTGCATTGACAGTTCCGGACGCGCGTGCAAATCGGTGTAAAATTTTTCCAGCTCCGGGAGAAGCTCATGGCCTGCCCCCCGAAAACTCCGCCAAATTGAGGTAGAGTCCGTCGCCTGAAAAGGAGACGGGCCATGAAGGGAACTCGCTTCAGCGAGGAGCAGATCATCGGGGTGCTGCGCGAGCAGGAGGCCGGCGCGAAGACTGAGGAGGTGTGCCGGCGCCACGGCATCTCGACCGCCACTTTTTACAAGTGGAAGTCGAAGTACGGCGGCCTGGAGGTCTCGGACGCGAAGCGGCTCAGGGCGCTGGAGGATGAGAACCGGCGACTAAAGCGGCTGCTGGCCGATTCGCTGCTCGACAACGCGGCACTCAAGGACCTGCTCGGAAAAAACGTCTGAAGCCTGCGGCGCGGCGAGAAGCAGTGATCCGGGTGATGGAGCGTCACGGGCTGAGTCAACGGCGGGCGTGCGAGCTGGTCGGAGTGGATCGTTCGACCATGCGCTACCGATGCAAACGGCAGGAAGACACGGCAATAAGGGAACGACTGCGCGAGCTGGCTGCGGAACGCCGGAGGTTTGGGTATCGGCGCTTAGGCTGGATGCTCGCCCGCGAAGGTCACACCATCAATCGCAAGAAGCTGTACCGGATCTATCGCGAGGAGCGGCTCATGGTGCCGGCGGCGAGGGCGCAAGAGGGCATTAGGGACATGAACACCGATGATGTTGCCGAACAGGATCAACCAGCGGTGGTCGTTGGACTTCGTCTCGGACACGCTCAGCGACGGCCGGCGCTTCCGCATCCTGTGCGTCGTCGACGACTACAGTCGCGAATGCCTGGCCACGGTAGTCGACACCTCACTGGGCGGCGTGCGCGTGGTGCGTGAGCTGGAGCGCCTGGTGGACGAGCGAGCGCTACCGGAGACGGTGGTCAGCGACAACGGAACGAAACTGACTAGTGGTGCGGTGCTGCGCTGGGCGACCAGGCGGGTGGCGTGGCACTACATCGAACCGGGCAAGCCGGTGCAGAACGCCTTCATCGAATCGTTCAACGGCAAGCTGCGCGACGAGTGCCTGAACGAGCACGTGTTCTCGGCCTTGGCGGAAGCGCGGACGATCATCGAGGCCTGGCGACAGGACTACAACCAACTGCGGCCACACTCGAGTCTCGGCGCGATGACGCCGAGCGAGTTCGCGGCGCTTAAACGGGAGCAACCGATACCGCCCGAGCAGGGCGGATTAACCGGCGGACTCTACTTATGAATGGCGGGAAAATGGGGGGCAGGCCATCGTCAGCATCAACGGCGAGAGCTTCCGCCTCAAGGACAAACGCAGGGCGGGAGTGCTCGGGAAGGGCGCGAAGCACTGCGGGAATCAGGCCCCGGCGCTCGCGCAGCAGCGCTTGTACTTGCGCCCGCTCCCGCAGGGACACGGATCATTGCGCCCCACGCGCAGCGAGCGCGGGCGGATCGAGGCCTGCCGCAAGGCTGCGCTCCGCTCGCGCCACTGCTCGCGCCAGTACCTGCTGATCGCGATCACCGAAGGCTCCAGAGCATCCAGCGCGGCCCGCTCGGCGGCGTCCGGATCGATGTCCGCCTCGAGCAGTTTCCAGCCGTCTTCGGTGCCGAGGGTTGCGATCGGCCGCAGCATCGCGCGGTTCTCGGTATCGGTGAGAAGCGGCTGCCATGCCTCGGACGCAAGGCTCACGCCCGCCATGAAGCCCCAGCACCAGTCCTCGGCGATCGGATAGGTCGTGCCCTCCACCTTGCGCTCCCACAGAATCGGTGCGAACTCGGGCGGCTCCTCGAACAGGAAACTCAGCGTGTTGAAACGGCGCATGATCAGGCTGATCACGCGTTGCGCCTGCGCTGACGACTCGAACCGCGGCTCGCCCTCGCCGCCCCAGATCGTCTGGAGCCACACGCTTGGCGGGACCACCTCTGGACCGATCACCAGCGAGGTCAGAAACCCGTCCAGCGTCACGATGTCCAGGCTCTCCTCGGGGGTGGCGTCGGACATCAGGAACTCATCGAGTTCCGCAATCTCCTGATCGGAAAGCGGTTCGTTCAGCTCAATCATCGACACCGATCCTCGCTCCCAAAAAGACTCGCCGCTTCACTGCCGTCCCGCAAGCCATCGGATCTTCGCCCGTCCACAATAACCGCAGCATTCAACGGAGCGGCGAGGGGGAAGGTCCCCCTCGCGCTCCCCCTGTTCAGAGCGCACTGAGATGGGTCAGTTTTACTTCGGCGATTCCGCGCAAAGGCGGGTCAGAATTAAACCGGCGTTGACACCCCCAAGCGCGCCCATCCGCCGGCCCGGCCTGACCTACCCGCTTTCTCCCTTTCGCCACCGCTCTAAATGGTGGCGTGTGCTCCGCTAGCACGCCGCGCCAGCCCTGACCGGACGCTTCGCTCTGGCACGTCCTGCCGCCCGCTCCGCCCACGCATCTGAGGAATCTGCGCACGGGCCTCCAATTCGAGTGCGAGAGGCCCGCGCGGAAAAAGTTGTGCGGGGACGAAGCAGACAGCGCCCTGCCGCTTACGCGGAAGCGGGCGAAGCCAGAGGAGGACCAACGATGCGACGTAGGTTCAAATGCGACCCCAAATGGATCACCGTCCGGTATCCGGCCACATGCGCCAAGCCCGGCTGTGAAATTCCGATAACTCGGGGCGAACGCGCGTTCTACTATTCCGAAGATCGAACCCTTTACGGCTCCCGATGCGGGCACGGCGAGGAAGCGGCCCGCGACTTCGCCGCCCATCGGATCGACGAAGACGGCTACTGAGCGAGGAGGCATG
This sequence comes from Candidatus Binataceae bacterium, assembly GCA_035650475.1. Taxonomy (NCBI): domain Bacteria; phylum Candidatus Binatota; class Binatia (SeqCode); order Binatales (SeqCode); family Binataceae (SeqCode); species Binataceae bacterium (SeqCode). The sequence goes on from DASRHP010000009.1 coordinate 828,315, forward strand.
GGACGATGGACGTTTACGCAATCGTGACGGAGAAGATCATCGATCTGCTGGAAAGCGGCGTGGTGCCGTGGCGCCGGCCGTGGACCTCGACGGGGTTGCCCCGCAATCTGATCACCAAGAAGCCGTATCTAGGCATCAACCACTTTTTGCTTTCGGCGTCGAAATTCGTATCGCCCTTCTGGC